>JBLHKB010000024.1:0-27723 GCA_047619315.1 Polyangiales bacterium
CCGACGCTAGTTTTCGCGGTGGTGTGGCCGGGCTTATTCTCGGGAGCTCGCTCTTCATCGCCGGCACCACCGCCGCCCGCCTCTTCCGCGGACGAGCCACGCAGGTCTACTAGCACCCTCGGAGTGAGCCCAAGTTGGAGTTCGAACACCTGATTTCCGGCGCCTCATTGGGAAGTTTGCTGGAACAATACTTGCTCCGAACTCTGCATGCGCTCCGTCGTCGTCTTTCTACTCGCCGCGACGCACGCCGACGCCCAAGTCGTCCCGCCGGCCGCCGAACCCATCCACGCATCACCCCATGCCCTCGGATTCTACGGCGGAACCCTCCTTTTGAACGATTTCCACGTCGACGGCGAACGCGGCGCCCTCGTTGGCGGCATGTTTGAAGCACGCTTATATCGAAACCGCGTCGGCGTAGGCCATGCCGCTCTCCTTTTCCGCGGGTGACCTCGAGCCGGAACGTAGCCGCATCCGCCGACACGGCGGCGGCCCACGTGCAGGTCCTGCCCGGAGACTCTCGCTTCGAGCTGACCCTTGGCTACGACCTGAGCTTCGTCGTCTACGCCATCGGTGACGAACGAATGTTCTTTTTCCCAGGCGCGATCGACTGGGAAGAGCGCACAAGCCTCGCACACAGCTTTTCGGTCCGCGTCGATTTCCTCGTCGGAAATGAGGCAGCGCGCCAGAAGCGGTGGGGCCTCCTCCTAGGCCTTCTTTTCGACGGTGGTTGGAGCACCGATGGCTCGACCTGGTGGCTCACTACTAAAATCTCTGTCGGGGGTCGCATGCGAATACGCCAAACGAACAAGTGAGCAGAGTCAGTGGATCTGCGACTGAACACCCAGGTCTCGAAGCACCTCAGCAGCTTCCCTGAGGCAGCTTTGATCCACGATGTAGATCCACGAAGAGTAAAACGACGTGGAGTTTTCGTACGTACACGCAAATGCAGGTTTGTCGGCGCGCGTGATCATGCCCTCAGGCCGACAAAGGGCCAAGGTCAGGAACGGAACGGAGCTGCCGCCGCTGTTCCACGAGAAGAGTTCACCCTTCTCAAGCCAGCCCTCCAGCCCCAACCCAAGCTCGAGAATCGACGCCTTGGAACAATGGATAGGTCCCCCCTCTGTGCTGTGCTCCTCCGTGAAGTCCGACTCATGGCTGGCGTAGCTCGTCCCACCGTAGTTAAATTTCAGGCTGCACATACCCTGTCCAACTTCGACAATGCGGAGCTCGGTTCGCACCCTTCCGCTATTCCCTGGGACGACTGCTGTGAACGTCTTCTGTCGAGGCATCACCTCATCGACCCGCGCTGAGCAGTTCTCACTGTAGAAAGAGCTCGCCGGCGAGCCAAACGCCCACCTCCGAAAGCCAAAGTGCTGTTTGACACACGCGACACTCGAATCGGATCACTGGCTCCCCCGAACATATAGAGACACACCAGCTTAAACTCTCGACTCGATCGAGGCCGAAGATCCATCAGCCAGGCAGGCAACGCGGCGAACTTCCGAAGGAAGTTCAGCGGCAACGACCGGCGATGCGCTGAACGTCACGTGAATCCACGCCTTCCGGTGACGCATCCATGTACCGAGCCGCCAGATCACAGCGCCCCTCACGTGGACCATGGATCACCATCTGCCCAAGCATCTCTGGGGTCACACCGTGGCCCGCAAGAGCGCGCGTCAAATGCTCCGTAGAATCTCGCCCCTGAGCGTCCACCGTCATCGCCAAAAGAAAGTGCGCTTCGGCTGACTCGGGGTCTTTTACGAGAGCCGCTTGGCCAGCTTCCGCAGCGTCACTAAGGCGCCCGTATTCGAGGGCGATCCTGCCCCGCGCCACCGCCAAACGTGCTTCGTCGCGTGGGCCCGTGATCGCGCGACGCGCGCGCCGAAGGATCTGTCCCGCTGCCCGAAGGCGGCCACGCCGTGTTTCGACGAAAGCGATACCCACGATGACATCCATGTTCCGTGGCTCAATGCGCAGCGCCCGCTGAAAAACCGACTTCGCAGAGCCAAGCGATGCGGCCTGCAGGTGAGCTTGGCCAAGTCCAACCAGGAGCGAAACATCGCGGGTTCGGTTGTTCACGAGGGCATCAAAGGCCTCCACAGCGGCTCGCCCTTCGGCGCGGAGCAAGGTCAACTGAGCCCGTGGGAGAGCCAAATCCGTGACGCCGCCGGTCGCTGCGGCGTTGATGGCCGCCTCCATGGCATCGGTGTCACCCGAAGACATCGCCAACGCGACTTTTCCATTCAACGAGCGCGAGTCCCGTGGATTCCTCGCCAACGCCGCGTCGTAGGCAGCAGCGGCGCGCTCCAGGCTCCCTGAGAGGCGCGCAGCATCGCCAAGCGTCCCTTGAAGCGTCACGTCTGTAGGGCTGGTTTCCACCAGCGCGGTCAGTGTGGTGAGCGCCTCTTCATAGTCGCCGCTCGCCATTTGAATGTCTGCTTCGGCGGCGCGAATGCGTGTGTCATTAGGGCTCGCGGCGCGTGCGGAGCGAACAGCCGCGGTCGCAGCGTCGTTGTCATCGTTCGCCAAGTAAGCGCGGACCAGCAAGAGCACAAACTCCGCGTCCCCTTCTCTGTTTGTGCGCACCCTCTCAAGTTCCGCCACCGCCACCGCCGCTTCGCCAGCGCTGAGGGCCATCGCGCCAAGACGCATTCGCGCACGAAACGCCTCTTCGGGACTAGCCGCCGCTGCCTCATAGGATCGCTTCGCAGCTGGGATATCTCCCTGAGCTTCGGCGAGCTGCCCCCGCATGAAGGCAGTCCGCGGCGAGTCCGGAGCGCTGGCCAGAGCAGCTTCAGCAGCTTCGTAGTCCTCCGCTTGGAGGTATACAGCGGCGACGGTGATGGCGCGACGCGCAGCCCCAAGCTCATTGCTTGCGAGTCGAGGAATGAGCGCTGTCGCCGCTTCGCTATTACCGATACGCAGGTAGACTTGGATGGCGTCGAGGACAAACCCCTCGTCGCTGGGCTCCTCGGAAGCGAACGCCGCCTCGATGTGCGTGGTGGCTTCTTCCGCTTGGTCTTGCGCAGCCGCGGACTCCGCCAAGAAGAGATGCGCCAGCGCGCGCTGCCGGTCGCTGGCGTCCGCCGCGTCGACGACGGAACTCGCCAGTTCACTTCCTGCTTCGTAGTCCCCCGTGGCGATTTTCACTTCAGCGCGGGCCAGATCCACCAGAGGCCCATCCGCGCCTGCAAGGCCCATCGCGAGCTGCTCTGCATCTTGGGTTTCGCCGCCTGCGATGAGCGCGCGAACCATGAATGCCGTGTAACGAGTAGCCGATGGCTGAAGCGCCTGGGCCGCGCGAGAGAGCGTCACGGCACGCTCCGAATCTCCTACGCGATACGCTGCCATGGCTCGGGCAAACGCAACCTCGCCCCAAACCTCGTTTTCATCGAAGGGTTCGAGGAGCTCTTCAGCCCGACCAACATCACCTTGCTCAAGCGCAATGTAGGCTCTCGCCAAGGCCTCAAGGGACGTGTCACCAGGGGCCAGCTCGGCCAAGGACAGCACGCGCTCTTCTTCCGGCGCGCCATGCTCAATGGCCGCGAGTGAATAGAGAAACGCACGACGCGCCACGGCCAAAGGAACGTTGGAACCAGCCTCGGCATCGAGGGCGATGGCCTGCTGCACGAGTGGAAGCGTCCCGACGTTCGCAGCGCGACGTGCTGCGATGCTGACCTCGCGCTCTGCTTCAGCCACGGTGTAAGACCGGTACGCATAAAAGAGCGTCGCGACGAGCAAAACTGGGACACCCAAGAGCGCCACGAGCACAGCCGGCGGCCAACGCTCACGTAGCCCAGCGCCGTGCTTTTTAATGACCTCCGTGGCGCGATTCTTACGCTTGGCCTGTTTCTTCGTCTCGGCTGGTGGCGCCGGCGCTGCCGCGATGGGTGTGGGCGCGTTGACCGGTGGTGAAAAGTCCGGCTGCCGAGGGGGCGCGATCATCGGCGTGGCGCTGGCCACAAGTTTGGGAAACGGGTCCACCGGCGCGCGAGCAAGGGTCGCTTCGCTTTCTAGCTCCGGCAGTGGCGTGCTCGACCCCAACACAGGAGCGGCGTATTGCGGTGGGGGGCCCGCACGTGGTGGCAACGCGGATGGCGGTGGCGGCGCGGAAGCCACCGGACCGGAAGAAGACCCTGGAAAGCTCGAGGGCGGACCCTGGCTCGGTGGCAGCGCAAACGCTGGCTGGCTCTGGCCGAACCCTTCCGGCATCGCGGACTGCCATAGATCCGGCGAGAATGAAGGGGCCCCCGGTGGACCTGCACGTGGTGGCGGCGCCGCGGCCGGCGGCGGCCATGCTGGCGAAGGCAGCGGGCCAGCTGGCGAAGGCAGCGGGCCAGCGGGCGAAGGCAGCGGCGCAGAAGGCTGCGGCAGCGGCGCAGAGGGCAGCGGCGCAGAGGGCAGCGGAGCAGAGGCGAGCGGCGCAGAGGCGAGCGGAGGCGAGCCCTGACTAGACGGCACCTGAGGCGACTTTGGCTCTCGTTGGCGGGTCTTCTCATCCTCCATTTCATCCGGAGCGCGTGCTCGTGTGGGTTCGTCCTCAAGATCATCGATCACCAGCTCAGCGGACATCGAAACGAGGTCCTCCGCGGCACTCATGAGATCATCGGTGTCGAGCTGGAAACCAGGGTCGGACACGGCGGGCTTTAACGACGCGTGACCAATCCCCATGATCGTTGGCGCACGCAGCTTGGGTGCGCGGCCCCTCGTCTCCTCATCATGAACCGGAGTTCGCGGTTTTCCTCGCGTCTCGTCCCTCGCTAATACTGACGACTTCCCACGCGCGTCACCAGGCAGCGCCGGAGCCCCGGGCAGCGCCCCTGGTCTTCCATACGTCTCAGCGTCACCGGGCGGCCCATCCTTGCCACGAGTGTCATCCCCTTTGAGCGCTTCATACGCCTCAGGGGTTGTCATGATGGTGGCCTCGCCCTCGAGCTCATCGAGTTGGTCAAAGACCTCCTGCTCAAACTCCGAGTCGAGAGCGACGCTCGGCTCATACTCTGGGAGCTGGTGGTTCGAGGTGTGAGTCGGGTCATCGAACTCTGGAGATGACATCGTGGGAAGACTGGGATCGGCCTGAAGATCAGACGTCTCTGCCTTCGTCGTCTCATCCGTAAAACGTTGGTCGATAGACATGGAAGCGGGTGGTCTTCCTTCGAGCTCCGCCAGCAGAGCTCTGGCTTCGGTGTCATTCTCGTCGAGGTGCATCGCCGAGCGCAGCGACGTTGCAGCTTCATCTTCACGCTTCAATCGAAGGTACGCCTCGCCCAGAACCCGATGAGCGGCTCCGTATTCAGGGGCGGAGCGGAGCAGCACCTGCATCTCCGTCCGCACATCGTCATAGCGAGAAAGAGCCATCAACGCGTGACCCAACATGAGGCGCACGTCGTACTTCGCCGGGTGCGAAAGAAGCTCACGTCGACAGGCCCGCACCGCATCTTGAAAGCGGCGCTCAAGAATCATCTGCTTGATGTTGGCTAGGAGCTGGGGATCGTTGGCCATTCGGCTCTTTTTGCGGACCCTGAAAGTACGTCCAGGGGCACGCCATCATAGATCGTCGGCCCCATGCGCGGAAAGGCTTTTACCTGGTTTGAACGGCTTCTAGTCGCTCATCAGCGGTTCAAAGAGCGCTGTGCCCGCCGCGATGAAAAAGACGTCAAAGGCCAAGAGGATTCGCAGCCAAACCACGGTGTCGCCGAGTTCTGCCCCACCAAAGAGCTGCTTCGTCGCCACAACGGATGCCAAGAGAGCAGGGGTGATGAGAGGGAAAACCACCACGCTCAGGGCTAGATCACGGGCTCCCGTTCGAACGGTCATTGCCCCGAAAAGCGTCGCTGCGGCCACAAAACCGAGCGTCCCAAGGAACAGAATCAAGGCGAGCGGTCCAAGAACGGCCCAAAGATCGATGTGGAAAAAGAGCGCGACCATCGGTGTGATGATCACCTCAACGATCAAAAGAAAGACCAAGTTCGAAATCAGCTTGCCGAAGTAGATGGATGACCGAGGTGCTGGCGAGAGCAGGAGTGCTCTCATCGCATCCCCGTCACGTTCACGAGCCCAGCCACGCCCCACGGCCAAAAGGCCCCCAAATGTGATGGCGATCCAAAGAACACCAGGAGCGATCTGACGAGCCAGGGCCGGTGTCAGATAGAAGGAGAGCGACGCCATGATCACCACCAACGTCGCAAAGAGCGCGGTGGAGTAAGTGATCTCCTTCGTCTTCCACTCGATACGCAGGTCTTTGAGAGCGATCTGACGTGTGCTCTTGAAGAACTCCTTCATGACACGCGGCCTCGAACCAGCTTCAAGGTGCGGTCACCGACGCGCTTCGCAAAGGCAGGGCTGTGGGTGACCACCACGATGATGGCGCCACGTGCTTTCTCTTCGTCGATGACCTCCGCGAGCCCTTCGGTTCCGGATTCGTCGAGGCCAGTCGAGGGCTCATCCAGAAGTAGCAGCTTAGGCTTTGCCAAGAGCGCACGGGCCAGCGAAACCCGCTGTGTCTGCCCACGTGAATAGGTCTTGAGCGCTCGGTCTGCGATGGCCTCGAGCTCGAAACGCTCGATCATATCCTGCACGGCTTTGACCGGCGCATCGTAGAGGCCCGCAAAGAACTCAAGGTTCTCGCGGGCGCTCAAGTCGCTGTAAACAAGAGGCGCGTGGGACACGAGGCCGATGTGGCGACGTGCCTCCCGCTTCTTGAGATCTCCATAGTGGACACGACCTTTCGTCGGCCGCGCCAGCTGAGCAAGGATCTGCACGAGCGTGCTCTTGCCGCTGCCGTTGTGTCCTTCAACGATGGTCGCTGCGCCCGCCGGAAACTCCGCGTCAATGCTCGCAAGAGCACGGGTTGTCCCGTAGAGCTTCAGGAGGCCGCGTACGCGAACCTCATCGAAGGTGCGGGACATCCCTCACTCAGCAGGAGGAACGCAAAGCCCCAGCGCCGGCTGGCAGCGGGGAAGGTTGGGGGAAGGACATGCATCTGCAGCATCGCAGGCCATTGTGCAGAAGTCCTCAAGGCATGCACCACTCACGCACTGTTCACTAGTCGTGCATGCGTCGCCGTAAGGCGTGGTTCCACGGTCACCTGGAATGCAGAAGGACATGTCGGTGCCTTCTTCAGTCTCGGAGCAAAGGTTGTCGTCCGGACAGTCCACGTTGAGGAAGCAAAGTGGTCCTGCGTCAGGACTCGAACTCACGTCAGTTCCTGCGTCAGACGGACCGGCGTCCACTTCCACTGGACCGGCATCCACTTCCACCGGACCGGCGTCCATGCCTTCGATTGGACCGGTATCCGGACCGGCATCCATGCCTTCCATGACGTCGGGAGTTCGCCCCGCGTCGGTTGGTCCCGTGTCTGTGACGCTGGAGTCATCATCGCCGCACGCGCAAAAGAGAAGGCCGCTAAGTACCAAAAGAAGTGTTTTTATCATCGCCCAGGTCATACCATTTTGACGCCTATCAACAATGTTTTCGAGAACTACGATCTTTCTTAAGAATCTCTACAACTCTGTAATCAATAAGGTTTTCGGTGCTCGTCGACCCAACAATCAACCCCTGCTTAAGATTTGCTTCAGAACCCAAGCGTCTCTTCTTACGAGGCCCAAGTCCTCGAAAGGAAATCCACCATGAAGAGCCCCCTCAAGATTCTCACTCCCCTCGCCCTCTCACTGGCCCTTGGCGCTTTTGTCGTACCTGAAGTGAGTTTCGCTCAGGGCACCGACGCCGTCGAGACCTCTGAACGTCCAAATCGACGCGCCCGACGCGGCAACCGCAGCCGTGGCGATGGTGCCGAACGTGCCGAAGGCACTCACGCCCGACGTGGCCACCATGGCCACCGCGGCCACCATCTGATGAGAGAGCTCGATTTGAGCGACAATCAAAAGGCGCAGATTCGCGCCATCCGCCAGAGCAACCGTGAGGAGATGCGTGCCCTTCGTGGCGCGGAGCGAACCGACGCAAGCCGTGCTGCGCTTCGGAGACTTCATGGCGAGAGCCGCCGACTTGTCAGGGAAGTGCTCACTCCCACACAGCGAACGCAGCTTGAGACCCTCCGTACCGCACGCCACGCCGAGCGACTCGCCCATCGTGTCGAACGAATGACCGAGCACCTCTCTTTGACTCCTGCACAGGTCCTCCGGGTGACCTCGATTCTCGAGCAGTCGCAGACCGACCGCGCTCAGGCTCGGCGAAATGGCGATAGTCGAGCCGCCATGCAGGTGGTCCGTGAGCGAACCCGAAGTGCCGTCGAGAACGTCCTCACGGATGAGCAAAAAGCGATTCGTACGGCCCATCGGAGCGAGCGTGGAGAGCGTGGCCGGCATGGTCGCCGAGGCCGAGGGCAGGGTCGTCGCGGCGGCCCCAGCGCTCAGTAAGTCGCTTTCATCACCAAAAAGAACGCCCTTAGCTCTGCGGGGGGCGTTTTTTGTGCTCTTTTGGGCATCTATCGTGATCCGTGCGCCTCGACAATTGATTGGTTTGGGCTAGACCATCCCTCCAGCAAAGCGGCGTCGCGTTGGGCGATTCCGGAGCTTTGCCGCGAATAGGAGCGTCTCGCTTGTCTCATCAGCAGCTGTTTATTCACAAGGCACGACCCGAGTGGGGCCGAGCTGTTCTGGCCTCTGAAACAGAAGACCGCCGCCAGTATCAGTTTGAAGATGGTCAGGTGCGTTCGATCTCAGAGCGTTTTTACTCGCTCCTCGAACCTGTGAACCCTGCAGAAGACGATGCCAAGGCATCGGTTCGTAAGCTTCGCACCCTTCTTCGTCACAATGATCTCTCGTCCGCCGCTCGCGATGGACGCGTGAAGGCATCCATGACCTTCGGGGACCAGATCGCCCTCTTCCGCGCAGCGCTGCCGGAAGGTTTCGCTGAGGAGCGCTACCGTAAGGCGTACCGTTCCAGCGAGACGACCAACAAGCGGGCTCACATCGATCCCGCGATTGAGAAGGTAAAGACCGCTCTGGCCAAGGAGCTCATGGAGCCCCTTCGCGAAGCTGAAGACTGGACCGGTATTCTCGACGCCGTTCGTGGCGTTGTCCTCGGCACCGATCTTCTCTCTTCCGCTGAGCGTAAAGCCATCACCGGAATCGACAGCGGAGTCGGCGAGAAGCTTGTCGCCATTGGCGCCTACGATCTTCTTCATGGCGAAGGCGCCTACGCGGACCGGTTCAACCGCTTCCTCGAGTCGCTTCAATCCGCCAAGGTCCGTCCGACTTGGGCGCTATCCACGTCCCTCGCGGCGCTCGTCGACCCCCACGCCCACGTTTGCATTCGTCCCACGGCGTTCCGCGACCAAGCCCGAAGCCTCATGCCCAAGCTTCAGCTTGAGATGACCCCGGACCTCGGCACTTACGAGCTCCTCGAGCAGATGACCATCGACGCCAGCAAGACGCTCGTGGAAGCCGGCCTCAACCCCGTCGACCTCTTCGACCTGCGTAACTTCATGTGGCTCACGCTCCGCAAGGACGCTGAGCGCAAGCTTCGAGCTCTCTAAGTTATCGAGAGCGCCTAGCTCTCACCATGAACCAGGCCCAGGAGCAAAACGCTTCTGGGCCTTCTTCGTTCCGTCTAGTTCGTGTCTTGAGGGCGATGTGCGGATGGTCGGAGAAACGGAGCGGTATGATGGGGCTGCCGTATGCCCGGACGTCCAAGGACACATGCGACCGCGTATCGGGTTCGTTGCTCCGCGCCGTAACAGATGTCTGCACCAGCAAAACCTAGGACCCCGAGCGACTTTGCTCTTCCCCATCGAGGTTCTATGAAGCTTAGGCTGGTTTAGGGAGTTCCCGCGTCGATGGACACGCTGATCCCCGTTGGGCTCCCCGTCCATCGTTCGAGCTCCACGTCCGTGCTTCGACAGACTCCGCCTTCCGTGCAGGTCAGGCCATCCTCGCAACGAACATCCGCGCACGCGGCCGGAAGGAAAAGCGTCAAGCGCATGGCTCGGTCACGAACGAAGTCGAAAGTTGCGGTGCGAGTCACAAGGATCTCGCCGCCCAAACGGGCACGAGCCACCAGGCGATACGACTCAAGCCGTGTATCGACATTGTAGATACCGAGCGTGCGTGGAAACCGTGCGTCGCCCACACCAAGCGTCGCAAAGGAGTTCATCTCTTCGCCGCCAGCGCTAAACACCGCCACATCCACGCTGTCCACCTCCGTGGGCGCGGACAAGTCGCTGTCGATAACGAGGATGACTTCCGTCGGTTCGATATCCTCGGCACACGACAGGAGGAGCGAACTCATCAAAGCGAAACAAAGCTTAGAGAATGTCTTCATGGTCTTAAACCTCATCGGAAGGTGATGAGCCCAGGTTCGAAGTTGCCAACAGTCGGAGAGTTCGAGGTATCTTCTGGCGCGCCGAGCACAAGCACGCCCACAACCACCGCGGCGACTGCAACGACCACGGCCCCGGTGACGGCCCAAAACTGCCAACTTTTGAGAATAGGTGTTCCTTCTTCCGGGGGTGGCTCTTCGATCACCGACGGCACAACTGTGGCGGCCGCTTCTGCTGGGTCCGGGACACTAAGGTCAACGCTAACAACAGCTGTCTCGCCCTGTGTCACGTTCGTGGTTTCGCTCGCCACCGTCCCGCCGTTCCGCATTACTTCGATGTTGTGAGCACCCACCCGCACGCGAAGACTTCGACCAACGTCACGGGACGCGAGGTGCTGGCCGTCGATTTCAACGTCGTACAATCCTTCTGGGACACCGATGACGTCGATTCGCACGCGGCCCCCTATCTCTTCGATGTGAAGACGTAGATCTGCAGCATCCGAGCGAACCGACGCGTCGGTCTCGCGGTTGTCCAAAATCGACTGAACATGCTCGTCCGCTTCACGAATGAGAGTGAGTTCGTAGAGGTTCAACGCCAGGTTGTAGCGCACCGGGGGCGAGTCGATCGTGGCCAGCACTCGGCGAAAAGCAGCGACCGCTTCCTCGTAGCGCCCAGCCTCCGAATAACCGATCCCTTCAGTGAACCAGCCTCGCGCCTCGGCCAACTCACGGTCCGTTTGCGCGGCGGCGTGCTCTGGGAGGGCCAAAGATACAGCGAGAGACAGGGTTAAAAGGATGATTGGGACACTAAAGTGACGTGGCATCGGAAGCGATCCTACAATGGACGCGCATGCACGCCCAACTAGAGGACCTCTATTCCCTAAAACTCCCGCTCGGCAGGAATCTGGCCGGCGCGGTTTGGCAGGCCGAAACCCTCAAAGGGGGGAAGCCGGCCGCGATCGCGGTGTTGGACCTTGAAGATCTGAGCGACCCAGATCTTCGCAGACGAACGGCCACCCGCTTCCGCCGAGACATGGGATTGCTGCGGCAAGTGAACCACCCGCATGTTGTTCGTGTGCACATCGTCGGCCGAACACGCGCGGGTCGTCCGTTTGCGGCGATGGAACACGTCGATGGGGAGAACCTCCATAACTGGCTTGATGGCGATCACAGTGGAGCGGATCGAATTCGTGTTGCGTCGGGGCTCCTCGATGGCCTTCAAGCGGCACACCGCGCAGGTGTGACACACGGGGATTTGGAGCCGGGGAATGTTCTGATGACCCGCGATGGGACGCCGAAGCTGATCGGCTTTGGTCTCAACCGAACGCTGGCTCGACAGTCCCACCCGGAATGGCGAGAGGAGTCCGGCTTGGCGAAGAGCATCGCCTTCCGTGCACCCGAAGAAGCACGTGGGGTCGGAGGACACAGCGCCGATCTCTACGCAACGGGTATCCTCTTGCATCTGATTTGCTCTGGAGAGCTCCCCGAGGGTGGACGCTCGACGCTTCGTGAAAACGCACCTCGCCTTCCAGCCGGTCTCATCGCCGTTATCGAACGAGCGCTCGTCAAAGACCCACTGGAGCGGCACCCCAATATTGCAGCCATGCGTCGTGCTTGGCTTGAAGCCGCGAAGGTGGCACGAGACGCAATCGAAGGGGCTACGGCAGGGTTTCGAGACGACTCGAAACGTGCCATGCGACCGCTCTCCGCACCTCCCGCGGTGGGTGTCGCACTGGCGATGGAAGAGCCAGACCTAGAAGAACTGGAAGAGTCGGAGCTAGATCTGCAGGAGTCGAGTGTTGCTCGAGGTTCGTTAATGCCCGTCGGCGTTGCTCTGGCCGACGACGACGACGACGACGATGACGACGATGGCGACGACCTCACGAACATCTCGCCGGAGCGAGTGAATGTGTTGAGCTCAGCGCGACCCGTGCTCGAAACGCGCAAGATCAGCCAGCGCTTCTCCGACCCCCCGCCAGATGCTGGAATGCGCTTGAGCATGAGTGATGTGATGGAGGAGATGGATCCAGTAGACCCCGAGATGCGCTTGAGCATGAGTGACGTGATGGTGGACGATCTCACGCCCACCGCCCCACCTTCGCGCCGACCGAAGCCCGCCGTCGTCGCTCCCGACGAATCAAGTGGAAGCAAGATGTGGATGGGTCTCGTCGTCGTCGCCGCCGTTGGAAGCGCCGCTTTCTGGTTCACTCAGCGCCCCACCGAGTCTGACCCCGTCGAAACACAGCCCGCGCAGACGCGCGCAGGGAACGAGGTTGAACGTCCGGCTATTTCGGGCACGGATGAGCCGGAGCCTGAACCGGAATCCCTAGTCGAGAATACAGCCGAGAACGTAGAGGCCGTGATTGTAGCGCTTCGACTCCATGGTATTCCCACAGGAGGCACCGCCAGTGTGGATGGCCAGAGCGTCGCGATCGAGGGTGATACGATTCCATTCCCCAGCGATGGCGCCGAGCACACGATCACTGTGCGCGCCGACGGCTACGAAACCTGGGAGCGCTCGCTCGCCACAGCCACTCCTCTGGACCTACTCGTGGTCAGCGAAGCGGTCTCACCGCGACCCTCGATGGAACCGGCGCCCTCGATGGAATCAGCGCCCTCGATGGAAGCAGTCAGGCAAAGGAACCCTGTCGAGACTCGGACGGTAGTCATGCAGGAGCCCACCATCATGCAAGAGACAACAGAGCCAACGCCCACTATGACCATCACGGGGGGGCCCACCATGCGCCCAGACTTGGCACGCGACCCTGGCTTCTAAGAGCAGAGCAGAGCAGAGCAGCGGCGTTGGGGTGAGTTCCCGGAGCGGGAGCGGTGAAGAGCTTAGTACTCTTCGGTGACCATATAGCCGCGGAGCTTTACGTTCACCGCGGCTTCGCTGCCCGTCATCTCCATGGTCATAGAAGCGCGTTGCTCCACCATTCCGTGCCCTAGGCAGTAGATCGTGTGGATAACACGTCCATCTTCGCCGCCCGTTTCTTCAACATCGACGCAGCCTGTGAAGTCACCGGCCGGCGTGCTCGCGGTCGCTTCGATGGATCGAATCTGCGCCTGCCGTCCGCCCGCAGAGGGCCAGCCCTCGCCAACAGCGATCGGATCGCGCAGGAGCCAGCTATCGCTCTCAAGGTGAAAGATACCCTCAGGCCGACGCTCGTACGTGCTGACCTGGTCGCCGTTGTTGCGAATGGTCACCTGCATCCCGTCGACGTTTTCCACGCGCATCACTCCGAGGACCGGGGGACCGATCCCTGTATCCAAATCGAAGGACCACACCGCGCCCATTTCCATCGGGTAGAGATCGTGTGCCGTGAGAGCTTGGGAGGCGCCGCCGCCTTGGGCAGCGCCGCACGCGAGAACAAGAGCAAGAAGAGGCAGGAGTTTCATAGGACGTACTTCCAAACGATGAAGAGGAAGAAGACGAAACAAGACACAAGAACAGCGATCTGAGCAGGATCTGCATCGACCCGGCGACGTAACTGCCCCGCCGCCAACGCGATCTCGTCCGGAGCTTTCTCCAGCTTCGTCGTTAGCTCACGCACCTGCGAGTAGTTACCCGCCACGAAGGCGTCGTGGGCCTGCTGCAAGATCGCCCCATGCTCCGTTCCGGTGCCGGGCAACTCTTCATTGGACGGGTCCAGCCTCTTCTTAGGCTTTTTGGTCTTTTTCTTCGTTGCCACACGAGGAGCATTCACGATTTCGGGCCACCCCGCAATCGACGCGCCAGGCTATTCTTCGTGTTCGTAGGGCGGAAACTGGGGGACATCTGTTGGGACCGGCCAACCGTCTCCCCATAAGCTTGAACCACCATCGATGGTGAAGGTCTGTCCAGTTACGTAGTCCGCCTGGGGCGACGCGAGATACACCACGAGATGAGCGACTTCGCGCGCCGTACCCAGCCGCTTCATCGGACATGACTTGATGGCGTTCTCCAGAAGGCTCGGAGGATACTGCTTTGTGCCGCTGGTCTTGATCACACCTGGGGCCACCGCGTTGACGCGGATTCCATGTTGGCTCCACTCGACGGCCAAGCTCATAGTGAGGTTGTTGACGCCGGCGCGAGCTGCACCGGTGTGCGCCATCCCAGGGAAACCACGGCTGACCTCGGCCGTGATGTTCACGATGCGGCCGCGTTTCTGGGGGATGAAACACCCGTTGGCAACGGCGTGTGTCATCTGCCAGGTGCCGAGCAAGTTGTTCCGCACGACCGCCTCAAAACCCTTGGGCGAGATGTGCTGTGCGGGCGAAGGAAACTGCCCGCCTGCGTTGTTGATGAGGATATCCACTTGGCCGAGGGCTTCTTGGGTGCCCTGTAGGAACTCAGCGATCGCTTCCACGCTTCGAATGTCACAAGGGGCGAAATGAACCTTCGCGCCTTCACGAAGTGCGGCGAGCTCGATCGCGGCGGCCTCAAGCTTCTCGATGCGGCGCCCGGTGATCGCGACGTTCGCGCCGAGCGTGATGAGCTCAGCGGCCACGGCCTTTCCGATGCCCGTACCGCCACCAGTGATGATGACGGACTGGCCGTCAAAGAGCCCCGCTCGAAACATGGTCACGCTTCCTCGTTCTTCTTTTTCTTCTTGCTGCGGCGCCAATCGATGATGAACGCAATGCCCACGCTTCCAAAGTAGAGGCCTACGAGTGGAATGAGCATCAAGAGCTGTGTGCCCACATCGGGAGGTGTCAGGAATGCCGCGACGAGCGTCGAGATCAGCAGCCACCAGCGACCGAATTTTAGGAGGCTTCGCCCAGTCACAACACCCATCACGCTCAAGATCGTGATGACGACGGGGATCTCGAACACAACACCAAACGCCAAAAGAAGGCGCGTCGTGAGCGAGAGATAGTCCGTGATCATGATCGTCGCTTCGACGCCCATGTCCTCACCGACGCTGAGCAAGAAGTCGCACGCCAGCGGAAAGACGATGGTGTAGCCAAAGAACGCGCCGCCGGCGAAACAGATCGTCGAGCAAAGAATGAACGGAATCGCGAGGAGCTTTTCCTTGCGATAGAGACCGGGCGCGATGAAAGCCCACACTTGGTAGAAGACCCACGGCGCAGCGAGGAGAATGCCGCACACCAGAGAGATCTTGATCTGGGCGACGAAAGGGTCCGTCAGATTCGAAAAGTGAATCGGAGCATCGGTCATGCCCCGGCCGGCATAGGCATCCGAGAGAGGCTTACGAATCCACTCGAAGAGGTATTCGACAAAGTAGAAGCAGATCGCAGCAGCTGGGAGAATCCCGTAAATTGCGTGAACGAGCCGGGTCCGAAGCTCTCCGATGTGCTCGAAGAAGCCCATCTCGACGTCGTTTTCGGGAACCGTGGCTTCTTCGCTCATGTCTCTTCCAACGTGAGATCTTCGACTTCAATGGCCATGGTCGATTCGCGCGCATTTGGCTTTTCGGCAATCTCTACCGCAGCAGGCGGCACAGAAGGCGACAAAGAGGCGGCGGGCGGCGCAACGGACGGCGGCACCGAGGTTCGCTTTCCACTCAACAGGTCGCTGGGTGTGATGCGCGGCGGCGGTGGGGGAGCACTTTGCCTCGCTGCCGGAACGGGCGGAGGTGAACTCGGCTTAGGAGGTGAACTCGGCGTAGGAGGCGAGCTCGGCTTAAGAGGCGAGCTCGTTGGAGCTGGAGCTGGTGTTGGAGCTGGAGCTGGTGTTGGAGGAGGGGGCGGACTTGCTTTCGAGGTCGTCGCTGCCGAGCTTTTCTTCACCGCAAACGCGTAAGGATCGGCGGTGGGGACCCCCAACATGGTGGGTTCGTTGCGAACAGACGGGCTGACCTTGGGTTTGTCCGGAACCGTATCCCCGTCGAATCCAGTCGCTGCAGCAGGCTCAGCGGCGATGGACCCAGCGGCGACGGACCCAGCGGCGATGGACCCAGCAGCGATGGACCCAGCAGCGATGGACCCAGCAGCGGCGGGCTCAGTGGGCTCTGGTGACTCGATATCGACTGTCGCACCCACACTTACTCTCGCTTCAGCCGCGCGCGCGACCGCTGCCGTTTTGGCTGCAACAGCCGCAGCCTTCTTGGCGAGGTAGTGGGCGTGAGCGATGTCGACGCCTTCAACGGGCGCCTCCTTTGCCAGGTCATGAGCGCTGAGCTTCTGCTCACGGCGCGGCGCCGGCGCTCGGGAGATGTCTCGACTCAAAGCGCGGAGGCCTGCCGGGTCATCACGCATGAGCTCATCGATGCCCGAGTGTTTTCTCAGATCCGTCGTGGCTTTCCGAATCTCCCGGAGCCCCTTGCCCACCGTTCGCATGAAGTCGGGGAGACGCTTCGGCCCAAGGGCGATCAGAACGACCACCGCAAACACCAACATCTCACCTGAACCGATTCCAAACATGGGCGCTGATCATTCCTCAAAAGCCGTGGCATCAGGAGGGCACGCCACCATAAAGCCCCCAGCCCGGCAAAGCTACCTCGGTCTGCGTCGAGGCTCAGTCTGTGAGAGTCTGAAGCTGCTGAGCGACATGCCCAACGGTTTCCAAACGCTCTTCGGAAGCTGCGGTCAGTTCCTGAATCCGGCGAGCCGCATCGATGGTGTCTTCGGACCCCTTCACCTGCGCTCGGTGAGACTGATGGAGCTGATCGACCATATTCGAGATGTTCTCGATGGATTGGCTGATTTGACGGCCACCACGGGCTTGTTCCTGGCTCGAGCGCTCCACATGCTGGGTGATGAGGCGCATTTTCTCCGCGCTCTTCATAATCAACTCAGACCCACGCGCCTGTTCAGCAGTCGCGGCAGCGATCTGTTGAACAGTCTCAGCGATACGGCCAATAGCGTCCGTGACCTGCTTGGACCCCTTTGCCTGCTCAACCGTCGCACGTGCGATGGCCCGAACCATACCCGTCGACTTCTGGGAGGACTCGAGAATCTTCTTGAGGGCTGCCTCAGCCTCAGCGGACACCGTCACACCGCTGTCGACGGTGCTTGCGCCACGCTCCACAGCCGCGATGGCGTTCTTCGATTCTTGCTGAATGGTCTTGATGAGCTCAGCGATCTCCTTCGTCGAAGCACCTGCACGTTCAGCCAAGTCTTTGATCTCATCCGCGACGACCGCGAACCCCTTGCCGTGTTCACCTGCCTGAGCCGCGATGATGGCGGCGTTTAGGGCGAGTAGGTTCGTCTGCTCCGCAACGTCGTCGATGACGTTAAGAATGTCACCAATGGCCTCGATTCGTGAACCGAGGTTCGAAATCACGGCCACAGCCTCGCTGGAGGTTTCTTTGATGCGGTTGATCTCGACGATGATCTTCAGAATCGCCTCGGCGCCACGCTCCGCATCCGTGGCGACCTCTTCGGAGAGACGCGCGGTTTCGTTAGCATTGGACTGAACCTGGTCGATCGAGACGTCCATCTCATTCATGGACGACGAGGTCTCCTCAGCCGTCAGCGAGAGTGCGTCGACGTTGCGAGCGACCTCTTTGATCGAATAGGCCATCTCTTCGATGGACGAGACCGTCTCGCGCACGCTCGAAGCGAGATTGGCCATATTCTCAGCCACTTCGTCGTTTGTCGCGGTCATCTCAAGGATGCTCGAGGAGCTCTCTTCAGCGCTTGAAGCCAAGGCCTCAACATGATGAGCGATGCTCTGAAGCGAACTCGTGATCTCCGTCATGGAGCCCGCCGTGCGATCCGCCGCGATCTTCTGCTCGCCAAGACCCGTCGACAAGTGGACCGCCACATTCTTGATCTGGTCCGCCGCGTCACGAACACCATCACGAATGATCTCAAGGCGCTCTGTCTTCGCAGTCACGTTTCGTTGCGCATCTTCGAGGTCTCCCTGCAGCGACGCGACGTTCGCTCGCTCGTCGGGAATTCCCACGGCCAACAAAAGCATTCCAGCTGCAGCGAGAAGACCGGCGACGATCGGACCCCACAGAGGACTTGCCAGGAGGAAACCGATGCCGATGCCCAAGGTGGTGATCAGAATACCGGGCCCAATAAACTTGCTACGTAAGATTCCGTTCACGGTGCTCCAGTGGGGCGGACAGCCCCAGGTGGAGGATACTGACGGGAACGCTCAGCGATCAAGTTCGCTGCGGGCGCGCGAAGCAACTTCAAGGGCAGCGGGCAGGCCAGGCGTGGCCTGAAGAGCGGCATGAGCATGTTCAAGAGCGGCATCGGGGTTGTCTTCAGCGAGCGCAAGATGCGCTGCGAGCAAGCAAACGGCTGCTTCTTCACCATCATTTAGGAGCACGGTAATAATGGGAGCAGCCTCCTCCGGGCGGCCCCAAGCCAGGTAGAGAGCGGCCTGTCGAATCTGCACGTCTCTTCGTAGTTTTGTGTCGAAGGAGGCAATTGCGTAGTCCTCGGCGGCGGCTTCGAAGTCCTGAGAGGCCGCATGGGCAATGCCCCGAACCAGTCGAGCCAAAGACTCGTCCGGCCGCACGTTCAGCACAACCTGTGCGCGGTAGAGGGCCTCTTCTTCTCGGCCCAGGCGGAGTTCGCTATAAGCGAGCATCGCCGAAGCGCGGGCGCCGTCGGCTGTGGAAGCCTCAACGATCTGAACGAGTCGCATGAGATGCGCACGTGCTTCCACGTAATTCGACTCCCGCATGTTCAGGTCTGCCAGGTTTCGCCGAGCCGCAACGAGCCCAGGGTCGATGGCGAGGGCTGTCTCAAAAGCGCGCTTTGCATCTCGAATTTGACCCTTCGCAGCAAGGACCAAACCCAGATTCGACCAGGCTTCGTCAAAGTTCGCGTCGAGGCGAATCGCGGCTCGGAGGTGGCCCTCGGCGTCATCGAGTTGGCCGCGTTGAAAGGCGACGAGGCCTAGGTTGGCGCGGCTCTCGGCGAAGCCTGGATGATATTCCAGAGCAAGACGAAAGCGAGCTTCAGCATCGTCGAGTTCACCCGCCGCAAGAGACTCAGCGCCCGCCGTGTTGTGCTCGACGGCGACCTCCGGGAGAGTTCCCCCAGCAGCGCACGCAGAGAAAAGGAAAAGGGCGGCACAGGCGGCGAGGGCGAGGGGCGACATAGGCTCCGCCTCGGTCCTTGGCCGACTCGATTGTCCCGTGAGTGGTTTTAGGGCGAAAGTACTTCGCCGGAGCGGATATGAAGGGTCCAGGGGCCCGGCGAAATCACTGTTTCTGCCGCAAAGACCCGCGTTGAGCTGATGCCCTCCAGGCCAAAACAGACCCGGGCCTTGCTGACGCAATAGTGACCGCTCTTCGCCGCTTCCCAGCCTTCGAAAGCAACTTCTGTCTGAACTTCACTCTGGGGCAGCGCCCGGAGCGCCTCACGTTCCCAACTGTTCAGACCTTTCATGTGCGCCATATTTCGCTCAGGAATGGACTCTGTCTCCCCGTACGAATCGATACCCTCTGCCACTTGGTCGACACGGAGCCATTGAAGCACCGGTAGCGGAGAACGATTGGTGAAGTTCGTCGCGTCGTCCGCCACCGTTCCTTCAAAACGATACTCGGGATGAAACGAAGCGATCTGCAGTTTCGTCTCAAGCTCGCACTCTTCGAGATAGCCCTCACACGCATCGATGACGTCCAAGAAGTCTTCAAAATCGTCGAGGGCAAACGGAAAGACCACCAGTGTCGTGTCCGTGTCCTCATGGTCGAGGAGCGCATGAGCGGACAAGACCGCTTCTGCTGCAGCGCTCTCCAGCCCCTTCGCTTCAGCCGCTTGGATATGAATGCTGTCGCGTTTGGCGGGACCATGCGCAAATGGGCAGAGTCCATGAGTGAGGACTGCTGCTTGCTGCCACGTGCGGATGGCCACGCGGGCGATCTCTAAACTCTCTTCACTCACTGCCACTTGCGAACCCAATCGATGTCAAAGCGATACGTTTATCGCCGTACCATCGACACGAAAGAACTCAAGTGGCTGCCCGTTGCTTGCGCGTCTAAGGGATGGCGCAAGGAGCCTTTGGGCATTAGGTGGAGGGCATGCTCCTCGGAACGCACAGCGGCCCTTTTCATGCAGACGACGTTCTCGCCGCGGCGCTGATTCGTACTTTCCTCGATGCCGATGCCAAGGTCGTCCGCTCCAGGGATCCTGAAGTTCTCGCAACCGCAGACATCGTATTCGATGTCGGTCATGTCTTTGACCCATTGACGCGACGATTCGACCACCACCAACGTGAGTACGAGGGCCACCGTTCGTCCGCTGGAATGGTCCTCGACTTCTTGGAAACCAACGGGAGCGTAGAGACGGCTGTCGCGGATCATCTTCGGCGCGTACTAGTGGACTACGTCGACGCCGTCGACGTTGGCGCCCGACAGCCAGAGGACGGCGTGCCTTGTTTTTCCATGCTCATCGGTGTGCTGAACGAGTCTGCAAACGACGACTTCGACGAACTCTACGAGCGCGGCGTCGCGATGGCGATGGACCTCGTGGGAGGGCTTCGTGATGGCCTCGAGCGCGCCAACGCGGCCAAAGAAGAAGTGCAAAACGCCATGAAAGCAGCCGCTGAATCTGGCTGCCGAACCATTCGGCTCGATCGATACATGAAGTGGAAGCCCGCTTACTTCGAGAACGCCGGTGCAAGTCACTCGACGCAATACGTGCTCTTTCCCGGCAAGGGCGACTGGCGCGTTGTGACGATTCCCGTCGCCGAAGGCAGCCGCGAAGACAAGCGCAAGCTGCCCGAAGAATGGGGCGGTCTTGAAGGCGAAGAGCTACAGAAGATCACAGGGACCGACGGCGCGCGTTTCTGTCACCGAAACCGCTTCATCGCCGGATTCGCGACTGAGAGCTCCGCCCTCGATGCGCTAAGGCGCTGGGATCGCGCGTAACGAACTGAGCGCTAGCCAAACGCCGCGAGACGAAACGTCATCTCGAGCGCCTGGCGATAGTTGAGTCGTGGATCGCAAGCCGTCGTGTAATTCTGGCTGAGGTCGGCGTCCGTCAGTCCATCCGCGCCGCCGGTGCACTCTGTGACGTCATCACCGGTCAGTTCAAAGTGGACTCCGCCCATGTAGGTGCCCGCAGCATCGTGAGCTGCGCGGCAGCCCTCGAGTTCGTCCAGGATCGCATCGAAGTTGCGCGTCTTGAGACCGCTTGCCGTGGCTTGGGTGTTGCCGTGCATCGGATCACTCATCCACAAAACGGGTCGTCCACTCGCGCGCACAGCGTCGAGGATGGGCGGCAGCGCGGTCCGAATGCGAGCGGCGCCCATGCGTGTGATGAGCACGATCTTTCCGGGCTCTCCATCGGGGTCAAGAACATCGAGTAGTCCATGCACAATCTCCGGCGTCGCCGTTGGACCAATCTTGACGCCGATGGGGTTCCCAATTCCGCGGAAGAACTCCACGTGAGCACCATCGAGACCACGTGTGCGCTCGCCGATCCAGGGCATATGCGTCGACAGATCGTACCAACCATCACGTCGTGGCACGCGGCGAGTCTGCGCGGACTCATAGTGAAGGTTGAGGCCTTCATGGCTTGTAAAGAACGGTGCACGAGCAAGAGCATCCGCCGGCGCATCGCCAAGGGCTTGCATGAAACGGAGCGCGCCGCGTACGCGTTCGGTTGTCTCAAGATACTGCGCCTTGAGGTTCGGCGGCAGTGTGGCGCTCTCCATAAAGGAGAGGTCCCAGTACTCAGGGTGATGCAGATCGGCGAAGCCACCGTCCGTGAGTGAGCGTACGAAGTTGAGCGTGAGCGCTGCGTGTTTGTATCCGTCGACGAGGAGCCACGGATCGGCACGACGTGCTTCGGCACTGAACTCGGGTCGGTTAACGAGGTCGCCGAAATAGTTCGGGTGCGTGACACCATCACGGGTCTCCATGGGACGGGAGCGCGGCTTGGCGTACTGGCCCGCGAAACGTCCAATGCGAACCACTGGTCGCTTGCTGCCGTGAACGAGCACCATAGACATCTGAAGCAAGATCTTGAGCTTCTTGGCGATGGAGTCCGAGTTGCAATCTGCCAGGGTCTCGGCGCAGTCGCCGCCCTGAAGGACAAAGCGCTCGCCACGCTGTGCTTCCGCGAGGAGCTTCTTGAGACGCTCGACTTCAAACGAGGTCACAAGCGGCGGCAGAGCGCGAAGAGCGCAAATCGCTTCCTCGAGCGCACCGGCATCGGCGTAAGGCACGTCTTGAGATACAGGAAATCCCTGCCAGCTATTCAGGCTCCAACTGCGGGGATCACTAGTCATTTGAACGCAACATGGCATTCCGCGCCGAATTCGCAACGCCGAGACGATAACGATGGGGTGGCTTCTGCGACGAAAGCGAGAGTCGTTTGGTTGACGAGACCATCTCTCGGCACGAAAGATCCCCGCCATGCTCCGTTTCTCTGGTCGCATCCCATTTACGCTGGCCTCCTTGTGCCTCTTCTTTGTCCTCAACGGCGACAGCGTCAGCGCTCAGCAAGCTAGCTGCGTTGGCGAAGCGGAGTGCCCCGAAGGCGAACGAGTCATCGGTGCATGCGCCGATGACGACACAAGCTGTCACCCCGTTTCGGAGTGTGGCACCGCCATTCTGTGCACGAGCGCGGACCCCGTCGTTCTCCCCCCGAGCATCGCGGAGTTCATCGAGGCGACGTACCCAGCGGCCGCGCAAGAAGAAGAGCGCGAAGCCACGGTTGGGTTGGCTGTCACGATCGGCCTCGAAGGAGAGGTCGTCGACGCCGAAATCCTCGAGAGCGCTGGAGACGACTTTGATGGCGCCGCCCTGGATGCCGTACGTCGCTTTCGCTTCAACGCCGCAACGCGTGATGGCGTCCCCTTCACAGTACGCATTCGCTACAACTATGTGTTCGAACTGCGCGCTCCGGAGCCGCCAGCCGAGCCAGTGATACCTTCGGGCCGCCTTGAAGGACAATTGCTTTCGCAGGCAGAAGGCGCTGCCCTCAACCGAGCCGAGGTCATTCTGACGTCGGAAGACGAGAGCGTCGCGCGACGTGCCGTCACGAGCGAAGATGGCCGCTTCTCCTTCGACGACCTTCCTCCTGGAAGATACGCGCTACGCATCATCGTTCCAGAGATGGGTGAGCTCACCCAGTCCGAAGACGTCGCAAGTGGAGAGGTCACCGATGTGACGTATCGCATGCAGTCGGATGCTGAGCCCGAAGACGAAGTGGATGAGCTCGCTTTTGGTGCGCGGGCGGTCATCGACCCGCCACCGCGAGAGGTGACACGGCGCTCCATTACGCGAGATGCGTTGACTCGTATTCCTGGTACCCGCGGAGATGCTCTTCGCGCCATCGAGATTCTTCCGGGTGTGGCTCGACCACCTTTCGGCTCTGGCCAGCTCGTCATTCGCGGTTCAGCGCCCAACGATTCGCAGGTCTTCATCGAAGGCGTCCCGCTTCCGCAGATCTACCATTTCGGCGGACTCACCAGCGTCATCAACTCACGCCTCCTCGACCGCATCGACTTCTTCCCCGGCAACTTCTCAGCACGCTACGGCCGCAAGATGGGCGGCATCGTGGAGGTCGACCTTCGAGACCCCACGCGCGACGGGTTTCATGGCGTCGCCGAACTCAGCGTCATCGACGTGAGCGCCCTCGTCGAGTTCCCCATCGGTGAAAACGCCGCGGGTGCTTTTGGCGTACGCCGAAGCCTCATCGACCTCGTCATCGAGAACGTGCTTCCAGACGACATCGGAATCGTCGCGGCCCCGGTCTACTACGACTACCAGGCGTTCATCACATATCGGCCAACGCCCAGAGACCGATTGCGCTTTCTCTTCTACGGCGCCAACGACCGCCTCGCCATCAACTTGGGTGATGCCGGTGGCGATGACCCGAATATTCGAGGCAACGCGAGCCTCACGACACGTTTCAACCACCTGCAGTTTGGTTGGCGACACCAGTTTAACGCAGACACGCGCCTCGACATCGATGTCCTGGGAGCGCTCCAACAGTTCCAGTTTGGCCTCGCGGATCTGATCACGTTTGACCTCGAAAACTGGCAAACCAGCCACCGTGTCGAGCTCACACACCAAGCAAACGACCGTGTTCGACTCATCGTCGGCCTCGATTCGAGTCTCTCGCCCTTCAACATTCAATACCGAGGCCCACAACCAGGCCAACAGGAAGGCGCATCAGAGGAGCAGCAGCTGTCCGACGACGCCGTCGAGCTCAACGTGGGCGACGTCTCCTATCGCCCGGCGGTCTACTTTGAGAGCGACATTCGACTGCTTGATCCCTGGACCGTCATCCTTGGCGGACGCGTCGACTACGACCAGCAGATTCAGCGCTTCAACTTTGACCCTCGCCTGGTCACCTCCATTCAGGTGCACGAGGACGTGCGCCTGAAAGCGGGCGCCGGGATGTTCTCCCAGCCACCGGAATTCCAAGAGTCGTCGCCTGAGCTCGGCAACGACAACCTCAGCTGGATTCGCGCGGCACATTTCGGAATGGGCGTGGACTACGAAGTCACGGACGGGATTCAGTTTGGCGTCGAGGGCTTCTACAAGCGCTTGTGGAATCGCGTTGTCAGCACACCCGGTGGTGGCGGTGACCGCTTCGTCAATGGTGGTCTCGGACGTATCTATGGCGCAGAGATTTCGGCGCGCGTGAACCCCGAAGGGCGGCGCTGGTTTGGGTTTCTCAGCTACACCGTCTCTCGGAGTGAACGCCAAGACATGCCGGACGATGCCTGGCGCCTCTTCGACTTTGACCAGACACACATTTTCACGCTTACCGCGTCATACCGCCTTCCGCGCAACTGGGAAGTCGGCGGAACCTTGCGCCTCGTCAGCGGCAACCCAAGCACCAACCCCAACAGCAGCATCGTGAACCTGAACACGCTCAACTACACAGCGCTGAGCAGTGCGCAGAACACCCAGCGAAACCCACTCTTCAACCGCCTCGACATTCGCATCGAGAAGAAGTGGATCTTCGACTCATGGCGCTTGGCGATCTTCCTCGACGTTCAGAACGTCTACAATCAGCAGAACCAGGAAGGCCTGGTCTTCAACTACGACTTCACGCAGTCCGTACCGATCAACGGACTGCCGATTATCCCCGCCCTTGGAATACGAGGTGAGATGTGATTCGCGCACTGCTTCTGAGCTGCTTTGTCTTTGCTCTGGCCTGCGGGCCGTCCCCGGACCCCACGTTCTTGGTGGTGAAGCCACGAATTATTGGCATTACCTATGCTGTCGAAGGGAGTCCTGAGCGCGCCAGCGCACGCCCTGGTGAGAGTATTCAAGTCGAATTCCTTCTGACACAGAAGGAAGAGCCGGTCATGAACACCTGGGCCATCATCATCTGTCGTCCAGCGGCGACGGCTTTTGGTATCGGCTTTTGTGACGGTGAACCCTTGGCCCTCTCCATCGGCGCAACACCGACGCTCGATGCTCCTTCTTTCCTCGTAGATGTTCCCGATGGGCCGGCCGAAGATCTGCTCTTCCTCGGCGCCGTCTGCATGGGCGGTCAGGTGAACTTGGACATCGATATGAACGCTGCGGACATGATCACCGACGCATGTGTAGATGAAGGGATCGGCCAGCTTGTGACAGGCAGCATCTTCGTTCGCGAAGAAGACCAGGACAACTTATCACCGACGATCGGCGAGATTCGTTTCGACGGAGACGTTTGGACTGCGCTGCCCGAAAGTATGAGCGGCTGTGAGGGCATGGATATGCCCCAGGTGCAGACGGGCCTCGCCGATGAACACACCATCGAAGTCGACCCCGCCGAAGGCTCAAGAGAGCCATTCGTGGACCGCTCCTTCGATCCACCCAGGGCCACCAAGGAAGACCTACCTGTTGCTTTCTATGCAAATGAGCTGGGCGTCAGCAACCTCTACAGCGTGATCGATGCGGACCCGGGCGACACAGCTTTCGCGGCCACGCCTTTTGCAGAAATCACGTATGTGACGGCAGACATTGAAGAGCCCGTTGACGCTGGCGGTCGCGTAGTTCGCTTCGACATCGTGATGCGCGATGACCGTGGCGGCATGGACCGAGTGACGCGCGCACTCTGTCTTCTCCCCTGAGCGCGTCGCGAGCGCGGGCCTCAGCTTGTCTGCTGACGCTTTGGTCTGCTGATGCTTTGGGTTTCTCGCCCTTAGCTTCCGCCCCCACGCACAAGAAACCATGTGTTCCTCATTGGTTGGGGGCGGGCGGGCTAACGAACGACGATGTAGAGATTGCGATTCGGCTTGAGCGCGGAAGCGCGGGACTACGTTCGATAGGCCCATTCCTTTTCGCGTCGGCGTCGCGCTGCTACGATGGAGCTATGCGCGCCGCGAGATTCCTTGTCGTTCTTTGTTTTGCTTGCACATCGTCCTCCGGAGATGATGCGGGCGCGGACGCGGCTGCGAGAATGGACGCTGGAATGCCAGACGTTTCATCCGTCGAGGATACAGGCAACGACGCCGGTTTCACCGCCGACTCCGCGCCTCAACAAGACGTTGGGCCCGGGATGGATTCCGGTACAACACCAGACGCAGGACCCGCCAGCGATGCTGGACCGGGCGATGACACGGGGCCCGCTCAGTGCTCCGTCGACAACCTCTGCGAAGGAGCATGCACAGGACGATCGTGCAGCGCGACGTGGTTCTGCGTCACCGACGTTCCCTGCACCGACGACATCGCCACGTACTGCGGCTGTGACGGAACCACCTTCACTGCAAGCTCGTCCTGCCCCAGCCGCCCCTTCGTGTCGATGGGCCCCTGTCCCACGCGAGACGGCGCCAGCTGCGACACCCGCGGTATTAGCTGCCGAAGGCTCCCCCCAGAATGTGAGCGCGGTTTGGTTCCCGAAGTGGACGAAACCGGCGGATGCTGGACCTCACGCTGTGTTCCCATTGGCGAGTGTGGCTGCTCGTCGCCGGAAGAATGCCCAGATCCCGACAACTACACGTGCCGGAACGACATGAACCGCTGCACCCCGTTCTTGTGAAACTACTCAGTTTCGTACTCTGCCTCGCGCTACTGGGTTGCTCAACAGAGTCGGCCTCACCCGTCGTTCGCGTCGACCTGAAGACCGACTACGTTCCGTTCCTTGAGTTCGACGCGGTTCGAATACAGGTCGACGACAGGGACCTCGCTTTTCGTGCCGACCACGTGGTGGAGCGAGGCGAGGACTACCTGCGGGGCCGGCGCATCAACGAAACGACGACGCAGCCAGGCGAGCATCCGATCACGCTGACGCTCTTTCGGAGTTTGAGTTCACCTGGCGCCGCATCGGCATCAACTTCGGCGCTGGGGGCGTTGAACTTTGGATCGACGGTATCCGCCAAGGGCGTGGCGGCATGGTCTTGTATCGAGGGAGCGAGCGGGCGTGCGAGAGCGGCCTCCACGAGCTGAACCTGGTGGGCAACAACAACTCTTTTGTCGTAGGAGCTGTTGCGATCTTCAGCGACGATGGAAGCCATCTCCCATCAGTCGGCCCTTTGTGGGGCTAGAAATCGACCAGCTTCGCCTGAACTCTGTTCGCCGCGACTACGAAAACGAAGTTCGACCCTAGCTCTTAGAACGGCTTGCGACTTATTGGCGCCCAAGG
>JBLHKB010000025.1:0-27547 GCA_047619315.1 Polyangiales bacterium
TTCAACGCGACGGTTCACAACGAACCCCAGAGAACCCTCGTCGCCATGAACCGCTATGAGCATCATCGTCTCCTGAACGTGCGCCGGTGCATCCGGTGTCGCAATGAGGAGGAACGCTTCATGCTCGTTCATGAGTCCATTTTGCCATGACGAAGACGCGATGGCGATGGCGCCGTGCGCTTGCGCGGGTTTCTCCCGCATTTCGTAAGCGATCCTGCGTGGGCCTCAGCCCGTAGGGAGCGGAATCGTGCTTTTTCGCGACGCGTCGACGTCCGAAAGGCGATCGAGAAGGTCGGCAAGTGCGGACGCCGGTCCCATTCGCCACTCGCCGTTCCACATCGCCACGGAATGAACGAAGGGGTCTCCAAGCGCGAGCTGGACTTCGAGCGTGGGCCTTGGTTCGTCCGGTAACCCGGCGGCGCGCAGTGGCCGCAGAAGCCAAACGGCGGCGTAGCGCAAAGCTTCCCCAACCATATCCATCTGCCTCGATGTCAGGGAGTAGCGTTGCGTACGCGCGACTGTCTGACCCGGTTGTCGGAGGGTGACGATTCGTTCTCCACTCCCGAGCAACTGAAGACGACGTGCGCCGTGCACAGCCGAGTCCGTCGCGGTCCACGAAAGTAAGAAGTTGCCACGGGAGTCCGGCTGCGTGATGACACGATCGAGTGTGTCTACGAAGGGAAGTGAAGCTCGTGGGGGCGCTTCTCCGGCGCGATGCCGGAGCCATTCTTCCGCGAACGCCAACGCCGCTTCGGCATGGGGCAACTCTACGCGCGCCTGGGCGATGGATGGCACAGCCTGTTCTTTGAGCAGCGAGAGCGCGTCGAGTGCGCGCCAACCCAAGGTCGCTTCCGTACCGCTGGAGAGGATCCGCGCGACGCGGCGGGCCGCAAAAATGGCTCCGCCCTTAGGGTAGTGGCGCAGCACGCCGGCCACATCGCCTCGACCTCCCAGCAGCGCAGCGTCCAGTGTGGCTTCCGCAGCTTCATCGATGCCTGCGTCTCGCAGCGAGCGAGCGCTCGTTACCAGTAGGTCGACGATGCTCGCCTCCGGCGGCTGTGCACTTGGCAACCATGGACGCGCGCGGCCCCCAGCTCGAACCGCGTCGTAAGCAAACGTGATCGGCCATCGTCCAGCTCCGCGCCGATCAAATGCAAAGGAGAGGTCGAGCGTCGTCGAACTGCTTTGCCCCGGTTTGATCGTCACGAATGCTTCCCTTGGATGGAGCACGTTGACGTCGCCGAAGGACACGCGAATGTACGGACGCGCCACCTTGGGGGGCGACACTCGGAGTGAACGTGGGTAGTCGGGGCGAAAGCCAAAGACCTCGATCTCATCGTTCGAACGGTTTTCACAGATGAGCTCCAGATGCACGGTCCCGCCGGCTTCCATCTCTCCCTGAGGTGCGCGCAATCCGAATCGCACACCCCCATCTTCCGGCCCCCAGGTAAACATCGTACGCGGACTCTAGCGATTCCCGAACCCGACATCTACCTTCTCGTTCTTGGAAGCGAACAACGTCGTAAGCCGTCGTATTCGTTCGGGTTCTCAGAGTTCCTATTGACCCGGGGACCCCCGCGGACGCAGACTTATGCCATGCGTTGGATCTTTTGCGTGGCCCTGCTCTCTTTGGGCTGCCGAGCTTCTTTGGGTGAGTGCAATGACCTCGAGCTTCCAATTGTCTTCCAGACGGATACGGCCGGCGCCGTCCCGATGTACGCCGGTCAGGCGTTGATGATTCAAAGCTGCGGCGCCGGTGACAGCATTTGCCATTCGTCCGAGGCCACTGGCGAGGGCCGGCGTGCAGTGCCGCTCGGCTTTGACTTCGATGTGAGCCCCTTGGATCGAACCATCTGTGGGGAAGACACCAACACCGCTGACTGCCTCGCGGAGCAGGCGCGCTTGCGCACCGCAGTGCAAATTGCTTTCGACTACCGTGTGTTGTCGTGGAACGAAGTGGCCCAAGGGCGTATGCCTCCCGGGGGCGCTGAGCCGGTGGACCCAGAAGCCGCCAAGTACTTCCGCCGTATCGCAAACGGCGAGGGCGTCGTAGGCGAAGAGTTGCCCGGTCTCGATTCTGAGGAGGGCAAAGACATCTTCCGAAACTGGGTGGCCTGCGGCATGCCCGTCGTCGGCCAGCTTGGGGAACCGACGAGTACGACAACCGCCGGAGACAACTGCGATCCCGAGGGCGATGCCGTCGGCGCGTACGGACAGTGCCGCGTTGCTGGCACGCCACCCATGCCACCTGACGCAACTTGGGGGTCTATTTACTCCTACCTCCGGAGGGATTGCGCGAGTTCGATCTGCCACGGCGCCGACGCGGAGCCGCTGATGGGCGCGGACCTGATGGAGGCCTACGACGCCATCGTCGGAGCCGCCTCTTCGGAGTTCCAGGCTTGCGGCGAACGCACGCTCATCGTGCCCAACGACGTCGCTGCTTCGCTGCTCTACGAGAAGCTCGCCGCCTCCGAAGACTCTCCGCCGAGCTGCGGCGATGAGATGCCAAGGGGCGCACCCGCGCTCCCCGACACGTTCCTGGCGCCGATCCGCGAATGGATCAACGCCGGCGCAAACCCCTGACGTCCGTGCCGCTTCAGCAAGGTCCATTCGATATGGGTACGTTGCTGGACGCAGCGACGGGCTCGCGTCTGATCTCGTGTGGCGTCGATCCGACAAGAGCTGCGCTGGACGGTGCGGAAGTACTCCTGGCACTCCACGACGACGATCGTAGCGCTGGAGCGCAGTGGCTGACGGCGGCGACCTTCTCGGCGACGGAGCACGAGGCTCTACGTGAAGCGATCGTTCTCGCATGCTCCTTCGACCTTCCTGTGATGGCGAGCCTCGGGCCCTACGGCTCGCCTTCGGAGCTTCGCGCACGCGCAGAGCTATGCCTCAAGCATGGAGCCCAGCTCATCGCCCTTGAGACTTTTATCGACGACGAGCGGCTCTGCGAGGTCCTTCGCTCCATGCGTGGTCTGCCCACTCTTGCGTCGTACTGTCCGCTTGGAAACACTCCTCACGCTGCCGAACGTTTTCTCGAAGCGGGCGCGTCCTCCATCGGAGTCAACTGCGGTGATGATCTCGAAGGACTCGTCGACGCAGCCATCGCTTTAGTTCCCCTCGGGGCGAACGTGGTGATGCGGCCAAGCGCTGGTGTCCCCAACGAAGAGGGCGAACATGCCGCGATTCCATTCGCCTTCGCTGAAGCGTTACGTCGCGGATGGGATGCGGGCGTCCACGCCGCCGGCGGGTGCTGTGGCGTTCAGGCGACGCACTTGCGTGCGGCTGAGGCCGTTCGCGTGGAGCGCTACAAGCGTTCGATGGTGACACCCGGTGGCGCCTCTTGATGAAACACTTCTGCTGCCGGCGCTTCAGTTTCGATGGTGAGCTCCCTCATTCGAATCAGTGTGTCGCCGCCGTTTCGAGGATCCTCAAATCGGACCACAAAGGGCAGGGCGACCCCGCGACCTTCGGCGTCTCCCGGGTCGCGAACGACTTGATAGTCTTCGAACGACGCGCGCCACAGCGTGTTGCCCTCTCTGTCGAAGAGCTCCGACCGAACAAGCCGTAAGTGTTGCTCCTCGGGAGCGACGGCCTCGTCGGCGCCACGCGCCACGAGGATAATCTCCTGGCGACGTCCGTCTTCCCCGAGCATCTCGATGCGATACCCTTCGTCGCCGCAAGCCATCACCGGCTCTGCCTCTGGAAGTCGAGGTGAGTCGCCGAGCAAGAAGCGCGCAACCGCTTCGCCACTAAGGGCTACGTCGAGCAGACGCGAGATGTTCTCTGGCGATGCGGGCCCTTCCAAGAACCGATTCTCGCGCATGTCGAGGAGCTGAAAATCTTCACCGTCGCTCGTCAGAACCGCGACGGGACCAAACTGGGTCATCGCCTCCAGGCGAATTCGATCGGGACGCTCGAGGGAGATCAACACCGTGCCTCGCACACGACCCTGTTCGCCTCGCTGATCGACGCGGGCGACACCTCGAACCGTTCGGATCGTTCGGCGCAGACTCCGATGCATGCGGAGGGCCTGGTTTGCGTCGGAAATGGGCATGGTTGGACACCCAGGTCGTGGGCAGCCGGAGCAAACGAAAATCAGCAAGGCCAAGGCACCCACACGCACGGTCCGGATTTGGCGGAGCGAGCGCCGAAAAGAGAACAGTGCAAGCATGAGGACGAGCGTACACGTCCAGCTCATCATGCCAAACGCCTCTCGCGATTCCCGGCGCATACTGTTAGACATCCTCCCCTATGGAGTTGTCTGACGAGACCTTAGCTGTGCTGCTCCAGCGCTTTGGAAGTAGCGTCGCGGCAGGCCAGGCTATCTTTGCGGAGGGCGATGTCGCCGACCATCTATACATCGTCTACTCCGGCCGGGTCCGGAGCGTGCGTCGCTACCGTGCGTCGGAACGCAGCCTGACAGTCCTTCGTGATGGCGACCTCTTCGGCGAAGAAGCATTTCTCGGGCCCGGCGTCCACCGAACCGCTGCAGCGGTCGCCCTGACGGACGTGGAACTTATCGGGATGGATAGGGAGTCCTTCGGGGAGTGGCTCGCAAGTGAGCCCAGCCTCGCTCGTCAGACCGTTGCGCTTCTGGTTCGTCGAGTCCGCGACTTGGACGAGCAGCTGGAGAATACGCACTTAGAAGACCATAGTTGTCGTGTCGTTAATACGATGCTTCGCCTGGCCGCCCGGGTCCCACCGAGTGCTCATGGCCACACGCTCCAGCTTTCGCCCCTCGAACTCTCGTCTCGTGTCGGCCTCGATGTAGACGCCGTCAAACGGGCCATCCAGCGACTTCGAGATGGTGGATACGTCCGAATTCGCGATGAAAAGATCGTTCTCCCCGATCTCGCGGCTTTGCGTCATCTCTATGAGCTCCTTAGCGCCAAGGAAGAGATGCGTCGGGGGTCTTTCTGAGCAATTTTAGCCGTTTACACACTTGGCCCCCCCAAACTTGGCGATCGTCGGAATACCGACAGGTCGCTGATATGCTTGACCCACACCCCGAAAACCCATAGATCCAGCACTCTTCTACAGATCTGTTATCGAAGGCCTTATGCGTCGAATTACTGCCACGATATTGATTTTCGCGAGCCTTGGATGTGTCCGAGGTCCAACGCTTGATGACATCGATCGCTCCCGTCGCGAGTTCGAGTTGGCCGCCGCCCTTCACGATGAGCAGAACATCCCAGGCTCCGTCGGGCATTTGCGCCAGGCCCTCGAGCTAAACCCGAACAACCCCGAAGCTCACCTGCTGACGGCCCTCATCGAATACGGGCGCCGCAACTACCCAGTGGCGGAAGAGCACGCGGCGCGCGGAGTCGCACTCCTGGTCGAACAAGAACGAGAGGGCGCTACGCTCGCTGAGGCCAGGAACGTCCTCGGCGTGATCCTCATCGACCGCGAGAAGTATGACGAAGCCGACGTGGTGCTTCGCGAGTCCGCCATGGACGCGATGAACACTTCTCCGCACCTGGCCTGGGGCAACCTTGGCCTCTCGGAGCTTCAAGCAGGCCATCCCGAGCGCGCACTCGAGAGCCTCTCCGAGGCGGTACGTATTCAGCCTCGCTTCTGCGTTGGCTACCACCGTATGGGCCGCGCTTTCTACGAACTTGAGCGATGGGAAGAAGCTGAGCTAGCGCTCGTCGCAAGTTTGGAAGCCGATGAAGTCTGTGCTGACCTGCCCCAGCTTCAAAATGCCTGGCGGTTGCGCGCGGAGGTTCGCGCCCAACTCGGTCGCCATCGCGCGGCCGTTGGCGACCTGGAGCGATGCGTCGCGATCAGCGCAAACACCCCCGATGGCGCTGTTTGCCAGCGCCTCCTCAACGGCACATCCCGAGAGGAACGGGAGACTGAAGAAGAGGTTCCGTTTACCGAAGTTCCCGAGGACGAAGTTCCCGAGGACCAGGTTCCCGAGGACCAGGTTCCCGAGGACGGTTTCTCGGCAGATTCGCCAGCAAGCACGGAGGACGCGCCGTGAGTCGCGATGCTCTTCGAACAATTCTGCCAGGCGTTGGTGAGACCCTCCGGAGCGAACGAGACCTACGCGGCATCAGCCTCGAAGAGGTCGCTCAAACAACACGCATTCCGCTCCGAACTCTCAAACAAATGGAAGCTGAGCGTTGGCAGGACTTGCCAGGCGATGTCTTCGCACGGGGGTTTCTTCGTAGCTACGCCCAGGCGATTGGACTCGACGCGCGGCCTCTTCTGGCGCGCTACGAGATCAGTGATGCAAGCGAGACGAAAGTCGCCATGCCGACTATCGCTCCGCAAGAGCGCGGACGCCGCTTTGGCATCGCCATCGCTTTGGTGGTGCTGCTCGTCCTCTTCACGTTGGCTCTCTCCATCGTTCTTCGACCTCGACGTCGCGACGTCCCCGTCGAACTGTCGCAGACCATCCAGGTACAACCAGGCGTGCAGCACGGCCGCCTGGCCTAGAGCTCAGCTCGTGCGCCGTCTCGGATATCGCCGACCAGTCATCCACCCTCAGACGTTCATCGCTTCTGGGACAGAGCACTAAGCGATGGTTCGGTCCTTCGAGGACGACGCTGTCCTTCTTCGCGCCATCGACTACCGCGATACCGATCGCATCCTGACCCTCTACCTTCGTGACGGGGGACGTATCAGCGCCATCGCTCGTGGGGCGCGCGCGAGTAAGCGTCGATTTGGCGGCAGTCTTCAACCTTTCGCGAAGCTCCGCGTCGAGTACTCACCGGGGCGTGAACTCGCAACGCTTCGTGGTTCGACGATCGCGAGTATGAACGAATCCCTTCTACACAAGCTCTCTTGTATTCAAAGTGCGGGCGAGGGCACAGCGTTGGTACGGGACCTCTGCGTCGACGCTGAGCCCGAAGTACGCCTCTTTGATGCGGTGGTGCGTTTCTACGAAGAGCTTGGCCACGGACCGGATGAAGAGGCGCTCACTCTAGCGTTCATGACCCGGGCGCTCTGCGTCTCGGGTCTCTCACCTGCTCTTGACCAGTGCATGGTGAGCGGCGTCCGCAGACCCGCTGGCCAAGGCGCATACTTCGACGCTGTCCGGGGCGGCATTGTTCGCCGTGAGCTCCTGGGCGGCGCTCACTCCGCGCTGGCTCTCAGCGGCTCTGCCCTCGAGCGTATGCGTGAATCGACCCAAGAATCTTGGGTTCCAGACGCGCCCTGGAGTGCTGGCGAACACCAACAGATTCGGCGTGCCCTCACCTCGTTTCGTGAGGCTCACGTGAGGGCGCCGCGCAACCTATAGAGCTCAAGGAAATTAAAAGCGGCTGATGCCCGCCAAACTCGCGAGATCTCCGCCGTTCTCCTACAATCGGCTGGTGAGCGATTTGCGTGTACTTGTGGTTGAAGATAGCAAAGCGATGAGAGCCTTCGTTCGCGCCGCTCTCGAAGAAGAGCTCGGCGCCGAAGTGCACGAGGCGGCAAGCGGCCTCGCTGCTCTCGCACGCATGCCCCGCGAAGAGTTCGGACTCGTCATCGTAGACGTCAACATGCCGGATCTTAACGGCCTTGAACTTATCTCTTTCCTGCGAAAACAGAAGGCCCACACACACACACCGGTGATCCTCATGAGCACCGAAAGCAGCGACCGTGATCGCGAACGTGGGCTCGCACTTGGAGCGAATGCGTTCTTGAGTAAGCCGTTTGGCGTTGAAGAGCTCTGCGCCTTAGTGAGGAAGCAGCTTCAAGACCGTGGCTGATCCACAGGAGGAGTTTCTGGCGGAGGTCCAGGAGATCATCGAGGCGCTTTCGCGAGATTTGCTCCTTCTTGATCAGGGGCAAAAAGAAGGCTCGGTTCAGCCTGATCTCATCAACGAGGTGTTTCGCGGTGTTCATACGCTGAAAGGCATCGCCGGAATGTTCGGCTACCAGCGCCTGGGAGCTCTCGCTCACACCCTCGAAGATCTCCTCGACGATCTTCGCCTCGGCCGGGTTCAGCTCACGCAAACCGTGCTCGACGTTCTCTTCGACGGCGTCGAGGGGTTTCAGCGACTCGTCGTCGAGGACGGTGAAGAGAAGGTCGACCTAGGCGCCTTCGCCGAGTCGATCGAGAGCGTCTCTTCGGACCCGGAGATGCTGACCACCGGTGCGGAGTATGCACTCGAGCCGGGCATCCTCTCGGTGCTGACGGAATATGAAGAGCATCGGCTACGAACCAACGCGTCTCAGGGAGCTCATCTTTTTCGTCTGAGGGTGCAGTTTGGGCTCACGAGCATCGATGCCGACCTCGAAGATCTCAAAGAGCGCGCGGTCGACATGGCGGAGATCATCACTTATCTCCCATCCGCCGATCCCGTCGACGACGACTCCATAGAACTCGATGTGCTCCTGGCGAGCACAGCTGGGTTCGAGACCATCAAGAAGCACTTTGGTCTGACCGACGATTCGCTTGAGGCGATCGGAACGCGCCCGATAGAGCGGCCCGCCACCGCGTCGCCGCCGTCGATGCTAGAAGAGCCGAGTGAGGTGGCGATGGTTCGCCACACTGCACGCCCGCCGACCGCGGAAGGTGTGCCCGCTCGTGAGGAGACTCCTCAGCGACGAGTCACGAACTCCGTGCGCGTCGACATTCGCAAACTCGATCATCTGATGAACGTCGTTGGCGAACTTGCGATCGTGCGTTCGAGAATGGGTCAGCTCGGCGACAAGGTTCGCGCCGGGGAAGACCTGCGGCGTCTGTCTACGGATTTGCATCGACTCTCACGTGCGTTCGAGCGACAGCTTGAAGAACTCCAAGCGGGTATTCTCGGCGTCCGCATGGTCCCCCTTGGGCAGCTCTTCGATCGCCTCGCACGCATCGTTCGACAGTTCGCCCGTGAGCACGACAAGGAAGTTCACTTCACGTTTACGGGCGCGGAAACGGAAATCGACAAGCTCATCGTCGAGGAGCTTTCTGACCCGATGATGCATCTGATCCGGAACGCGATCGATCACGGCATCGAGTCGCCGAAGGTTCGAGAGCTCGCCGGAAAGGAACCCACCGGAACGCTTGCGCTCAACGCCTACCAGAAGGGCAATCACGTCGTCATCGAAGTGGACGACGATGGCGGCGGCATGAACGAGCGTCTGCTCGTTGAGACAGCGATGCGAAAGGGCCTCGTTGGTGACAGCGCGGCGACGGAGCTGACGCGTGAGGCGACCCTTGACCTCATCTTCATGCCGGGGTTTTCGACACGCTCTAGCATCACGGACGTCTCCGGCCGTGGCGTTGGAATGGATGTCGTTAAGACCAATATAAATCGACTTGGCGGCGTCATCGACGTTCAGAGCGAATTGGGTGCGGGCACGAAGTTCGTCATCACACTCCCAGTCACGCTCGCGATCATTAGCGCACTCATCGTCGAAGTTCGTGAGCATTCTTACGCGATTCCCGTGGCGTCGGTGCAAGAGGCTATCGTTCTCGACCCCGCGACTGTTCGCCGTATCGACGGCCGAGAGGTGGTCACACTACGGGGGGAAACACTGCCACTCTGCCGACTGTCGACGCTGTTTTCTGCCGGTGGAGCCGCTCCAGAGCGAGAGTACATCGTGGTTTGCACGGCCGGCGCCCGTCGCTTGGGCTTCGTCGTTGACTCTCTCGATGGGCAGCGCGATGTGGTGATCAAAGCCCTCGGAAAGAGCCTGAGAAGTGTGCGTGGCTTTGCCGGCGCCACGGACCTTGGTGAACAACGTCTTGCGCTGGTCCTGGATGCTCCGGGTTTGATCGAAGAGATTTTACGTTCGCCGGACCTACCGCTCTTGGGAGCACGAACATGAACGACCAACTTCTCCCCCAAGCGGAGGCGGACGAGTCCGAAGTCATCGTCGTGGAGCCGACGCGCGAACTGCTCGCGTTCATGGTGGCTGCCGAGGCGTATGCGTTCGACCTGTCGAACGTGCGCGAGATCCTGCGGCTCAAACCGATCACACCGGTTCCGCGTACGTCGCTGAGTGTACTCGGCGTGATCACCGTTCGCGGTCAAGTCACGACGGTGTTCGATCTTCGACATGTACTTCGACTCGAACCCGAAGACGCGACACGACACGCTCGTATCCTACTCATCACCTTAGGCGAGGAGGTCGTCGGTGTACTTGTCGACCGAGTGCTGCAGGTGTTCCGACTCGAGTCGGATGAAGTCGAACTGACGTCGGGGGCCTCCGGCGAATCATCCGATCACATTATTGGTATCGGGCGACCTCGTGAGCGGACTCGAAGTCGAGACAGCTCAGCAGATTTTCTTGTCCTCATCGATCCCGAGGCACTGATTCGGAGGTTCATTGCCTAGCTACCGTAAAAGAAGTTCCCGCGAGCGAAGTCTCGTTGGATTTCGCGTTGACGGTCTCCAGTACGCGCTGTCCATCGAGGCAGTGCGTGAGATCATCCGACCTTTGGAAGCTGTGGAAATGCCGCATCTGCCAACGGCTGTTGTCGGTGTCGCTGACCACCGAGGGGCCGTCATGCCGATTGTTGACCTTCGATGTCTTTTTGGTCGCGGCCCGTCCACGCCGACCAATCGCACAAAGTGGGTCGTCATAGGGAAGGGCGATAGTTCACCGAGTGTTGGCCTCATCGTGGACAGCGTGTTCGGTGTGTTCGGGGTGACCGACGAGGCGGTGCGAAAGGCCCCTCCCTGGGCACAAGAACAAATCGATGCCGGACTTGGTGATGTCGTCAGTCGCAATGGTGAACTGGTGTTTGTTCTCGACGTCGATGCCGTGATGGACCCACACCTCCGGGCACTCGCCTACGCGAATATGCCGGAGCGCCTACCGTGACCCTGAGCGTGGAAGAACGACGGGTAAAGGTCCGCGACCTACAGAGCATCGGGTCGTTCGGGGACCCCGAACTTGCTGAACTCTTCGCGCTGCTCGGGGATGACGATTGGCGCGTGCGTCGGGATGCGACGGACGTCGCTCTCGCCATGGCTAACAAGTCCTGGGTAGCGCGGATCGTCGCCTCCATTCTTCAGCCGGATTCCGTCGGCCTTCGAAACGCGTGTATTGAACTCGCCCGTGCCATGGGAGGTGTTTACTCGTCTCACGTCGCTGAGTTGGTCGACGACCCTGAGTGTCTTTCGCCCCTTCTCTTCGACGGGGTCGGCGGCGGTGACGGCAAAATTCACGAGTTCCTCCGCTCCCACGCGCAGTCGGACGACGCGAATATCTCAGCCGCCGCCATTGCAGCAGCGGCACGCGTCGGCGGCGAGGCGGCTGAAGACCTGCTCCTCTCACTTCTCACGGACGAAGATCGCTACAAGGTGATCGGTGCTCTGGATGGCCTCCAAGTACTTGGCACGTGTGTGTCTTTTGAGACCGTCGCGAACCTCCTTGAGGACCGCATCGTTTGGCGGGGTGTCGTGCCTCTGCTCGGGCGTACGGGGGATGTGCGAGCCGTCGCGGCGCTTGTTCGTGGCCTTGAACGACCCGGTGATTTGGCGCGTGAGGCCACGCTGGGGCTGGCTGCCCTGGATGCCGCTCTTGGTACGCGAGCCGCCGTCGACGTGCTCAACCACCAAGAACGAGAGCGCCTGCGCGAGCTCGCTGGCACCGACGAAGTCGGGCAGGCTGCGGTCTACCTTCTCATTCGCGCTCGCGATGCCGGGGCGGTTCAGCCCCTTCTGGCAGCCCTGGCGGAAGAGCGGCTCACCCGGAAGTCTATCCGCTCTCTCCGTGAGTGGGGCAGCGCCGCGGCGAAGGTGATCCTCGCCGCGGACTCTCCTCATCGAGGGATCGCGTTCGAGCTGGCCGCCGAGCTTTCGGTGGGGGACCCGGTTGTTATGGAGTGGGTACGCGAAGCGCTAGTAGGAGGCGTTGACGACGATGAGCGGCGAGTTGCGTGCGCAGCTCTGCGTGGCCTGGCGATCGTCGGAGGTGGAGCGGAGTGCGAAGCGATCATGCGCGTCGCGCTGTCCGCGTCTACTGCGGTGCGCGCCCAGGCGGCGGCGACTCTCTCGTCGATTTCATACCGGGATCAAGAGAGCGTGGCCGAGGTGTGCCGCACGCTCCGCCTTGAACCGGGGACCGCGTTTCTCGCCCCCGTGGTGGCTCTCGTTCTTGGTTCTGACGCACGCGAGCGACTCGTCGAGGGATTATCCGCCGACGACGAAGCCCTTCGTGCGGCGTGCGCAGCTTGTCTTCCCCAGTGCGGGACGAACGTCGTCGGGCATCTTGCGTTCGCCATGTGCGATGAAAGCCGAGACGTGCGGCTCTCGGCGGCGGAAGCTCTTGGGTGCGTCGTTGTCGGAAAAGACGAAGCCGTAGTGATTCTTAAAAAGTCCATGAGCGGACAAGATGATTCGCTCGCTCGAGTGTCCGCTGAATCACTGGGTGAGCTCGGTGATGAATCTGCCTTCGAGACCCTCCTCGAACGCGCCCAGGCGCGGCCTTCGTTGGCGCTGGCAGCGCTACGATCGGCGTTCCGCTTGGTTCCAGAGCGAGTCGATATCGACGAGCTAATCCAGAGTGGTCCCCCCCATCTATCGCTGGCGGCTGTGGAACTACTCGAGCCCTTCGATGCGCGTTGGGTTGAACTGCTGCAGCACAATCTGGTGGCGATGCGTTTGCGCGCGGCTCGATCACTATCCGTGTGGGAACACGGGGCCCGCGTGCCCCTTGCGCAGCAGCTTTCCGTCGAGACGGACCAAGAGGTTATTCGTGTGATGACCACGGCGCTTGCAGATGCGGGTGGACCACCGTAGTGGCGCTTCTTTTCGATCAGGGACCCTTTATGAACGAGGAGGAGTTTCGACTCTTCCGTGCTCGTATTCGGCGTCACTGCGGGCTTAGTTATGAGTCCAGCAGCAAGTTCATCATGGAGCGACGGCTTCGTCCCCGCCTCGAAGCCCTCAACTTGCACGACTACCGCTCCTACTACCGACTTCTACAAGGCCCTCGGGGCCCATCTGAGATCGAGAAGGCTGTAGACGCTCTCGTGACGAATGAGACGTACTTTTTTCGCGAAGAGTACCAACTCCGGGCGTTCGAAGATGAGATCCTACCCATTCTTGAACAGCGCCATCGGGGTTCGCGTCGCCTGTCGATTTGGAGCGCGGGCTGCTCCACGGGCGAAGAAGTCTACAGCCTTGCCATGATCGTCGCGGGGTCTCAGCTTTTTGCCGGCTGGGATGTTCGAATCTTCGGTAGCGATATTAGTCGGCGTGTGCTGCGAATCGCTCGCACGGGCGTTTACGGGGATGCCAGCTTTCGCGCTATGCAGGATCGTTTTGCCCACTTTTTTCGGGCCGCCCCCAACGGTCGACGAGAAGTATTGCCGGAGATTAAGAGCATTTGCCACTTCGGTCGTGTCAACCTCGCACGTCGCGAAGAGAGTGCGATCGTCGGCAACGTTGATGCCGTTTTCTGCCGTAACGTGCTCATATATTTCAACGACGACACGCGCGCTCACGTCGTGCGAACCCTGTATGACCGGCTTGCCCCGGGTGGCTATCTCATGCTCGGGCACAGCGAGTCGCTCTTTCGCGGGGTTACGGATTTTGAGCTCGTCCACCTCTCTTCGGACCTCGTCTACAAAAGGCCGGAGCGGTGAGTAGCGGATACCGATCCGGTCGCGGAGGACTCATTCGTGTTCTCGTCGTGGATGACTCTGCCTACAACCGGCGGGTCATCGGCGAGATGCTCACGTCGATTGAGGGCGTTGAGGTCGTAGCGAGCGCATGCGACGGACAAGAAGCGCTGCAGATGGCGCTCGATCACAAGCCTGATCTCATCACGCTGGATCTAGAGATGCCGCGGATGGACGGCTTCAGTTTTCTGCGCCTCCTCATGTCGCGACAGCCGACGCCGGTTATCATTATCAGCGGTTACGCAAAGACGGCGAACGTGTTTCGGGCTCTCGAGCTCGGGGCCATCGATTTCGTCGCAAAACCGACCCGGGCCGTCGCAGCAGCTCTTCCTCTGATTCGGGCAGAGCTCGCGGAGAAGGTCGCACTTGTGCGGCACGTCTCACCTGCACAGCTCAAGTTTAGGAGGCCGAGCGTGGCGCCTCTGGCCGCCGACGTACAACCACGCGTCGTTCGCGGAGCAAACAAAATCGTCGTGGTGGGGGCTTCGACCGGGGGACCGACCGCGCTGGTGCGGCTCTTTCGAGAGTTGCCCACTTCCTTGGGCGCAGCAGTGATCGTGGCACAGCATATGCCTCCAAAGTTCACACGGACGTTTTCGGAACGACTGGATCGAATCTCACCTCTTCAGGTTAGGGAAGCGTCCGGCGTGCATAGTCTGAAAATAGGACAGGCTTGGGTATGCCCCGGAGGCCAGAGCGTGGAAATCGGCGCAGATGCGAGTGTTCTTGTTCGCACGGCCCGGGAGGATGACCGCTACGTTCCATCCGTGGATCGTCTCTTTGAAAGTGCTGCCACAAAGTTCGGGGCGCGCTGTCTTGGGGTGGTTCTCACCGGAATGGGCGACGATGGTTGTAGGGGGGCGAAGGCGGTCCGGGAGCGTGGTGGTCGAGTGATCGTCGAATCCATCGAAAGCGCCGCGATCTACGGCATGCCGGGGGCCGTCGAGCGCGCAGGTCACGCCGACGAAGTACTCCCTTTGCGTGAGATGGCTGCTCGAATCATCGCGTTCGCTCGCGGTACGTTTTGAGATGGGTGGCACGCGCAATTTCACCTCCGTCGACACGTCTGATAGCGTCGGCGCCGTGCAGGGAGACAAGAAGGGCAGCGTGACGAGCGCTAGCGACGTACCGCTCGATCTTGCGAAAGAGCGAGAAGCTTTCGTGCGCACCTTTCTCAAGAAAGGTGTCGAGTACACGGAGCTTCTCCTCACGGAGAACACCGATCTTCGCGAGGAGTTGCAGCTATCGCTTCGTGAGAACGCTCGATTGCGCGCACAGGTGGCGAGCGATGACGCCATCCGAGACCTGCTCAAGATCGTGGAGCGTCTTGAAGCTGAGCGTTCAGAGATTCTTGGGCGTTCGTCCGAGCTTGAACGCGCGGAGCGGGAAGTTTCCCTGCGCCAGCAAAGCGCGGAACAAGACTTGAGCGATCTCGCGAACCTCTACATTGCGACCTACCAACTACACGCGAGCTTCTCGCCCCGACGGGTTGTGCGCCATCTTCGCGACCTTAGCGGGCAGCTCGTGGGCGCAGACGGCTTCGTCATCTACGTGGTCGACAAGGCGTTGAGCCAAGCCGTTCCTATCGCGTTTGAGGGAGTGGACGAAAAAGACGTCGTGAACATTCCGCTCGGTTCGGGCCCAGTGGGCGAAGCATGCCTGACTGGACTTCGCTTTGTTCGTGAAACGGATCTTCACGAAGTACGAGAACAACCTGTCGCTATCATACCTATTCTCGTCGAAGGTCGAACCGTCGGCGCTCTCGAGATACGAACCGTCCTCGAGCAGAAGACTGCCTGGGCGTCCCTCGACCACGAGCTCTTTGAGCTCGTCGCGAACCAAGCAGGCATGGCGATGATCGCCGCCAACCAATATGAAGACTTGAGTGGTGGACCAGCGGCAGCGCTGGTCGGATTTGCGGAGAAGCAGCAAAAATGACCCAAGAAGCTACAACATGCTTGGTGGTCGAGGACTCGCCGATGATGCGGCAGCTCTTAGTGTTCGCTCTGGCGCGAATCAAAGGGCTGAAGGTCACCGAGGCCGAGGACGGCGTGGATGGTCTTCGGAAGCTCGCAGCACAGCGTTTCGATCTCGTGATCACTGACATCAACATGCCGATCATGGATGGGCTCAAGCTCGTTAAGCGAATCCGCTCCGATGAGGTCCACAAAGATACACCGATCATCGTGATCACCACGGAGGGCAGCCAAGAGGATCGTCAGCGGGCTATGTCCCTCGGCGCGACGGCCTACATCACCAAGCCGATTCAGGCTCCTCAGGTGATCGCCCAGGTGAACGCTCTTCTGTGGCCTGATTCGAAGTAGGGCTTCAAAGCTCGAAGTAGGCCAGCGTCACTTCGCTGGATGGGCTTCTTCTTTAATTTCGCCATTGGCCAAGAGGCTCACTGAGCCTTTGTCATCCCAGACGGTGAGCAAGAGATCATGTTCATCCGCATCATCATGCCGATGGAGCGTGAGGCGAGCGCCCAGGTCGAAGGCTAAGTCCATTGCGGCGTGGCCACTAGGAGCAGCACTCACCAGAGACTGACCACAGAGCCAGTGGGCGAGCTCGCGAAACGCTGTCACAGGATTCGCTGTGGGCGACCTGTTGTCCCTCGTGGCTCACGGTCCAGGCTGCCATCTCGACGTGCATCCCGTGACTGCCTCGAACGTAGTGCGAACGCCTTTTGACAAGGTGCCCGCTGACCTCGTACCTACGGGTGTGCTCGGACGCGGTGATCAGCGGCTCCCCCGTGTCGAAGAACAGGTGAGACCCTATGCTCCGCCAGACCTTCCAGAACTGGAAGCCCCGGAGCTGTTCAAGGCGGACAACGACGTCCTGTATTCCTACCGCTGAACCGTTTGCCATCTGCGGAAGTGTACTGGAAAAGCAGGATGTCGCGCCGCGGCTCAGTCAGTGTGGTTTAGACGGTCCAAGTATGGCCGCTGTGGAGGAGCTCGTTGAGGTCGCCCTCGCCAAACTTTTCCATAGCCATGGCCACCTGAGCCCGGACGCTTTCGTCGTAGACCGGTGCATCCTTTTCACAGAAGAGAACACCCAGCGCCTTCACGTCGGGAAGGTCCGCGATAAGCCAGGCGAGGTTGCGGTTCGTCTCATCGTGAACGATGAGGTCACTCAACTGGTAGGCGTCGTCGTTCACTTCGACGATCTCAGCAGCCATTGTCTCCGCGTTGAAGCGAATGCCCCTCGTGCCGTCAGCGAGCACCATCGGCTGGCCATCCTCAAGCCAAAGCTGGTGCTGGGGGCCTTTCTTCCGGTCGGTGATGAGCTCGAAGACGCCGTCGTTGAACACGGGGCAGTTCTGCAGAATCTCGACGAACGCGGTCCCTGGGAAACTGTGAGCGCGCGTAAGCACCTCCGGGAGCCTTTTGCTCACGTCGAAGCCACGAGCGACGAACTTCGCGTTGGCGCCGAGTGCAACACGCACAGGCGTGATCGGTTGGTCGATACTGCCCATAGGCGAGGAGGGCGTGATCATGCCCGTGTCCGTCGTCGGGGAGTACTGACCCTTCGTGAGACCGTAGATCTGATTGTTGAAGAGCAGAAACTGCACGTTCACATTGCGGCGCAGAAGATGGAGGAGGTGGTTGCCGCCGATAGAAAGCGCATCCCCGTCGCCGCTGATGACCCACACGTCGAGGTCAGGACGCGCCACCTTGAGACCGGTTGCGACGGCCGGCGCACGGCCGTGGATTGTGTGAAACCCGTAGGTGTTCATGTAGTACGGGAAGCGACTGGAGCAGCCGATGCCCGAAACCACAACAGTGTTCTCGAGGGTGGCTTTGACATCTGCCATCGTCCGTTGGACGGCGGAGAGGATCGCGTAGTCACCGCATCCAGGGCACCAGCGAACCTCTTGGTCCGAAGCAAAGTCTTTTCGTTTGAGTGCGACGTTTTCGGTCATGGTCTTCTCAGTCTTATCTTAGCTCAGGCCCGTAGCGCTGGTGGAACGATGGTGTCGCCATTGATGTGGCGGTTGATTTCGTCGATGACTTCAGAGATGCGGAACGGCTGTCCCGCGATCTTCTGGAAGCCATGAGTCTCTACGGCGAGCTCGCCACGCAGGAGCGTGTTCAGCTGCCCGTTGTTCAGCTCGGCGACGACTACATGGTCAAAGCTCTCCATGAGCTCTTTGAGTCCATGCCGAAGCGGCCAGATGTTGCGCAAATGCACATGACTAACGCTCCGCCCTTCAGAACGAACATGGGTGACCGCTTGGCTGATGGAGCCGAAGGTTGACCCCCAACCGACGACGAGAAGCTCGCCATGGTCTTCACCCTGCTCGACCTTGATGTTCGGCAAGTCATCCGCGATGCGTGAGACCTTCTTCGCGCGAAGCTTCACCATCGTGTGATGGTTATCCGGATCGTAGCTGATGTGTCCGGTGCCTTGGTCCTTCTCGAGACCGCCCAAACGATGCATCAGGCCTTCCGTACCGGGCTTCGCCCAAACGCGGGCGAGGGTCTTCTCGTCGCGCTGGTACGGGAAGAAGTCTTCCGTTTCCTTGTGGAAGGAAACAGGGAAGGGCTCGTACTTGGAGATGTCAGGGATCATCCAAGGCTCCGCGCCGTTGGCGATGTAGCCGTCGGTGAGCAGGATGACCGGAGTCATATAGGTTGTGGACATGCGCACGGCTTCGATGGCTTGGTCGAAGCACTCACCCGGCGTCGAGGCGGAGAGCACGATGAGAGGCGAATCGCCGTTTCGTCCATAGACCGACTGGAACAGGTCCGACTGTTCCGTCTTCGTCGGCAGACCCGTGGAAGGGCCGCCGCGCTGCACATCGACAATGATGAGCGGGAGCTCCGTCGCTATGGCGAGACCGATGGCTTCGCTCTTGAGCGCGACGCCGGGGCCGCTGGTGCCGGTGATACCGATGCAGCCACCAAAGCTTGAGCCTATCGCTGCGCAAACCGCTGCGATCTCATCCTCCGCCTGGAAGGTCGTGACACCGAAGTGCTTGAGCTTTGCGAGGTGATGGAGCAGCGAGGACGCCGGCGTGATGGGGTACGAGCCATAGAACGCCGGAATGCCTGCGAGGCGCGCTCCCGCGGTGAGTCCCCAAGCGAGCGCTTGGTTGCCGTCGATGTTGCGGTACGTGCCCGCCGGAAGGTCCGCTGATGGAACTTGGTACACGCCGATGCCGCCCGGCATCTCCGCGCTCTCGCCGTAGATGTGGCCCGCGTTGAGGGCAGCCACGTTCGCTTCAGCGATCTTCGGTTTCTTCGCGAACTTCACTCGCAACCAGTCGACCGTCGACTCGCGGTCACGCCCGAAGAGCCAGAACATCAGACCAAGGGTCCACATGTTCTTGCACTTGCTCGCGGACTTCGCGCCGATGTCGAAGTCGCGAACGGCGTTCAGCGTCAGCTTCGTGATGTCCAAATCGAGGACGCGAAAGCCACCGAGCTCGTCGGTGTCGAGAGGGTTATCCGTGTAGCCGGCTTTCTTCAGGTTTCCGGCGGTGAAGGCGCCTCGGTTCACAACGAGCATTCCGCCGGGCTTCAGGTTCTTCGTGTTCACCTTCAACGCAGCGGGGTTCATCGCCACCAGGACGTCGGGCACGTCACCCGGGGTCATGATGTCTGTGGACGCGAAGTGAATCTGAAACCCACTCACGCCATACGTGCTCCCGGCGGGCGCTCGTATCTCCGCGGGAAAGTCCGGAAACGTCGAGAGGTCGTTACCCATGAGGGCCGTCGCCGTCGTAAACTGTGAACCGGTCAGCTGCATGCCGTCGCCGGAGTCGCCCGCAAATCGGATGACGACGGAGTCTAGGTTCTCTCGAGGGGCCTTTGTGCTCATCACTCTATTCCTGTCTTCTCTCTGGCGCATAGGACGCTAAGCACCTTGATTCCAGCCGAGAACATTTGTGAGGCAACTCCCGGCGAAATCCTGCGCTCAATGCGCAGTATTGGACCCCTGCGGCAAAAGGCGAGTGAAAATCGCCTATTCCCATCGGATAGGTCAAGAACATGAACCGCCAAACTCGAATCAAAGTCTGTGGACTCACTCTACGGAGGGATGTGGAGTGCTGCGTTCGTCTCGGCGTGGACAGCATCGGGCTTAACTTCTGGCCCGGAACCCCTAGGGTCACGAGCGCGAACTTCGCCGCGGAGATGGTCACAATGTTTCCCGAGCAGGAGTTCGTGGGCGTTTTCGTGGACGCGAGCCTCGCGGAGATCGAGCGGATTCGGGACCAGACCGGCATTCGCTGGGTACAGCTTCACGGGGATGAAACGCCCTCTGAGCTCGAGGCTTGCCAGCCCTTGGCCTACAAAGCGCTGCGCCTCGCGGAGGAGAATGATGTTCAGCAGGCCGCTCTTTTTGGGGGCGAACGCATTTTGGTCGATGCTCGTGTGGCGGGACATATGCCTGGTGGCACGGGACATTCGTTTCCCTGGGATTGGGCGAAGTCACTCAGCGCTCAGCGAAAAGTTGTGCTCGCCGGAGGACTAGGTCCTGAGAACGTAGCCGACGCCATCACGGCGATTCGCCCATGGCAGGTCGACGTCGCGAGCGGGGTGGAGTCTTCTCCGGGGTGCAAAGACCACGATCTCCTTCGGCGTTTCGTGGAGGCTGTCGAATAGCCTTTCAGGGGACTGTGCAAAGTGTGTGGAAATAAAAGAGCTTTTCGTCGGTGGAAAGTGGCGCTACTTCCCCAGCCACATGGAACCAACCGTCGACCTACCGCCAGGATTCGATCCTTCTAGCGGCCGCTTTGGTCCGTTTGGAGGACGCTTCGTCGCTGAGACCTTGATGCCGGCCCTCGAGTCTCTCGAAACCGCTTTCATCTCTGCCTGGGCCGACACCGCCTTTCACGACGAACTCAACGGACTGCTGCGCAACTATGTCGGTCGGTCCACGCCACTTTATCAAGCGTCGCGCCTGAGTGAAGCGGTGGGGATCGATGTTTGGCTCAAGCGAGAAGATCTGGCCCACACCGGCGCGCACAAGATCAACAACACCGTGGGGCAGATTCTGCTGGCGGAACGCATGGGTAAGAAGCGCGTGATCGCCGAGACGGGCGCCGGGCAACATGGCGTCGCCACGGCGACGGCGTGTGCTCTGCGTGGTCTCCACTGCGAAGTGTTCATGGGCGAAGAGGACATTCGTCGCCAAGCGCCAAACGTGCAGCGGATGCAACTACTCGGAGCGAAAGTTCATTCCGTCAGCTCCGGATCACGGACCCTCAAAGACGCGATGAACGAAGCGCTTCGCGACTGGGTCACGAACGTGGAAGACACATATTACTGCGTTGGTAGTGCTGCGGGCCCCCACCCATATCCGTGGCTCGTCCGCGAACTGCAGGCCGTCATCGGCCGTGAAGCACGTGAGCAGTTTCTCGGCGCCACCTCTCGGATGCCGGATGCGGCGCTCGCGTGTGTCGGCGGCGGAAGTAACGCCATTGGTCTCTTCAGCGCATTCCTCGCCGACCGCACCCGTCTCTACGGAGTGGAAGCCGCCGGCAGTGGCATCGCGAGCGGCCATCACGCTGCTACGCTGAGCGCAGGACGAGTCGGCGTACTGCACGGCGCGAAGAGCTACGTGTTGCAGACCGACGACGGCCAGATTCAAGAGGCGCATTCCGTAAGCGCTGGCCTCGACTACCCGGGTGTCGGTCCCGAGCACGCCTACCTCAAAGATACGGGGCGCGTGGAGTACATCGCCGTCACGGACGAGGAGGCGCTCGCTGCGTTTTCGCAGCTATCACGCCTTGAGGGCATCTTGCCTGCTCTCGAAACCGCCCACGCTCTCGCCGCCCTCCCGCAGATCAGCCGTGAGCTTGGCGGTCAAGGCAGCGTACTCGTCTGCCTCTCCGGCAGAGGCGACAAAGACCTTCAAAACGTCATCGATGCGGGGCTCTTATGACTGCCGTCAGCCGGGCATTTGCCGACGCCAAGGCCGAGGGGCGTGCCGCTCTCGTGCTCTACATTTGCGGTGGTGACCCAAGCCTTGAAGCGACGGTGGATCTATTGGTCGCCGCTGGCGAGCACGCGGACGTCATCGAGCTTGGTGTTCCCTTCAGTGATCCCGCAGCCGATGGTCCAACGATTCAACAAGCGTCCGAACGAGCGCTGAAAGCTGGCGCGACCCTATACGGCGTTCTTGATTGTCTCTCGCAGGCGCGAGCCCGCGGCTTTGACACACCGGTCGTCCTCTTTGGCTACTACAACCCGATCTTTGCTCTTGGCGAGAGCGCCGTCATTGAGAGAGCCAAAGCCGCTGGCGTCAGCGGCTTCCTCGTGGTCGATCTCCCGACCGAAGAAGCCGCGGACTTCGTCGCGCAGCTTAGAGCCGCAAAGATGTCCTTCGTTCCACTCATCGCACCCACTAGCGATGCACGTCGCGTTCGGGCTGCTGCTGCCCTTGGTGATGACTTTCTTTACTACGTGTCGATGACAGGGGTGACGGGATCCGCTCTCGTGGATCTCGACGCCGCCGCACAGCGCGCGGCGAACCTCGAAACAGAAACGGGGCGTCCCGTCGCCCTCGGCTTCGGCGTGCAAAGCCCAGACGATGTGCGGCGCGTTTCAGCCTACGCGTCGGGGGTTGTGGTCGGCTCCGCCCTCGTGCGGGCTCATCAAGAGAGCTTGTCAAAAGCCACTGCGCTTATGAAAACTCTTCGCGCAGCGACGCCGAAACACTCGTCAAAATCTCAAAATGACTCATAGTCCGTATATGCAGCTCACCAAGATTCTTGCGACCAACCTGCGTGTGCTCCGTGAACTTCGCGGGCGACTCGGCCAGCTGGAACTCGCTCAGCGTGTCGGCGTGTCGCGGCGAACCATCGCGCGCCTCGAAAACGCAGAGGTGGCTGACCCAGGCGTGGAGCAGGTTCGAGCCCTCGCTGGAGAGCTCGGCGTCACGTTTGATCTGCTCGTGACCCGTCAGTTAATCTCGACCACGCTGCCACTTCCCCTTGAGCACAGCCAGCGACTCGTAGGCGCCGAGGGCCCCGAGCTCATCGCCCGCATTGTTCGCACTCTCGACGAAGCGAAGTAGAACTTCCGCGAAGTGGTCATTCGTCTTGAAGACGAAGACTGCTTGCCGCTGCGCGAGCGATGATTTCACGCAGGTCGTCATCGCCGACGCCTGCGAGTGCTCGTCCAACCGGCGCGGGTAAGTCGCGCGTCGGCCTGCCCTCGGGATCACGGTGTTTTGGTGTCCGCCGTTCGAATGGCGGTGGCATCGGACCTGAGCGAAAGCGAAGTCCCACGATCTGAATTCCGAGGTTCGACTCACGTAGGCGCTGCAGGATGTCCGTGGACATGAAGCTGAGCTCTTGTGCCCACGTCGATGAAACTGTGTGCACGTGAACGATGCCATGACGAAAGTGCGCTGGACGAGCCCGTGCGGCGATACGCGGCGGCAGCACAGTGCACCACCACGCAACGATGCGCGCCATGTCCACCTGCTCGGGGACTGGGTGGGCTTTACGGACCAAACCCGCTAGGGGTCTCAAACGGTCTCGTCTTCGTCGCCGCGGCTTACTCACGCCTGTAGGATAGGCCGCAGGCGCACCCAAAGCTATGGCGGCAGCGCTGATCTCCGTGCATCCTTGATACCGTGCCTCGCTTCCATCTCCTCTGCCTGGTTTTTATCTGTGCATGCTCCTCCCCGTCCGGAGTCGATGCGGGTACTCCAGGGGCAGACGTCGGGCTCGACGCCAGCGATGCGGGGTCGAGCCAAGATGCCCAAGACGTTGGAGCTGTTCCTGATGTGGGCCCATTGGCTCCGAGTCGAGCCGCCTCCACGCCGTTGACTCAATGGGTCGACCCCGCGATCGGAACGGGCGGCCTTGGCTATGGAGTGGGTTCGGCGAGCATCGCGCCACAGCGCCCATTCGGAATGATTCGTCCTGGGCCAGACACCGGCTCTGCGACAACGAACGGTCCAAACTTCAACCACTGCAGCGGCTACTACGCCGGCGACTCTCACATTTGGGGATTCTCGCAGATGCGTATGCATGGAACCGGCATCGTCGACTACGGCCACATTGCGCTCATGCCCATGGACGGCTTTGCGGCCAGTGAGACGACGAACCAGGGTTATGCATCCGCCTTCGACAAGTCGAGCGAACAAGCCGAAGCCGGGTACTACCGCGTTAAGTTGAGCGAGCCTTCCATCGAAGCCGAGATCACCGCGGCGGAGCGTGTGGCGCGGTACCGTTTTCACTTTGACGCGGACGCAGACGCAGTGGTCCTCGTCGATGCTTCTCATATGCTTGTCAGCGAAGAGTTCGTCGATGGCGTCGTGCGTGTCGACGCCGCGTCCCGCGAGGTCAGCGGCTACAGCCAGATTGCCGGCGGCTATTCCGGCCGCTTTGGTGGCGCACGCGTGTATTTTGTCGCGCGCTTCGACCAAGCGCTCAACTCGTTTGGCACCTTCGAAGAGGGCACGTTGCATGAAGGCGTGACGGAGCACGTCGGTGAAGGCGGCGCGTACCTTCACTTTGGGGGGGCCGCCGTCGAGGTCGCCGTTGCTGTGAGTTTCGTCGACGTTGAACACGCCCGTCTCAACTTGGATGCCGAAGACGCACCCTTTGATGTAATGCGCGAAGCGACCACGGCGGCATGGGAGTCCGTTTTGTCCCGGGTTCTGATCCGTGGCCGAAGCGACGAAGAGTTTCGCCGTTTCTACACAGCGCTCTACCAGAGCCTCCTCATGCCAACGCTCGCGAGCGACGTCGATGGCAGCTACCGCGGCATCGACAACGAGGTTCATGAAGCCGACTTTCGCTACTCCACCGATTTCTCTCTGTGGGACACCTTTCGGACCCAGGTGCCCCTCCTCGGTCTGATCTACCCCGAGCTTCTGCAAGACCACCTCCGCTCGCTCTCACGCATGGCCGAAGACGGTGGGTATGTTCCGCGCTGGCCCCTCGCTCATGGCTTTACCGGCGGCATGGTCGGAGAGAGCGCCAATGTCGTTTTTGCGGACGCACTCATCCGTGGTGTGCCATTCGACCTCCGTGGTGCCTACGACGCGCTGCGCCGAACCGCCTTCGCGTCGCCGGAAGGAGACGCCTACGGAGGTCGCCGAGATCTCGACGGCTATTTGGAACGCGGCTTCGTCGCAAGCGACGCGGCGAGCTGGGCCGTCAGCGCCACCATGGAGTTTGCATACAACGACGCGTGCCTGGCGACACTCGCCGACGCCGCGGCTGAAACAAGCGATGCGGCGCTCTTGCGCGAGCGCGCCGGCGCGTGGCGGAACGTCTGGGATGACGAACGAGCGTTCTTCGTTGGCCGCGATCGCGCCGGCGGCTTCGACCCGGAGTTTCGTGAAGACGTCTGGCGCGACTACTACGCCGAAGGAAATGCTCGGCAATACCTTTGGTACGTCCCCCACGACCTCGAAGGACTTCAGGCGCAGCTCGGCGGCGCTGGGCCTCTCCGTTCGCGTCTAGCAGAGTTTTTCGAGTCCAGTCTTGAGCACACTGAAACGCTCATCCCCTCGCCCTACTATTGGCAGGGCAACGAGCCTGACATCCACGCACCCTGGCTCTTCTCCGCGTATGGCGATGTCGACGCGTCCATGCGCTGGACACGCTGGGTCGCTGAGACCTTTTACGGACTCGGTACAGACGGGCTCCCTGGCAACGATGACTCGGGAACAATGAGCGCGTGGTACGTCTTCGCAGCGCTCGGCGTCTACCCCATCGCGGGCACCGAGACGTGGATCTATTCTGCGCCACTACTGACGGAAGCCGTTATCGAACGAAGCGAAGGTTCACTGACGATTTCGGCTCCTGAAGCGAGTGACCGCGCCCGGCACCTTGAAACGCTCGTGCACCGCCTCCCTTCAGGCGAGGAACGAGAATTCTCCGCAGGGGTATTCGAGCACGCCGACATCGCCGCCGGCGGCGCTCTGAACTTCGCCCTGACGGAGTAGGGCGCTACTCGTCTTCACTGCCCTGGTCGCTCTGCGCCTCCGCGTCTCGGCCCATGAGTCCGCTCAATGATTCGAGCATTCCCGGGTTCTCCGCGCCGGCCTTTTCCGCCATCGCACGAGCGGACCCCAAGAGGTCACCGTCGCCGCTCTGCATCTTCTTCGCGACGTCCTCCATCATGCTGCGCATCCCATCATCCGCCATCAAGCCCTGAGCAAGTTGCGCGAGCTGACCCATCGCGTCGGGATCACTCATCATCTTTTGCATTTGGCCCATCATGTCCGGGCCGAGACCTGATGCGAGACCCTTGAAAACCCCCATCGCGTCCGAGGGTGCGACACGTTCATCTTCCTCGGGAAGGGCAAGCCACTCACCGCCTTCGCCGATCTCCTCCAGGATGCCTGCGTAGGTGTTGGCCTCCGGCTTTGCGACGCTCGGGTAGACAAATACCCGGCTGAGCTCTTCGATGACGGCACCAAAGTCGCGCCGAATCAGCGTTCCAAGTGTGCCGGGTGGAGTGTCAAAGCGCATTCCCAGCGCCACCTTGGTGCCTCCTTCGACGGCCGTTGCACGAAGCGTTCTGCCCACGACACGAAAGTGAATGGTGCCAGCCTCTTCATGCTCGATCCGCATCACATCCGTGAGCGCGTCGATGGAAATAGGAAGCAAAGCGATGGCATCGATAGTCATGCGGCTGAGCATACTCAAAAAGAAGGGGCCTGTTGTGCTTCCCTTGCTTGCGAAGGTCGACGAGCCGCGCCAGCATGCGGCCGTGAGCGCCAACGATGAGTTCTGAGCTAGGGCTTGTGATCAGGGCCGCCGGCGGCTTCTACGACGTGTGCCTTCATCGCACTCAAGAGACGCATCGATGTCGTCTTCGGGGTCGCCTGAAGCAACAGAAACGGCGAACCGATCTGATCGTCATTGGCGATGAGGTTCGAGTCGAGTTGGGCGACGAGGCGACCGTCGAAGAGATCTTCGAGCGCCGGACGGTGTTCAGTCGTCGACATCCGGGTCGCGGAGGCGAGCACAAAGAAGACGTCCTCGTCGCCAACCTTGAAGTGCTCTTTGCCGTTTTTGCGCACGGTTCACCACCCTTCCGGCCACGTCTTCTCGATCGATTCTTGGTTGTTGCGGAGCACAACAATCTTGAAGCCGTGGTTATCGCAAACAAACAAGACCAACGCACCGACGAGACGAACGCCCTTTTCGCCCCCTACGCAGACCTTGGCTATCCAATCATCGAAACGTGTGCGACGGACGGTTCCGAGCTGGCATCTCTTCGAGCAAAACTTGATGGTCGCATCGCAGCGTTCGTCGGACCCAGCGGCGTCGGCAAAAGTAGCTTGCTCAACGCGCTCGATGAGACGCTTGCGCTCCGCGTGGGGGCGCTGAGCGAGTCGCACGGCAAAGGTCGCCACACGACGCGAGTGGCGACGCTCCACACTCTTGCGGGAGGCTTCATCGCGGACACTCCCGGAATTCGGGAGCTCGGCGCATGGGAGCTTGAGCCGAAGGATCTCGACCGCTGCTTTGTGGAGATGCGAGAGTTCCTTGGACATTGCGCTTTCGGTGACTGCGTTCACCACCATGAGCCACGCTGCGCGGTGAAGGAGCAGGTCGGTCAGGCCATTTCTGAAGAGCGCTACGAGAGCTACCTGCGTCTTCTCCTGCCTGAAGAATAGGTCGCGACATGTGCGGGTATCAGTGGGGCTCTAATGCCCCAGGCAGGCGCTTTGTCGCGGTAGGTTGAGACAGGCTGACGCGATCTACCTGCGATTGCCGCGTCGTGCGTTGGTACGATGAGTGCATAACTCGATGGGTGAGGTTGCTCATCGCGCTCGTGTTGCTCTCGGCTTGTGCCGATGACCCCGTCGTACACACCGAGCCACCGACTGTCCCGCCCTCTGTGGTGACAAGTCCGCCGCTGGTCGAACTCGAGGTGGACTGTCGAACCCGTGGTGAAGGCGACGTGGCTGGCACCTCCCCCGACGGCGACCTGTGGTTTCTGGACGGCGAGAACGTTCGCGTCATGACCTCCGACGGAATTGAATCAACGTTCG
>JBLHKB010000026.1:0-27449 GCA_047619315.1 Polyangiales bacterium
CTCCACGTCGACATCGAAGGTGAGCGAAAGAAGGCGGGCCGCCATCTCCGCGGTGGCCGAGCGCGTATGGTGCGCGCTCATCCGCTTCACGGCGGGCTTCGGCAGGTCCGGCGCAAAGAGGTTCGCCAGAGTCTGAGAGCCCATGCCCCAATGTGCGCGAACCAAGCCCTGAAGCGCCCGACGGACCTCTTCGCTGCCCACGTCTGTCCCACGCACGAACGAGCCGAAGAGTATCAGTCGGCGAACGCGGTGAGGGTTCTGAGCGGCGTAACGGAGAGCGGGTGGTCCGCCGCAGGAGATCGCGAAGACGTCGAAGAGCTCAAGCTCGAGATGGTCGACGAGCTCAGCGAGGGTGCTCACCTCCTCGTCGAGATCGATGTCCGTTCGCTGACGCTCACTCAAGCCAGTGCCAAGGCGGTCATAGCGAATCACTTGGTGTCGCTTGCCAAGCTCTTCGAAGAAAGAGCGAAACGCTTCGTTGTCCCAGTCTTCTTCAACATGGCTAACCCACCACGCTGGAAAAACCAGAGGACGTCCGCTGCCATGCACTGCGTAGGCGATGCGCTCGCCGCTCGGCTTAGAGAAGAAGCGTACTCGGGGCCGCGCGGACATACCGAACCCTATCAACAAGCGCCCTTCTGCACACCCCGACGACGCCACCCCAAGGGCGGCGCCACCTCAACCGGTTTGGTCAAGGGCGCCGTGGGTCCCCGAAGGAACCCAGCGGATCACGGAGCGAAGGTCTCGCGGCCGATGGCGCCTTCGACGACATCTTCGACGTGAAAGCGTAAGGGCACCGTTTCATTGGCCAGCCATTGCTGCGCTTGGTCGTCAAAGTGGTCTGACGAAGTCAGGCCCGACTGTCCGCCCGGCAGAATATTGCGACCCGTGATGTTTCCTTCTTCGAGACGGATGACCATGCGCATGACCGGTCCGTTGCCGAAGTAGTAGTTCGCGTCGGGAATGAACGACGTGTGTCCAGCGTCGACGTTGAAGAGGTCGCCGGGTCGTGGAAACCATGTGAGGTCCGCACGTGGGTCCGTGTCGGGCAAGTCTGCCATCAACGGAAGACCGTCCGTTGTGATGGCAAAGCTCTGGGCGATGAGGTCGAAGGGGCCACCGGTCCCGATGAAGTCTGAGATAATGGACTCGAACTTCACCTGGTGACGCAGGCCCCAAAGCCACTCGCTCATGTCGTTGGTGCCGAAGCCGCCTACGCCAGCTTCGCTCGGTTCCGCGCGAAGCTTCGCCAGCGTCGTGGCCAGCGCTTCAAGGGCGGTGTCGAAGCTCCTCTCCACGGCGGGTGTGCCGATGCGGTCGAAGAACGCGGACTCCATCGTTGCGGGGTCCCAAGACGCGAGGCCTTCGGGGTTGCCTGCGCCACGCCCGCGCCAGAGTCGCAGGACGGCGCGTGTGATCATCGTTCGGCGGTCCGGCGCGAAGACGAAGTCGACGTCCTCATCCGCAAAGATCGCCGCGATGTGCTCACGCCACCACTGGTTAAAGATCATCGTGGCAGCGGCGTCTTCGCGCGCCCCGGTCTCCGGCGAGTTGTAGAATGTCTCGACGCCGGATGCCGCCTCGGCGCCGCCCTCGATCCAATCGCGCAGACGCGTTTCAACTTCGTCGATAGCTGCCTTCTCGGCGGTGTAGGTCGCGAGCAATCGCGTCTCGTCCGCTCCCGATGCGCCGGCGCCTTCGATGCGCTGTGCTTCGGCGATGGCCTCAAGAAGCATGGGTGCGAAGAGGCGGCCCATGACGGATGTGTGATTCCCCTGGAGCCTCGCCATCTCGTCTTCCGTCACGGCTTCGTCGGCACCTAGCTCCGTGAGACGAGTGCGGATCGTGTCGCCGCGGAAGCCGTTGTTCCAGGGTCCGCCGAGGTAGTACTCGTCGTTCGTGAAGTCGTTGTCCGTCGTGATGTTGGCGATGTCGTGGTTCGCCGTCAGCACGAAGCCTTCGCTCGGGTTCAGCGAGCTCGGCCAGCGGTCGAAGGGTACGAGGCAGGTCTCCGGCGCACCGTCGCAGGTGCTCTCGTCAGGCATGCCGTTTTCGTCGAGGCGAACTTCAAAGGCGCCGTACTGCGTTCCATCCAGGAGTCCGCGTGGGTTGGCGCCGGGCGACCAGCTGCCGTCGGCTTCGCGGGACAGGTGCGCGCGCGAAGGCGTCGCGTTGTAGCTGCCGTAGTAGACGTTGCCTTCGGTGTCCGCGGCCACGAGGTTCTGCGCGTAGCTGACGAGCTCTGCCGTCGCGTCGCGGAACTCGTGGACGTTGTCCGCGTCATTGAAACCCTGGAGGGCGTGCAGGATATTGCTGACGTCGAAGCCCGTGTAATCGAAGCTGACGCCGCTGATGACTCCGTCTCCATCGATGTCCGCGGGGATCACAAAGTCGCCCTGCACGTTGATGAGCGCTTCGCCGGCGCCAGGCACCGTATCGATGAGCGCCGGCCGACCTTCGACGGCGGCCAGAACACGTCCGTCGAATGTCTCGTAGCGGTCCCACGTTTCCGTTCGTCCAACAGAGCCCAACGCCTCGACGTCGGCGATCTCAACGCTCTCCGCAACAACGACCAAGGCTTCGTCACTACCGCGGAAGCGCGAAGCGATAGGCGCGCCGTTCTCAAGAATCAGCTCTTCGGCATACCAGTCCGTAACGTCGCCGCGGAGGTAAGTCTGCGACCAGGCGACGCGCCCGTTCGTGCCAACGGCCATGGGAGGAATCGCAGCAAAGAAGAGGCCCATCAGGCTTGTGTTGCCTTCGCCGAAGACCGTCGTGTCGAGACCCATCTGGTAGAAGAAAGGCGCGATGGAGAGCGGAAGGTGACCGTCACCACTCAGCGTCGCCGCGCCACCCCCAAGCTCTGGTTGTGTAGCCCAGGCGTTGCTGCCAAAATCGTTCCATCGGCCACCGCGGAAGCGGTCCTCGAAGGCATCGTTCCGGGCGAGCAGGCGGTCGAGCATCGAGCGCTCCACGGGTGCGGGCGAGCGCAACGGTCCAAGGCCGCGACCGCTTCTAAAACGAAGGGCGCGTGGCGTCGTGCCCTCGGAGTAGCCGAAGCCGGGCGCCGAAGAGACGTCGTGGATAGGCTGAACAGGGCGGAAGAGATCCTCGTCCACACCCGCGCGCCTCAGGGCGTCGTCTTCGAAGAGGCCACCGATTCGCGCTTCGATGTCACCGTAGATCGGGTCGCCGGTTTCAAAGCCGAGCTGGTACACAGGCACCGCAGCGAAGGCGATGAGGTCCGCGCGCGTCAGCGGCTCCATGTAGTCGCCGGGCTCGCCACCGAGCAGAGGCCCCACCAAAGCAAGCTCGCTGGGTGGCTCTAGGTCACCGTCTTTGACAGCTTGGATGTACGCGTTCACGCCGAGCACATACGCGTCGACCACTTCTTCTTGCTCCGGCGTCAGCAGACCGACCAAGCGTTCGGCGATCTTCGTCATGCCCCGGCCTCGAGCGCCGAGGTCGCCGGCGAGCGCGCCGTCTCCGATCAGCTCCGCGAGTCGTCCCTGCGCAAGTCGGCGGCCAGCCTCGATCTGGAAGTAACGGTCCGCGGCGACGACGTATCCCTGCACCACGCGAAGATCGTGTTCGTTCTGCGCGTAGATGTGCGGAACGTTCGCTTCCGTGCGCACGACGTAGACCTCTTCTTCCAGGCCTTCGATGGTCGTTCGCGTGAGCTCTTCGATGCGAAGCACATCACCACGTGGGCCTTCGGGGAGACCGACATCGACGGCGTCGGGCCCTCCGTCCACAGTCGCATCCGAACCACCGTCGGCGGGCATGTCATCGTCACCACAGGCGACGAAGAGAAGGGCAGAGAGGGCGGACCAAAACAGCAAGCGAGGCATATCGCCTGCAAGGTAGCGCAGGCGATTCACCTTCGCGAAGTCGAAACTTGCCGTCGGCAAAAAACGCCAAGAATGGCCCTCTAAAGCTCCGAAACACTCATACCTGGCACGCCAACGGAACTATCGCACCGGTGACGTAAATTCTAGCTGGTAGAACTTCCAGGCGCTCAAGCGTCAGCGCTGACCGCAGTCCGCGCAGTCCGTGCCCAGAGCGCAAATGTCGTAGAGCGAATCGGGTCCACCATCGTCACACTCGCTGTCGTTCGACGTGTTGCAGGTGTCGTTGCATCCGTTCGGCGCTGGGACGGTTTGGCGAGGAGTCGGAGGTGCCGCAGCGCCGCCGCCGCCGCCGATTGGACGTGGTCCACAGTCAGCACAGTCGGTGCCCAGGTCGCACACCGCGTAGAGCGAGTCTGGCCCGCCGTCGTCGCACTCGCTGTCGTTCGCCGAGGAGCATGTGTTTGTGCATCCACCGCCCGCGGGGTTGTTGCCGCCTTGGCCCGCAGCCAAGGTGAACGCTTCTGTGCCAGGGCGGAAGAAGGCCATCGTGACGCTGGAGGCGAGTCGCGCGAAGGCGAGGCGAGACATGGTGCTGTAGACCAGCCCATCGCTGGGGCCGCCCGCGATGCCGTCCTCGTAAGAAACCGAGAAGTGATTTGGCGGCTGAACACCCACGCTAAAGGCGTGCGTCGTCGGGTCATTGGGGATGTGCATCGACACGTTGAAGTTCACGTGGATACCGACGAACTCGCTGCCGTTCTGTTCGTCGGTGAAGGTTGTTCCACTCGGACGAATCTCGTAGGCGATGTCCACTGTCGGCACCGGCGAAATGACGCCCGGCAAGATGCGACCAGCATGGGACATGCTCATCACGTCGCTTGGGAACACCGTGGCAAAGCCCTGCTGCAGAATCTCGGTAATTTGGTTCTCCCGAGGCATCGAACGCGCGTCCGTAAAGTGCGGCGCGATCGGCGAGACGTTGGAACTCTCTTGGCTCAGCGCGGTGTCGATGGCGACGAGGCTCTCGCTCGTCGGTGGTGAGAACCGCACCTGCACCGGCGGTGAATCATGCGCTTCGAGCCAAGCGAGAAGTGCCTGCACGAAGCGCGGCATGTTCGGGTCCGCCGTCGCGGCTTGAGCAAGGAAGTTTGCCTTCACCACTTCGAAGCGCTGGTGCACCACGACGCGTACTTCGGGGAGATGCGGCGAGTTTGGGTGCTGCTGCATGTATTCACGGAGCGCCGTGACAGTGCCCGTGGCCTGCGCTTCTTGGAAGGCCGTGGCGAAGAGCAGCTCCTGGGCTTCCGCCTCGTGATTGCTGCCGTTACGCAGATACGTCTGGAACGCTTGGGAGGTGTTGCGGGCACGCGCTTCTTCGAACGCAGCGTCGTCGCTTAAGGTGTTGCGAACGAACCACACGGGAACCACCAGAAACGTGAGTCCAACAGCCGTGACCGAAGCCCACTTGAGGGGCGCCATCAGCTTCGCCGCCACCGCCTGGCCGCTCGCATGCGAAGCCGCTTGCTGCGCCGCTGGCGGCTCATTCCAGATGCTCGTGTTTCGAATGTCGAAGAACACGTCACGCGCCGCGATGGACGCGGCATCGCCGGCATTCGCGAACTGCATGATCTCACGCTGATTCTGCGCGATGCGGTCCAGGGCGTCTTGCGCTCGCTGGCGACCAAAGAACGTAAAGCGCTCCGTCTTTCCGCCCGGGAACACGAAGTTCACCACCGTGTTCTGGTAGCGGCCGTTCTGGAGATGATGAACGACGTTGACCTGGGAGATGCGGGCCAGAGGAACTATCCTCAAGTTGTCAGGCTTCGTCGCGTCGACAATATCCGTGGCAAAGAGGTAGCGCCCTCGACGAAAGGGTGTGCCCTTGTCGAGGACCACACGGCGCACGATGGCCAAAAGCGCGTAGCCACCCAGGAAGGCCAAGGCCATGATCGCCAAGAGCTCCATCGCGTCCATGCGCGCGTGATAGAGGGACCCAAAGTCAGACGCCATGACGCCTAGCGCAAGGCCAGCCGCGCCAAGTAGAAGAAGGCTCCACCCGAAGAATGCGCCACCGCGAGAGGTCGGAAGAGACGAAACGGGGTTCGGCCCGCCTTGGTTCTTCGTCGCCGCCGCGAAGCGCAGGCGTGTGCTCTCGGGCATCGCGTTGAATGGAATCTTTACGTCTATGTTCATCGGTCCTCCCCAGAACTCGCGCCGAATCCGGCGTGGCGCAGCATCGCACCCTCATCGCATCGGAAACAAGGTACGTCTCCGCCACATGGATCTTCCCCACCTAAAGTGGAGGAGGACCAAGGAGCGCGTTCCGCTGCAACTCAACGATCATCGGCGCGGACGCTACGAGCTCGATCGCTCTTAGTTCGTCCCATCGAAGTCGGTGTGCTCGGTTTTCCACTTCTGGATGCGCGGAGCCACCCAGAAGCCATAAATGCCGAGCGTGACCAAGAGGAGCAGGAACCACTTGATCCACAACGCAAACAACCCGACGGCGCTGCCGGTGAAGACCAGCCTTTGGCCATCGATGTAGGTGTGCTTGGCCCGCCATCGTTCCTTGAGCACGAACGCGAAGGGGTAGCAGATCCCCAACGTGAGGAAGGTGATCAGAATGGCCAAGATGGCGGTCCCGACGTAGCTTGCTGCGCCGCCGTCGAAGGTAAAACGGCCAGAGTTTCGTGACATGAGCGCGTCCCTGGGGTGACGATAGAACATCCAAGACGCCGAGTGAACGAGCCTCTGGACATCCAAAGGCAAGTTTTGACCGGTCGGGGTCCTGGCCGGCGCCCTACTCGATGCTGACGCCGATCTTCTCTCGAAGCTGCATGTACGCCGGCGAAGCCGAGTACAAGTAGAGCTCCTTGAGGCGCTCGTTGTGCGGCATCGTGTCTTCGGGACTTGCCTTGATGACCGCCGAGGCGAGCTCGAGGTCATTGGCCATGACAAAGCCGACGCGGTCCGCGGTGAGATCCACCGCCGCGATCCACTTCTTCATGTCGAGCTCAGGCGCCGCGGCGAGGAGCTTGGACACAAGGCCACGCAGTTTGTCCTGCGCCGTGCGGTCAAGGTGCTTCAAGAGCGACTCCAAGCAGGTGTCGACGCGCGGGCTGATCTTCGCCGGAACCGGGAAGCCCGGTGTGGCAAACTTGATGGCTGCGAGAAGCCAAGCGCGAAGACCGCTACCCGATCCGACCAGCTGACGAAGCAGCAGGCCCGATCGGAAGTACGCGAGGTGACGGCTCGCCACGAACGCGAGCGCTTGGGGAGGCCCACCAGCGAGCGCGCCCTTGCCGACGCCAACGCCGGGCGATGAAGTGAAGAGCATCGAGAGACCACCGGGGTCGTTGTCGCGGTAGAAGATCGAAGGAAGGTCGATCTTCATCACACCGCTCGCATAAGCGAGGGTCTTGACCATGGCGGACTCATCGCTCGCCGCGTCGCGCGGGGATGCACCGTCGAGCTCGTAGGCAGCCAGGTCGCGCCCATGGGAAGCGAGCGCTGCCGGCGTGAGCACAGCGAAGATGTTGGTCAGCAGTGGGTCCTGGTCGTGGTGGATCAAATGGTTGAACCAAATGTCCTCACCGAAGAACTCCTGGGCCGCCGCGGGGTGACGTGAGCGGTGCTCCTTAAAGACAGACTCCTCATCCGGGCCGGCCATTCCGAGCACCTTGAGCGTCTGGCAAACGCACCACTCTTCGTCGTCGAGCTTACGCCCGGCGTAGAGCTGGCGAAGCGCCTGATACGACTCAACCCGGTAGGGGCTCATGCGGAGGATCTCGCCGTGAGCGTCGATGGCCTTACGGAAGAAGCGCTTCGGCTCCGACGCGTAGATCGCCACGAGCTTCTCAAGACGACCGCGGTCTTCGACATCCAGCTCCTGTGCGGTCTCGTACGCATCGGCGGCCTTCGCCAAGTCCGTCAGCTTGTCTTGGTAAAGCTCGCCGAGGGCGTCGTACATGCTCGCGCGCGTCTCCGGCGGCGAGTCCGCCTTACGACGAATCTGCGCGTTGTACGCCGTAGCCAGCTCGCTCCAGTTTTCCTCTTCCTTGAGGCAAACCACCAACCCGTCGAACGCCTTGTCGAGGCCCGAATCGTGATCGAGAGCCTGTGCGTAGTAGTCGGCTGCTTCGCCGCTACGCTTCAGCTCTCGGCGCGCGATGGACGCCGCCGTGAAGTAGTACTTCGCCAGCTGTCGTGGCTCGTTCACCAAGTCGGCGATGCGCAAGATGACCTCGACGAGACGCGACCAATCCTTGCTCTCGGAGTACACACCCATGAGCTTGGTGAGCAGGTTTCGATCGTCAGGAACGATCTCCAGAGCTTCCACGTAGGTCTTCGCGGCTTTCTGCCGATCGCCCATCTTCTCTTGCTGCACGTCGCCGATCTCGAGAAGAAGTGCGAAGCGCCGCGCGTCAGCCAGGCCGTCCATACGGTGCCGTGACATCGTGATGAACTTCTCGTGTTTCCCGGAATCCCGGTACACGCTACCAAGGGCGTCGAGCACAGCGTCGTCCTCCGGGAGAAGCTCACAAGCTTCCTTGAGGAGCTTCTCCGCTTCTTTGTGTTCGCCGGAGCGCCGGAGCGCGTCACCGCGTCGGTGAAGCATCCGGCCACGTTCGGCGCCGGTGATATCCCCGCCGTGCTCCTTGAGGAGCTGGCGGTAGAACTCGGCGGCCTCATCGGCTTCGCCTGCTTCAAACGTAACCTCGGCCACCTTCTCAAGGATCGAACGATCCTTCGGCGCAAAGGAGCGCGCGTTGAGGTAAGCGCGCTGAGCCTTGTCCCACGAACCTGCGTCGCGGAAAGCGTCACCTGTTCGCACGCAGATCTCCGCTGCCACATCCTTGTCGAGGTCGCCGGTGCGGGAAAGAAGCGGCTCATAGTATTCAGCAGCGGTGGCGGCGTCGCCCTTCGCAAACGCCATGTCGCCGAGGCCGCGGGCGGCTTCAAACGAGCTCGGGTCGAGGGCAAGAGCAGCGTCGAAGGCTTCGCTCGCCCGTCGTGGGTCTTCAAGGCGGGTCGCGTAGAGCGTGCCAAGCTGTGCGTGAAGCTTCGCCTTCCGAAGATCACCATCCGTGCGCTCAAGCTCGCGCTGAAGCAGCTCAGCTGCGCCGCGGTCATCGCCGCGTGACTCGTACAAACGCCGGAGCGCAGAGGTCGCCGGTGCGTTGCCTGGGTCCGCTTCAAGAGCTCGCTTGAAGCGTTCGATGGCGCGGTCCTTATCGCCGGCTTCTTCAAGGAGCTTGCCGGCTTCGACGTAGTGACCAGCGCGCGTGGCGCTGTCCGAAGCGTTCTCAGCGAGCTGGTCCACCGCCGCAACGGCAGCCGTCGCGTCGCCGGACTCCGCCTTCAGTCGTGCACCGAGCCCGAGAGCCTCGACGTTCTTAGGATCAAGCGCCAACACGCCATCGCAGAGCTCGATGGCTCGCTCCGGCGCACCGAGGTCAGTCATGAACGCACGCGCGGCACGAAGCATCAGATCGATCTTGCGGGACCCGTCACTCGTCGCCGCGGCATGCCGTTCCAGCGTGACCACAAGCTCGTCGAACTTGCTCGTCGCGCGGTACAGACGCGCCAGCGCGACGTTGGCGCCTTCGTGGCCACCGTCGATGGCGATCACCGACTCGTAGGCCGTCGTCGCCTTTTCGTGATCGACAAACTCTTCCTCTTGGATGGCGCCGATGTGCTCAAGGAGCGCGATCTTCTGACGCGGCGTCGCCACCACCTCGAGCTGCTTCTCGAGCGTCGACAGCAGGTTCGCGAAATCACTCGTTCGAGCGTAAACGCGCTCGAGACCCTTCAGCGCGTCGATGGATGTTCCATCCACGGCCAAAGCCGCCTCGTACTGCACGCTGGCCTTCTCAAACTGGTCGAGACGATCTTCGTAGAGCTCACCAAGCTTCAAGTGCGCGGCGACCTTGCCGCTGCCGGCGGACTGCTTGACGCGGCGCGTAAGAAGCTCAGCGAGCTCCTTCCATTCTTTGCGCTCTTCGTGAATCGACGCGATGGCGTCGAGGGCCATCGGATGCGCCGGGTCGTCCTTGAGAACTTCCTCGAACATTCCAATCGCGACATCCTGGTTACCCAGCTTTCGCAAGACGATGTCTGCGGCTTCAGCGCGATAGTCACGAGCCGCCGCAGGGTTCGTCGATGCGTCGGCGCGACTGGTGAGGAGCTGAACCAACTCCTGCCAAGACTGAGCCTTCTTGTAGAGCGCCGTCGTCCCTTCGTAGGCCTCATCGGAGCCGGGATCGAGCTGGAGCGCTTGGCCGTAGCAAGGAAGCGCAAAGTCCGGCCGCTTGAGACGCTCGGCGTACCAGCGGCCCATCAGCACATAGAGCGTCGAACCATCGGCGGGCTCGGCGTCTTCAACGGCTTCGTTCAAGCTCGTGAGGACCTCGCCCCAAAGCTCCGCGTTCGAACCGGCGAGGCGCTCGATGGCGCGTTGGGTCTTTTCGTCCTTCGGCTCATCCGCCAAGGCTTGTGTCCAAGCGACGAGCCCGTTCTCAGCGTCGCCCAGCCGCTCTTCATAGAGCTCAGCAATTTCGCGCAGGACCACGGCGCGCTCCTCCGTCGACTTCACATGCTCAACCTTCTCTAGGAGAAGCTCAGCAAGCCCTTCGTAATCTCCGGCGCGGCGGGCAAATTCTTCAAGGCCATTTTGCGCGATGGCGTTGCTTGGGTCGAGCTCGCGAATCGCCGCGTAGGTCTCGCCGGCGCCAGCGCGGTCCGACAGCTCAGCGTCTTGAATACGCGCGATGCGGAACAGAAGACCGGTCTTCTCCGAGTCCTTGGACGCCTTCTCGATCGCCTCACGATAAGCTTCAATGGCCTTCTTCCAAGCACCTGCAGGCGCGGCGATCTCTTCAACCTTCGCCGCGGCGTCGCTGTTGCCAGGCTTCTTTGTGAGCGCCTTGGTGGCTTTTTCGAAGGCCTTCTTGTCGAGGTCCGCCTTCTTCTCCTTGGACTTCGCAAGGGCCTCGATGGCGTCGCGCAATTCGCGCGCTGTGCGGTATCGATCCGCGGGGTCTTTGACGAGGGCGCGAAGAACCAATTCGTCGAGTTCTTTGCTGATCCATCCCTTCGGCGCGTGGGTCGAGGGAGGCTCAGGGATGCGCTCCAGGTGCTGAGCGATCACCTCAAAAGCGCTGGTACCCTCGAAGGGGACGCGACCGGAGAGGGCCTCATAAAGAGCCACGCCTACAGCGTAGATATCGCTGCCAGCGGCCACCGCAGCGCCCCGCGCCATCTCTGGAGCGATGGCGTGTGCGTTACCAAAAACGCGAAGCGCACCGATGGCGTCCGGGTGGCTCGCGCCGGCGGCGAGAAGCCGATAAGCGCCACCATCGATGAGCACACCGGTGGGCTCACCGCGGCTGCCGTCCGCGAGCTCCTTACGCGTCGTGAAAACATTCGCCGTCTTCACATCGCTGTGAACAAGGCCTACCTCGTGGAGCGATTGAAGCGCTTCCAAGAGGCCGACGAAGATGGGCCGCGCCTCGTTGAAATGCATGGGCCCGACACGCTCAATGCGTGCCGCCAGCGTCTGCCCTTCGATGAACTCGATGGCCACCCAGGGTCGACCATCGGGCAACATGCCGCAGCCGAGTACCTTGCCGACGCCGTCCACGGCGGAGCGTTGAAACGCACGCTGACTCGTGAGCCATCGCGCCACAGCGCTCCGGTCCCGAGAAAGACTCGATCGGATCACCTTGATGGCGGCTCGGACGCGGTCGTCTCCTTCGCCACGCTCGGCGAGGTAGACTTTGCCAAGACCACCGTCGGCCAACTTCTTCCGCACCGTGAAATCGCCAATGGCGCTTCCGGGCTCCGGCTCGTCTCCAACGCGAACGTCGAATACGCGCGACACATCCGGCGAGTGCTTCCCAAAAAACAGCATCGCGTCGGCGAGCGCTTCGAGGGCCTCGTCTTTCGCGGCGCGTTCCACGAGCGCACGCGCGAAGGTGCCTTTCCCACTTTGACCTCCAACAGCATCGGGTTCGTAGCCGAGCAGCTCTGAGGAAAGGGCCATCATCTCGTCGAGCTCAAAGAGTCGTTCGAGTTCGCCGCGCATGAGATCAGTGGTCTGGTTGTTCATGAATTCGTTGGATCCGTTGGATCAGAAAGAAGGTGGGGCGGCGCGAAAGCCGAGGGAGCGCGGATGGTAGCGACGATCGCGCTGCTGGGAAAGATAACGATCAGCGCCGAAGCCACAGCCTGGGGCCCGCCAAGGGAAATACTACGTATGCAGGCGTAAATCGCCACCCGGGCAAATCTCAGCGAACGCTGATTTGCCCTCGACCCTGCGTCTGGGCCGCCCGAAGCCGGACTTCGGCCAGCTCTGCGAGCTCTTCAAAGGTCTCACACTCTTCGCCCTCGGCGCCCAAAGTGGCCACCCCAGCGCAGAAACTGATGCGAAAGTCGCCCTTGTCGCCGACGAAGCGCATGCGAGTGCAATCTTCCTGAACGCGTCCCAGGGCCGCTTCTATATCTTCGGCGCGAGTGCGCGGAAACGCGATCGCGTACGCGTCGCGGGTCCACCGAATCCGGATGTCCTCGATTCGAAAGCGGGCACGAAGCAGCGACGCGAAAGCGCGATCGGCGTCCGTCGCGGCCTCTTCGCCGACGCGCGCTCGAAGCGTCGACTGACCATCCATGGCGACAAAGGCCAACGCGAAGGGTTGCTTAGTGCGTCGCGTCTCCGCTGCCCGCGCCAAGAGGTTGCGGGTGGCCTTGGCTCGCCTCGGCATCCGCGTCAGCGGGTCGTCTGCGGAGCGAAGACGAAGCCTCGTGCGGAGCGCGAGCGCTGCAACGACGTTGGCACACGACGCGTCCGGGAGAACGTTGGACGCCCCAGCGAGGATCGCAGCTTCGATGAGCGCCGGGCCAACCACGATGAGCGCCGGGGCGGCGCCGCCTTCGCTCATGCGAATGCGGCGAACGTGCGCGACCTCCGTCGAGTCCACCACGACGGCATGCGGGTTCCAAACTTTGATCGCGCGCAGGAGCTTCTTCCAGGTGTCCACGCGACGAACCACCACGTCGAGCTCATCGAGCCCATCCGCGCAGCCAGCCGCCCTCCCCCTCGCCCACACGAGTACGCGGGGCGGCGCCGGATCCGCGAGACCTTCGAGATGCACTAACGCGTCGCTAAGATCATCCGCTTCCACGGGATGCGTGAGCAGCAGGTCCGCGTCGATTTCCTCCGTGACCTGGCGCGTGGACTCACCGTCGTCGGCGGCGAGCACTGCAATACGAGGCCTTTGACCCCGGCCCGACAGACGCTTGAGAGCCGACGCGGCCTCCCCCGGACCACCGAACGGCAGCCCCAGGATCACGATATCGGGAGATTCGCTTGGCAGCACAGCTTCGAGCGCCGTGGCGCCTTCCACGCGTAAAATCGCATCCGCCAATCCGCCGCGAACATATTCGATGAGCGCCACGTCGTCGCTCAATACAAACACGCGAGGGCCACGAAGCGGTGCCGTCCCAATGGTATGCGACGTCAGCGTGTCTTCGGCTCCAGCGGACGTGTCGTGGGCGAACGAATCGCCGGGCTGCTCGGTCTGCTCAAGCACTTCGTCGAGGGTGAGTTCACCGTGCGATTGAAGCTCGCTCAGGTCGATGGCCATGCTTGTCCGTCGACGACGCGGGATAAGTCGGCGGATGCGCTGCGCGAACTCCTGGATGTCGATGGGCTTGTGGATCACCTCCGCCACCCCAAGCTCCGTCGTCAACTTTCGAAACGAAACGAGATCACGAAAGAAAGCAGAGATAAAGACGACCGGGAGGTCCACGCCGTCCGCACGGATTTTTTCAATCCACTTGATGCCATTCGTGTCCGGCAAGAGCCCGTCCACGACGATGACTTCAATCTGTGAGTCTTCCCGAAGAAGCTGCAGGCCATCGCGCCCCTTCGACGCCTCCACCACTTTCAAGCCGTGCTCTTCGAGAGCCGCTCGTGCGAGCGCACGAAAATGCGCGTCATCATCTATGACGAGAACCTGAGCCATCTTTGGCATATATCATCCGATCGAACCGCTCGTCGATTGTATTGGACGATGCAATTCGAGGAGTTTTGCAGTGGACGCAGACGCCGGACGGCGACAAGTTACGCCCATGACGAAGGTTCGATTCGACCCAGCCCAGTTCGAAGTCAGCGTAGACGCGCCCGCCAGCCTCATCGACGTCACGGATGAACACCCCGACTCCGATGTACCTTTTAGCTGTCGCTCCGCGAGCTGCGGCACCTGCCGCGTTGAAGTCCTCGCCGGCGCCGAGGGTCTCCTCAAGGCAGATGAAGACGAGCTCGAAGTCCTACAGATCTTCGAGGACGGTCCAAACGTTCGACTCTGCTGCCAGCTCCAGCTGATCAAAGAAGTCGAGACGCTGCACCTTCGCGTCGTCGATCCCTAACGTTCGCTCTTCCTTCAGGGCTCAGTCACCAAGCCAGGCGCCTCGCTCGCTGCGAGAGCTGGGGGACGCCTCGGGATCTTCGCTGATCTCGTAGTTCCCTTGCGGTGCTTCGAGAAGAGTCACGGTGACCCGCCTGAGGCGGCCGCGCCGCGAGACCAGCACCGCGAGTTCGTCGTCGACGGAATAGCGCTCCAAACGTGCCGCCCACTCGACGGGGACCCGCTCCTCGTCGAAAGCGAGGAGCTCGTCATCGACGTTGATGCCGGCCGTATGCGCTGGGCTGCCGCTGACCACCTGGCTCACGACGAGCCGTCCGTGGCTTTCCGAAGTGGACACCCCGAACCATGCGCTGGCTTCCTCTTCGGACCCGCCTTCGCGAAGGCCAAACTCGCGAAGCGCCGAGGCGTAGTCCAGCTCCTCCGTGCCATCGACGTAGTCCGCAAAGAACTCATCCAGGGACTCGCCTGCCACCTCGGCGAAGGTGTCGCGAATCGCTTCCGTCGAATACCCTTCTTCGCCCGAAAACCGGGAGTATGCCAAGCGCATCGCGTCATCGAGACTCTTTGAACCCCCTGTCGCTCGCCGAATACGTGCATCGAGCAGCCAGGCGACGAGGGACCCCTTCGTGTAGTAGCTGACGCCGCTGTTTCTCGAGTTCTCATCGGGCCTGTAGAAGTGAATCCACGAATCGAAAGACGACGCCGCCAGAGACTGCGTATGCCGCCCCGGAGTTGCCTGAAGCCGTGTGATGCCTTTGCCGATTCGCGCGAAGTACTCATCGTTTGTGAGTAGTCCAGCGCGCCGCTGCAGGAGGTCGTCGTAGTACGACGTGATGCCCTCCACGATCCAAAGATCGTGGGTGTAGTTTTCGCGCTCGAAGTCAAAAGGTCCGAGAGACGCTGGCCGCAAACGCTTGATGTTCCAGGTGTGAAAGAACTCGTGGCTCACGAGGCCCAGCCAGCGGCGATAAGAGTCGTCGTCACGTGCATCCCAGCGGCTCGCAAGCATCACCGTCGAGGCGCGGTGTTCAAGGCCACCGCCGCTCTCCAGGAGCAGGTTAATAAAGACGTAGCGGCGATAAGGAACCACTCCCCAGAACTCCGCCTGGGTCTCCACGAGAGCCTGTACATCACGGCCGGCGCGCTCGTCGTCCCAGATATCCTCACCGCCAAAAGTCGCCAGCACGTGCTCGGCGCCGCCGACTTCAAAGGTGTGAAGGCTTGGATTTCCCAGAGCGATGGGCGAGTCCACAAGCTCCTCATAGTCTCTCGCAAGATAACGGTGCGCTTCGCCGGGATACGCCTCCAGCGAGGTCACGCTCGTCGCCCAGCTCTCGGGCATTTCAAACTTCACGTCCTGCTGTGCGTCGAGCTGTTCCGCTGGAACCAAGAACGCGGATGCGCCGTTGAGGAGCGCGAGATCCGTGTCCACGAAGTTTGTCCGCACGCTCGCCTCACGCGCGTAGATGTCATAGCGAACTACGACGCGTGAAGGCAACCCGCCCGGCGCGCTCACCGTCCAGCGGTTCTTCGACGTCTTTTCAACGGAGAGCTCAGTGCCCTCGACATCATGCGCGCTCACGTCGTGAACATGTCGAGCAAACTCGCGCACCAGGTAGCTGCCGGGCGTCCAGACCGCCATCATGACGTCGACGCTCTCGCCCTCCGCCGAGAACACCGTCTCTACTTCAATGGTGTGTTGAGCGGGGCTCGGAAAGCGAACGGTGTGCTCCACGGCGCTGCCATCCCCTCGGGGCTCGACGGCGGGAAGCGCCTGAGCTCCTTCGTTATCGACGGCGCCCTCGGCTTCGTCGTCCGTTCGAGCTTCACACCCCACTTGCTCCGGCGAGCAGGCCAAGAGAAGCAGCACCAAGGTCGTTCCGAGTTTCACGCGCGGACCCTAGCACGCTCCTCCAGGACCCCACCTAAGCTGCGATCACCCCTCGCTCGGCGCTCGCGCTAGGGCTCTCGAATCTCAGCTCGGTAGCCGATGTAGCGGCTGAAACCGCGAACGGTTTGGTTCCACTGCTTGGGACGCCCTCCATAAAGGGCCGCCAGTCCAGCATCCGCAAACGCGTCGCCAGCGTCGATCCACCCTTCGTCTCCGCTCACCCACGCTGCAGCGCCGAAGACCTGAACGATCAGGTTGTTAAGCTCAGAGCTGGTGTCGTCGTAGCCATTCGAAGCGCATCCCCAGAGATAGCGAAACGCGTCACCGCCCGGCGTGACGGCATCATCCCGTAGCCACGTCGCGACGCCCTCAACGACGCTAGCGATACGTTCGTCGTCAACGAGCTGGTGGGCGTCCATGAGCCCGTCCACGAGAAGTGAGGTCATGAACGGAGAGCCACCTGCGGGTCCGTCGCTGCATTCTTCTGGGTCTGGCCGGACAATGTCGTGCTCAAACGCGCCACTGCTCCCGCCGGCCTGCCAACTCACCGCTTCGTCGAGCAATGTGTCGAGCGCCGCTCTCACGTCGGCTTCGGGGCGCAACGCGTAGTACGCGGCGACACCCATCAAGGTCCAGGCGAGGTTGCGTTCCGTCACCCGGAGGCTGTTTTCTCGGCCGCCAAGCTGAGCTGGTAGAGAACGTACAAACGCCTCGCCCATCGCGATCACGGCTTCGCGCGCGTCGGGGTTTCCCGTGAGCAAGTAGTCGTCGAGCATCCCCTGCCCCGTCATCCGACGGATCACGCCCCAGTCTATTTTGTCCTCCGGGGTCCAGCCGCTGCCTTGGCAGACCTGCACCGCCATATCGCGGCCCTCGTACCAATCGAGCTCGTTGTCTCGGTACCACTGCGACTCCGCTTCCGCGCGCCGGTAGCGCTCCACACCGGCGGCCCGCTGATAGTAGATCCACATGGTGTGCGGGCTGTCGTAGTAGGTGCGGTGTGCGCTTGTTCCTCGGCAGCTCACGCCGTATTCCTCAAAGGGCGGGCTCATATTTTCGAGGTATCGAGTGACCTCCGCATCAAACACCGGGAAGCGCACATTGCTCGCCTCCGTGACCAAGAGGCCGCTCGCCCTCGACCCCGCGAGCCACTCGCTGTCCACCAGCACCACGCTTTGCAGGTCTTCGACATACATGGCCGTCGCCCCAGGAATGCTCGCTCCGCTGCCGTACTGAAGCTCGAAGGCGGCCTCCTCGCCGCGAGAAAGCTCCACACTAAACCCGAGCAAGATAGAGCGCACACTTCCGTCGCGAGGCCACGTCGCGAGCACCTGCGTGTCGACACCCACCTCATCACCGGCGTCGTCCATGAGTCGCAACAACGCAACGTCCGTGAGCACACCAGGTGGGAACGGAACCGCGGCGCGATGCGATGAAGCATCTCCGCGGTCAGCGACAACACGAAGCGCTACACTTCCTTCGGCGCCCGGGCCCGCATCACCAGGCACCGAAACATCCGTCCCCGGCGCGTCGGCGTCGGCGGCGACGTCGTCCGGCACCTGCGCGTCAGAGGGCGCGTCTTGCGCGGACCCATCCAAGACGCCAGCGGCGTCGGGAGATTCGCCAGAGTCGTCCCCGCAGGCTATCGCTAGGAGTACGCTGAAGGCCGCTATGATCCATTTCATGGGGCACAGTAGCAAGACCCGGCCGGTCTGTGCGGACTGCCTGCTGTTCTAGACCGCTCACTGCGAAGGCTTGAGCACCAGCTTGCCCGTCGAACGCCGGCTGGTCAGCTCTTCAATCGCCGCCGTCGCCTCCTCAAGAGGACGCGCCTGCGATACGACGGGCCGAATCTTGCCCTCTTCATAGAGCTTGCACAGCGCCACGTGCGCCTCGTGCACCATCTCAGGCTGCAGGTCGAAATACGCGCCCCAATGAAGCCCAGTCACTGCGATGTTCTTCAGCAGCACGCGGTTCATCGCGATGGACGGAATCCGTCCCGACGCAAAGCCAACAACGACGAGGCGGCCGCCAAAAGCGATGCACTTGCTCGACGCGTCGAAGATGTCGCCGCCCACGGGATCGTAGATGACATCAGCGCCCCGGCCCTCCGTCGCCGCGAGCACCTGCTTTGGCCACGTCGCGTCGCGGTAAGGGATACCCACATCGGCGCCGTTGTCTTTGGCGAGGGTCAGCTTTGCTTCGCTGCCCGCCGTGGCCAGCACCTTAGCTCCCAGGGCTTTGGCGATCTGCACCGCCGCGAGGCCCACGCCGCCAGCGGCCGCGTGAATAAGCGCCGTCTCCCCTTCGGCGAGGGCAGCTCGGTGAACGAGTCCAAAGTAACTCGTCTGATAAACGATGCCGAAACCAGCGGCTTCTTCGAAGGGCATCGAATCCGGAATCACGAAGACGCGTTCTGCCGAAACGACGATGTGCGAGGTGTACGCGCCGCTGTCGACGAGGGCCATCACGCGCGTGCCTTCGACGAGTTTTGTACCCTCGCCCGCGCGCTCGATGGTTCCCGATAGTTCAGCACCCGGCGCGAAAGGCAGCTCGGGTTTGCGCTGGTACATCCCACGCGTGATGAGGTCATCAAAGAAGTTGATACCTGCGGCTTCGACGCGGATCAGATACTCGCCGGCGCCGGGCATCGAAGGCTCAAAGTCTTCACGCTCCAGGGCGCCAGGGCCGTCCAGCGTGCGAACCACCATTCGATAGGCGCTCATTCGTTTTCTTCTCTCGTATCTTCCAAACCCAGCATCCCTGCACGCGTCAGCGCGACGGCGGCCATCTGCTCATCGACGCCGAAGGGCGACGCGATGCGATAGCGAATACCGGTCCGCTCGGACGCTTCTTTGCAGAGCTGGGGAATGTCTTCACGCACATGTCGTCCCTCTGCGAGGAACCATGGAAAGACCACCATCTCTTCGTGACCAGCCTTCGCGCACGCGTCAAACGCGGCGGCGATGTCAGGCATCGATAGCTCCATGTGTGCCACAAACACATCGAGCCCAGGAGCTTGCTCCCGAACGACCACGGCGGCTCGCGAGAGATTTTCGTTTGCCTCGGCGCGCCGAGAACCATGATCGACCAGGAGTAGCGCAGGCATATTACTTGAGGATGAAAGTGACCTTCATGTCGACACGATACTCGGTGATCTTGCCGTCGGTGATCATGGCCTTCTGGTCCTTGACCCAAACGCTTGTGACACCCTCAAGTGTCTTGCAGGCGCGTTCGACGCCCTGTTCGATGGCGTCCTCGAAGGACTTGGTGCTGCTTGCGATGATCTCGGTAACTTTGGCGACGGACATAGGTCCCTCTTTTCTATCTAAATGGTTGTGTTAAAAACGGCTGCTCGCGTGGCCCCCACACGAAGCTTCCCCCGCAGATCGGTAGAGGTACGTGGCCTTTACGTCAAGTCCGGATTCGACTCGAACTCGTGCCAATCGTCGCGCCGGCCTCTCTCATCGCAGTGATCGCCGCATCGATATCCCCACTCTGAAGCTCGACGCCGCGGCAGCCATCCTCCAGGAGGGTGACGCCAAATCCGAGGCTCAGAGCGTCCAGCGTCGTAAAGCGCACGCAGTAGTCCGTGGCAAGACCCATGACGAAGACGTCTGTGACCCCGAGCTCTCGCAGGTATGCCGCCATCCCCGTATCGCCGCGACGCCCGTTGTCGAAGAAGCCGCTGTAGCTGTCGACCTCGGGCTGCATTCCCTTCTGGAAGACCTTCGCCTCTCCGATGTTGATGGCGAACTCGGCTCCCGCGGTGCCTTGGACGCAGTGATCCGGCCAGAGCACTTGGGTCAGCCCATGAAGCTCGATGAGCTCCCCAGCGGCATGTCCTTCGTGTTGCGAGGCGAAACTCTCGTGCGCCGCGGGGTGCCAGTCCTGCGTGGCAATGACGTGCTCAAACGTGGACATCAGGCGCCGCGCCAGAGGCAGCACCGCGTCCCCATCGCCAACGGCCAGAGCGCCGCCGGGGCAAAAGTCGTTCTGCAGATCGACAAGTATCAACGCTTCCATCTGTGACCCCTTTCGTTCATTCAAAGTCGCTCAAATCCACATCTCAAAACCGTCGCGCTCCAGCGTGCGATAGCGCCGCGCGTCGAACGCATAGAGCCGAGCCGGCCGCCCGGGGCCGTTGCGCTCCATCTCGCCCGTGTCCTTGAGGATCCCCAGCGACAGAATCTTCTTTCGGAAGTTCCGCTTATCGAGTTCTTCGCCGAGGAGTGTCTCGTACAAGTATTGAAGCTCGCTCAACGTAAACGTCTTCGCCAAGAGCTCAAACCCAATCGGACGGTAGCGTGCTTTGCCGCGCAGTCGTTTCAGCGCAGCCTGGGCGATGGTGTCGTGATCAAACGCGAGGGCGGGCAGCTCCGCCGCCAAGAACCAAGCAGCCTCGGACGCGTCCGTCGAAGCGTTCAGACGATGCTCATGAATATTCGTCAGGGCGTAGTACGCCACGCTCACCACGTGCCCCCGCGGGTCCCGATCCACCTCGCCGAATGTGTAGAGCTGTTCGAGAAAGACCTCGCCGAGCCCCGTCTCTTCCAGAAGCTCACGGCGAGCGCAGTCTTCCACGCTCTCACCTTCGAGGATAAAGCCTCCAGGCAGAGCCCAGCGCCCCTTCTCCGGTGCGATCCCTCGCTCGATGAGCAGCACCTTCAAGCCCGCCTCGTCCAGACCAAAGACGACGCAGTCTGTCGCGAGGCGCAGTGTGGTTGGCGGGGGCAGTGTCAATCCAACGCCTCGGCGAGACGCTTGAGCTCCAACGCGAAGCCGCCGGAGAGGATCGGAAAGCGACACCACGTCTTCGGGTCCAGGTTCTTGTCGTCGAGGTGAAAGCTCGGCGCATAACGCTCGCGCTTCCACTGGTTGCGGCACCAAAGCGTGAAGAACTTCGTCACCCACACGCGCATCTGCGCCGCCGAGACATCCGGGTGCTCGGCGCGCATCATCTCGTAGGTGTCCTGAGGGAACTTCTTGTCGCGAACGGCGTGACGCTCGATGGCGTCCAGCACAGGGTATGGCATTAAGTCGCCCTCGTCCGTCTGCTCATCTTCCGAAGGCCGCAGCTCCGCCGTCGGCGCCTGCGCCGTCACCGACGCGAGCGCTGGCCACGCGCCGCTCTCCGCAAGGCCTTCTTTTTCCATCCACGAAAGCCAGCGTCGTAGGAACGCCTTGTCGATGCCGGCGATGGGCGAGAGTCCGCCGCAGGTGTCTCCGTCCATCGTGGCGTATCCCACAGCGGCCTCGGAGCGGTTGCTCGTCGCCAAGAGGATCGCGTTCTTCACGTTCGCCAACATCCAGATGCTCGGCCCGCGGCTTCGCGCCTGGATATTCTGAAGCGTGATGTCGTCCTGCTCCCAAGTCAGCGGCCGACCCAACGCGCCTTCCGTCAGCGCGATGTAGCCCTGCACGATCGCGTCCACATCAAGCTCGTGATGTTCGGCGCCGAGAGCCTCCGCCAGCTCTCGCGCGGCGTTCTTCGTCACGTCGCCGCTGTTTCGTGTCGCTTGGTACGCGGTGGTCAAGAGGCAACGAGTCAGCGCATCGTTCCCCTGGCACTCCGCGAGCTCGGGGATATGCGAGAGCCGCCGTAGGAAGCCTTCAAGGCCCAGCTCACTCACGCCGATGTCGACGACCAAACGCACCAGCGCTGCACACGCGCTGCTGTCGGCGCCCCCGGAGAGCGATACAATATAGCCCTTCGAATAGGTTTTGCGCAGATAGTCCATCAGCCCGAGAGCCACGGTCCGCGCGAAAGCCTCTTCTTTGCTGTAGTCCCTCGGTTCCAGCGGACCGCATGCATCCGGCGCCAGCCGCACCCACTCGAAATCGCAGCGCACCGTCTCGTCGCCTTCGGGCTCAGGCCGAAAGCTGCTCGAGCGCGCCCGCGCGAGCCGCGTCGTGTTCACGTCGATGATGACGTGCGCCAGGCTCACGTCGTCAAAAGAAAAGCGGCGCGTCTCAGCCAAGAACGCGCCCGCTGCCGCGATGAGCCCGCCGCCATCAAAGATGGCGCGGCCCGATTCGTTGCCCAGCAGATTCGCATAAAGATAGGTCACCCCAAACGCTCGTGAGCCTTCGAGGACGAGGCGGCGGCGAATGTTCTGCTTGCCGAAGGCGAAGTGGCTCGCGCTCGGGTTCATGATGACGTCCGTGCCCTGAAGCGAAAGCCGAGCGCCGGGACGATGGGCGACCCACGCGTCCTCACAGATCTCGAAGCCGATCCTCAGACCGTCCACATCGAACGACAAGTCGCCGATGGGTACCTCGCGTCCGTCGCGGCGAACCGTCGTGATCTCGCCTTCGGGCCAAGGCTTGAACCAACGTGGCTCGTAGTGAATGCCATCGCCGGCCAAGAAGCGTTTCGCCACCAGACCCTTGAGCTCGCCGTCGACAAGAAGCGCCGCGCAGTTGTAGACCGCGCCGCGAAGCTCCACGGGCAGGCCCACACAGACGACCATGCCCTTCGTCGCCGGGGCGATGGCGAGCATGCGCTCCCACGCGGTGTCGTGGAGCGCCGACGCGTGAAACATGTCCTCGCAGCCGTACCCCGTGATGCAGAGCTCGGGTAAACAAAGCACCTGCACTCCCACCGCACGAGCCTCGTCGATGGCCCGCCGAATGTTCCGCTCATTGGCGTCCCACGCAAAGGGTGTTTGATTCAGGATCCCGACTCCATAGTGCACACGGCCGATTGTACTCATCGCTCGCCTCCTCCCTGAAGATGGGTCCATAAGAGGGGCGCGAGGGGCGCTACCCGCAAAAAGTCATTGTCGATCTCCCGGACACGCGCGTGACTGTCGGTGCACGCCAACGCATCAAAGAGCCCTGACGATTCAATCCGGCCGAGCGCATCGCCGGGCAGAACCGCGTGGGTGCAGACCGCCGAGATCTTCGCCGCGCCCGCGTCTCGAAAGGCGCGCGCGGCGCCGATGAGAGAGCCTCCAGTGCGAATCATATCGTCGTAGATAACGACGTTCTTCCCCTCGACGTCCGCGGCCAGCGCCGTGACCTCAGTCTGGTCGCCGCTCATGCGTCGTTTGAAGACGAAACCAGCGTCGACGCGCAGGTCGTTCGCGAGTGACTCCACCCACTTTGCGCGCCCAGCGTCCGTGGCTGCGAGCACAAACTCGTCGCCGCCGAGTTCGCGGATGAGTGGCAAAATGAGAGGCTTGGCATACAAATGCACCGGCCAGATGTTGCCACTAAAATACTGTGTGATGCCTTCGGAGTGAAGGTCCACAAGGACCACCCGGTTGCCAGACCCGGCGATTGGAATGCTCGAGAGCAGACGGGCGCGGGTCTTCGCCACAACCACTTCACCCGGCCGAATGGCGCGCTCCATGGTTTGGTAACCATACCAGGGGAGCACCAACGTCAGCGCGTGAGCGCCGCCGTGCACGATGGCGCAGGCAAGATCGTAGATCTCCAGCGTGTCGGAGTCGTTGACGGTGCCGCCAAGCAGGACGACATCCTTCCCGGCGACATCACTCGCCACGCGGCGGTAGTGTTCGCCATCAGGAAACTCATTTCGTTCAACTTCGCCGCGGCCAAAACCGGAGAGCTCTCGAAGCTGCTCGGCCATGTACTCATAACGCTCGGTGCTAAAAACGAGGGTGGGTCGCTTCTCGGTCATTGTCCGCTCTTCTTCTGGCTGTGTTTCCAGCCTCGTCGTTCCGCCGCCAGTGATTCTTCCATACCCACAAAGCGCACTTCCGGTGACTCGTGTCGCCGTTGCTCGGAAGGTAGCGCATCCACCGCCGCAAGAGCGCGTGCACGTGCCGCCTTCAGGTCCGTCGCATCCGCCGCCGCTTCGGTACGGCGCCCATCGCGCATCACGTCCACCAAGAGCGGCTGAAGCTCAGCGTCCACCGGGTGCGCCTCGTCACTTTCAGGGTGATAGGCGCTCCCCGTCGCGGCCTCGCCGACGCGCTCGATGACATCCATCGTCGCTCCACGCCGCACCTGAAGCCGGCCCGGAATCGAGCGCTTGATCGGCCTCTGGCCAAACTTCATCCGCGGCTCCCACTCTCCGCCTACCTGCACGGCGCCGAGCTTGTACACGCCGCCTAGTGCCGGCTGGTCAAACGCGGTGGTCAGGCGAGTGCCCACCCCCCACACATCGATGCGCGCGCCGTTCTTTTTGAGCTCGGCGATGCGGTACTCGTCGAGGTCGTTGCTCGCCACGATCTGCACCGTGTCGAAGCCCGCTTCATCCAGCATCTCGCGCGCTCGTATCGACAGCGCGCAAAGGTCTCCGGAGTCCAAACGGATCCCACGAAGCTCTTCGCCGCGAGCACGCATTTCACGCGCCACGTCGATCGCTGCGGCGACTCCTTCTTCGGTGTCAAAAGTATCCACCAAGAACACGCTCGAGTCAGGGAACACCTCGGCGTAGCGACGAAACGCTTCCTCGTCGTTGCCAAAAGTCATCACCCAGGAATGCGCGTGTGTTCCGGCGATGGGGATACCGTAGGTCGCGCCCGCCAACACATTGCTGCTCGCGGTGCATCCCCCTAGGTACGCGGCCCGCGACGCCGAGAGCGCGCCGTCTGGCCCCTGCGCCCGACGAAGACCAAACTCGAGCACAGACTCCCGCTGTCCCTCATCATCTCGCGCCACGTCGCACACTCGCGCGGCCTTCGTGGCGATGAGTGTCTCAAAATTCACCATGTTGAGCAGCGCCGTCTCGACAAGCTGCGCCTGCCAGAGTGGCCCCTCGACGCGCAGCATCGGTTCATGGGGATATGCGAGAGTGCCTTCGGGGATCGCCGCCACATCCAACGAAAGCTCGGCGCCGGAGAGCAGCTCCAAGAACGCTTCCGGGAATCGCTTGAGCGAGCGCAGATACTCCACCTCTTCAGGCTCGACCCGAAGCCCTTCCAGCCACTCTAGGGCGCGACCCAGCCCTGCGGCCACGGCGTAGCCACCGCCGAAAGGCGCGCGGCGGTAGAAGAGATGAAAACAGGCCCGATCCAGGTGTCGGCCATGGGCGTGGTAGCCACACGCCATGGTCAGCTGGTAGAGATCTGTGAGCAGCGCAGAACCCGAATGCTTCTTCATATAGTGTACAATGGACACTATATGGGTTTACGTCAAGGCCGGTGTCTCCACGAATCGTAGGACTCACCCCACTAGAAGCCTAGTTTTCCTTTCGCCTCAGCGATGTTGTCGTGCATCGTGGACGCGTCAGCTCCCTGCTCAAGAGCTGATTCGTACCATTGAATCGCCTCCTCGTAGCGCCCGACGAAGAAGCACGCGACCCCGATCTGTGAATGGGCCGTGGCCTTCTCGGACGGGAATCGATCTGCGATCGCATGGTAGGCAGCGGCGCTTTCTTCATAGCGTTTGTCCATCATGAGCAGTGCTGCCGCGTTGATGGCGTCGCTTTGTGGATCCGTCGCGGTCACGCCCTTCAAGAACGTCTCGCGGATCTTCTTTGCGTCCGAGAAGTCGGGGCTCGCCGGAGAGAACCCCCGTCTAACCAGCCAGATGCCCAGAAACATCGGAGCGGACATGAACAGTCCGCCCAAGAGAGGCGCCACAGTATCCTCCGTGCCTCCAACGAGCTCCACAACGGCCGCGACTACAAAGAAAGCGCCGAAGAGAGCGACCACGACGCCCACAACACCCACAACACGGCTTCGAGGACGGGACTTGATAAAGGCCTGAGTGCTGGTTCTCATGCTCTCGGTCTGAACGAACGCCGGACAGAGTCAACGCCCTAGCCGGGACGAGGGCGCGGAGCCGAGGCGTAAGAGATCGATGAAGAAGGCCAACGCTCATAGTGGTCACCGAAGTGTGGAAGGGGCAGACTCTGCCCTGCAATGAGCGTCCCATCTGCGCCTAGATCTGATGCGCGCGCTTTGGGTCCAAGGCAGCCGGGTCATGTCGCTTCCTCCAACTCCACCCTAAGCACCTTGTTGCCACGCGCGCTCCACGCGTCGACGGAGGTAGGTGCTTCTGCCTAGCGAAGATGTCTCCATCTCAGCGTGGCTGACGAAGACCCTCAAGCATCCGCGCCACGAGCGGGGCCACCGCCGCTTCATACGCTGCCTGTCCTACCAACGTGGTCTCCCCTTGATAGGAGAAGGTCGCCGTGTGCACGCCAAGAGAGTCGAGTCGCGAACTGAGTTCGACGACACGCCGTCCTGGGCTCGCTCCGAATTCCACGTGCTGAATACGAGCGTCCGGGTCCCAGCCTGCAGTGAACCCAAACGCGATCGCCTCGTACATCACTTCACCAAGCGCCATGCGAGGATCAGCAGGTCGATCATGTCCGATCGCGTGCCGACGAAACGCGGACCGCCATCCCACACCGTCGGAACATCCGCCTCGGCGGCGTCGTCCAAGTCCGCAGCGTCCAGGTCCGCAGCGTCACCTCGCCCCGCGTCCAACGAGCTCGTCGACTTCGGGCAGGCCGCGAGCACTACACAAAGAAACACCCAAAGAACGCTCACACCACAACTCCACATAGCTCGAAGCTACCTCGTCTCGCTTTGAGTATGGGAACGCTTGAACTCCATGAGGACAGTGAGTCTCTCCGGCCCCAAAGCGTGGCAATACCCCCACACTCAAGCCACGCGAGTGCCCGAAATTACTCACTTTTTCCGCCGGCCCAGTGCTTGCGATTCGTGTCCCCCATGCACGACGACCCTTCCCTTCGCGACGCTGCTCCATCCGGCGACGGCCCCTACCGCCGCTCCGCCAGGAAGCGCGAGCCCAAGCGAAGTCGGCGCAAGATCTACGTGGCCCTCAGCGCCGTCGGTGTCCTCGTCGCGGCGTTCTTCTTCTTCCGCGAGCCCGAAAAGCAGCCGGCTGTTGCAGCGCTCGGCGAGCTGAGTCTGCCGGAAGCGCGGCCCCTCGCCACCTTCCCTATGGCGTCCACCCTCTTGCCCGAGGCGACGCCACTCTCGCCGCTCTTGGCCGCCGACGCACCGGAGCACCTTGCCATTCTTCGTCCCTCCCCAGGTGTCCAGCGCCTCTCGCGCAACGACACCCTCCGCGTGCAGTTCAACCGCCCCATGGTGCAGCGATCGGCGATCGGCGACGAACTCGAGCGTTCGCCCATCGTCCTCCGCGCGGGTGGACGCACCGTTGCCGGCAGCGCGCGATGGGTATCGCGCAGCGTCGTCGTGTTCAACGCCGACGGCCGCGCATGGGACCGAAACCTTGAAGCGCAGCTCGGCGTGCGCGCGGACTTGCGCTCCCTCGACGGCTCGGCGCTCCTCGATGAGCGCGAGCGCGTCGTCGTCTTCGACGGAACCC
>JBLHKB010000027.1:0-27254 GCA_047619315.1 Polyangiales bacterium
TCGCTTCTGCTTGTTCGATCGACCACAGTGGCCTCGTCGGTGACGAAGATCCCGTCGATGGCGGTGGGCTCGTTGATAGCGCCGAGCTCGTCGATGGCGGCGAGCTTGTGGATGGCGGCGAGCCCGTGGATGGCGGCGAGCTTGTGGATGGCGGCGAGCCCGTGGATGGCGGCGAGCCCGTGGATGGCGGCGAGCCCGTGGATGGCGGCCGAGAAGGCGATGCAATGATGCCGGTATTGAGCGTCGAGTCGAATAGACCACTTAATGACGCGACCGACGTCGCGCTCGGTACTGCGGTGGATGCGACCTTCAGCGCTCATATGACTTCTGCCACCTTGAACGCGACAACCTTCACCGTGGAAACGGGAGGTGTTCTGGTCGAAGGCTCTATCGTCTACATGGACTTCGTTGCTTCCTTCCAGCCGACGGATCTCCTCGTTTCCGAAACGACATACACGGCGACGATCACCACGGGCGCACAGAGCGCTTCGGGCGTCCCGTTGCTCGCAGACCACTCGTGGAGTTTTACTACCGAGTCCCGCGACGGCGCCGTGAACCTCGGAAGCGCGAGGAACTTCGTGCTGCTCGCGGAGGACGGCATGACGTCGGCGGCGACGTCGTCCTATATAGGTGATGTTGGCGTCAGCCCGGCAGGCGCCGCAACGATCACAGGCCTCGCTCAAGTCCCGGATGACTCCGGCGCTTTTGCGACGTCGTCCCAGGTGTCTGGGCAGGTACTGGCTGCGGACTACACAGGCTCCACGCCGGCCGACCTGGCCAGCGCAGTCACCGATATGCAGGCGGCATACGACGACGCCGCAGGACGACCGGTCGTCGCCGGCAACGAAAACCTGGGTGTAGGCATCATTAGTGGCATGACGTTCTCTCCTGGTGTGTACCACTGGACCGGCGCGGTCAGTATGGTCACCGCGATAACCATCTCGGGAGGGCCGACGGATGTCTGGGTTTTCCAACTCGACGGTGGTTTTGAGATCACAGCGGGCATCCGGATGGAGCTTAGCGGTGGAGCCCTGCCAGAGAATATCTTCTGGCAGGTGGGTGGCGCCGTAGTCGGCGGCGCGGGAGCGCACTTCGAGGGTACGCTCCTCGGAGGGGCAGCAGTAGGCTTTGGCGCAGGCGCATCGATCAATGGCCGGATTCTCTGCCAGGCGTTTGTGACGGTCGCTACGATCACTGCTGTACGACCGTAGCGTTTGAAGCCGCGTAGCGCTCACGCCGCAGCTGACTGGACCAGTCGTATCGTTGAGTCTTGCCCTTGTTATTCGGTCTTGATGATCTCGTACACTCCTCAATAGGTGCTACTCTAATCAGGTGAAACCACAGCGCGACGTAAGCAGTGCGGAAGAGCCACGTGAAGGGTCGCTTCGACCGCGTGTGCTCATCGTGGATGACGACCTCGACATCCTCAAAATGTTGAAAAGCTATCTTGGAGCAAAAGGCTTCGACGTTATCACGACAGACTCGCCATTTAGCGTTCTCGAGTTACTTCGTGAACATACTCCGGATGTGGTGGTGCTCGATCTCATGATCCCAGGCCTCGACGGGAAGGCTCTTTCCGGTTTCGTCCGCACCCATTCGAAGGCCGCGATCGTGTTCTTTACGGCCTCTTCGAGCGACGCAATCGACGCTCTGAGGAACGAGGATCGAGACGTGACCGTCGTGGCGAAAGGCGGCTCCCTTTCCGCTCTCGGTAGCGCGATTAGCGCTGCTATTCGTTGAGCATCGTTTCGACTTGAGGAGACAGGCCCCCCGCCAGCCACGTCTAGAGATGGCGTAACGCTGAGTTCGTGGACGCAGTGGAAGCGCCTACCCGGCCAAGAGCGGTTAGCGGGTCCTTTCAGTGTCCCTTGCGACAAAGCTTGCGGGGACTTTGCGACTCCCGCAAGATCCGCCCCCCTGTGACCGATTCCGTAACTCCACCTGCTGAGACATCGTCCAGACGGCTACCTGACCCGAGTCCGGCGCCTGAGTCCAGTCGTACGATCGGTTTGCTTGGCGCGACCTACGTGGGGGTGGGCGCTATTGTTGGCGGCGGCATTCTTGTTCTCGGTGGCGTGGCGTTTCAGGAAACGGGACCCAGCGCGATCATCGCCTTCGCGATCAACGGCGTCATCGCGATTCTCACGGCGTTGAGTTTCGCGGAGATGTCATCCACATTCCCGGAGTCGGGCGGCGCGTACACCTTCGCAAAAAAGGTTCTGTCCGTACGGATGGCGTTCGGCGTGGGCTGGATCCTCTGGTTTGCGTATATCGTCGCGGGCGTGCTCTACGCGCTTGGGTTCGCGTCGTACGCGATGGTGATCATCAAGAGCTTGTGGGAAATTGCTTTCGGGCCTGCTCCGTCTTGGCTGGTGGAACGAGAGGCGGTTGTGACCGCGTCCCTCGTCGCCACTGCGTTCTATACCGTTGGCTTGATCCGCAAGGGCTCGGGGGGCGGAAGATACGAGACCATTGGCAAGGTCGTACTGTTTGTGGTCCTGATCATCGTCGGAGCCTGGGCCATTGTGGTTGCGCCGTCGGGGAGCGTTGTCGATGCGCTTACCCCGTTCTTCGCCGGAGGCGCCACAGGTTTGGTTTCGGCGATGGGCTTTACCTTCATCGCGCTTCAGGGATTCGATCTCATCGCTGCCGTCGCTGGCGAAGTTAAGAACCCGGCGAAGGTGATCCCTCGCGCGATGCTGCTCAGCCTGGGCGCAGCGTTGGCGATCTACTTGCCGCTTCTCTTCGTGGTTTCCACTGTGGGTACAGAACCAGGTCAATCGCTCGGCGCGTTAAGTCGAGAGCATCCGGAAACGTTCATGGCGATCGCGGTCCGCAACTACATGGGGCCCATAGGCTACTGGCTCGTGATGATCGCTGCCGTGCTGTCGACGCTTTCGGCTCTGCAAGCGAACCTGATGGCAGCATCTAGGGTGGCGCTCAGCATGGGAGAAGACCGAACCTTGCCGCACATGTTTGCGCGCAAACATCGGAATCATGGCACGCCTGCGATCGCGATCTACGCGAGCGCACTCGCGCTCGTGGCCATCTTGTTGATGGTGGATCTGTCGGCTGCGGGCGCGGCGGCGAGTTTAATCTTTCTTGTGTGCTTCGCCCTTGTTCACGGAACCGCGATCCTAGCTCGACGTCGGTCGCGGATTACAACGACGACCTTGTCGGGGCTCGCTTCGCCGGTCGGCGAAGCGCCGTACCAGACGCCCTGGTTTCCGCTGGTGCCGGTGCTTGGGGGAGGCGCCTGTCTGGTCATGGCGGTCTTTCAAGCCGTGACGGTGCCCGAGGCAGGTTATGTGGGTCTGGTGTGGATCGGTCTTGGGGTGTTGCTCTACCTTGCTGTGTTCAGCTCCGGCGCGGAGAAGACGGACGCTTTCGCGGAGGGCCATGATCCTCATTTGCTGAAGATGCGTGGACGCAGCCCACTGGTCTTGGTTCCCATCCGAAACCCCAACACAGCGCCTGCGATGGTGGCGCTGGCGAGTGCTCTCGCCCCGCGCTCCGTGGGCCGCGTGCTTTTGCTTTTCGTCATGGAGCGGCCCGACAAGGTGCTCGCCGATACTCCGCCCAAGGCCTTGGTCGATGCACAAAAGGTCCTCGAGCAAGCTCTGACGGCATCGTTGTTTCGCGGCCATGCACCGGAGGCGTTGGTGACGGTGGCCAAGGCGCCCTTCGACGAGATCAAACGCGTGGCGAAGATTCACCGTTGCGAGAGCCTGCTTCTCGGGCTGACCGAAGACCCGGCGAGTCCCAGCGCGCAACACCTTGAAGAGCTCATCAACCACATTGAGTGTCAGGTCGCGATTCTCCACGCGAAGGAGGGCTTCGAGCTGGACGAGGCCACCGAGTTCCTAGTCCCCGTGGGTGGCCGCGGTCGACATCACGACACACGCGCGCGTCTCCTTGGAAGCCTCTTTCGTTCCAAAAGCAGGAACGTGACCTACTTGGCAGTGGTTCCCGCCGACAGCTCCCACAGCGATATCAAACGTCGAGAACGATCCCTCGAGCGATTTGCCCGCGAAGAGGTTCCCGTGCAGGCCAAGACGGTGGTGGTTGCAAGCGACGATGTTGTGATGGCGATCACCGAAGAGGCAAAGAGCCATCAGGTGGTGGTGCTGGGTCTGGCCACCATCGGCGGTCGACGTTCATTCGGAAAAGTCGCGTCTCGCATCGCGCGAGAGACGACCTGCGCCACCATCTTGGTGGGCGCGGAGATCGAGGCCACGCAACAGGTCATGGATGGTCTCAAGCGGCTTCCAGGGACCTTCGGTCAGAGTTAGCCAGCCCAGGACTCAGTTGTGGCTCTCCTGATTCTGGTCGGCGGTGCCGAAGGTCTTGGGACGGTCGCGAGGACTCGTGTGCGCCGATGACGTGCTCGAAATCGATCCCACCGGACCTACGTTCAGTTCGGACCACACCAAGGTGAGGCAGCCGGCGATACCGTCTGACTCTGGTTCGAGTTAGCCTCGGGTGGTGATTATGCGAGTTTCCTGGGTGCTCTCACTACTTTCCGTTGGATGCGGTGCTGGTTCTCTATCGCCCGCCGCGCTGCCGGAGCTTGAGCAGGCCGCCAACCCTGCGGCTGCGGAGGTTGTCGAAGAGCCCTTGGGTCCCGGAGCCATCACCGAGCTCGTCGCTGGGGTGGCCCACGTGTGCGCGTTACACGACACGGGACACGTGAGCTGTTGGGGCGATGACTCGCTGGAGCAGCTCGGCGGTGAGCGCGAGGGTGAGGACAGGGCGGTGGTGCTGACTTCTGCGGTGGATGTCATACAGCTCGCCGCCGGCTCCGACCACACATGCGCCGTGCAACGTGACGGGGACGTGGTGTGTTGGGGCATGGGACGCGCCGTCGAGCGGGTCGATATTTCTGACGCGACAATGGTCGCGTGCGGCACGGGCTATTCGTGTGCACGGCGGAGCGACGGCACCGTTTGGTGTTGGGGCAGAGGAGAACTCGCCGGCTTGGACTTAGACGCGACGCCAAGAGCGGTTGAGCAACTCGAAGGCGTCGCAGCGGTCGCGGCCGGAACACGAGGCATGTTCGCACTGCTCGAAGATGGTTCGGTGATGAGTTCGCGCGATTCCAGCTTCGGTACATATCCGAACACTCCGATCATGCACTCGCTCGTCAACAGTCTGGGTGGCCCCTGCGCCCAGTCGAACGAAGGTGATCGGATGTGTCTGGGATCGCGAAGCGATCGTCTGCCGCGGCAGATGCTCGTTGTGTCCGGAGCACGGCATCGCTGCGCCGTCTTCGATGGAAGCGCGTACTGCGCTGGGGACAACCTACTCGGCGGAGTCGGCGTTGAAGGTTCGCTCTCCGTCATTGACTACACGCGGGTGAGCCTGGACGGTGAAGTGTCACGAGTCGTCGCCGGCGATGGATTCAGCTGCGCCCTTGGCACAGATGGTGGAGTGCGTTGTTGGGGCGAAGGTGCCGCTGGTCAGTTGGGGACCCGCGGTGAGACTCCGGGCCGCGTTATGGACGTGAGCAACGTGGTCTCACTCTCCACGTCGGGCGCAGTGCTCGAAGATGGGAGTGTACGCACGTGGAGCCGAGATGCTGGCGATCTCGCGGGTCTGTCAAACGTCAGCCGGATCAGCCTCGCGGACCAACGTGGATGTGCGATCGTCGCTGGGGGCCGAGTGAGCTGTTGGTGGGTAAGCGAGGGCGACGTCCGCGCGGTTCGCGGCGTGAGCGACGCGGTGGCGCTATCCGTAGGCCGAGACAATGCCTGTGTCCTACTAGGAGACTCGACTGTTCGGTGCCTTCGAGGAGGACGCGCCGCCCGCCCGCGTGGTGTGAATCGCGCCCAAGCTGTGGGGTGTACGAGCAACGAGTGCTGTGTCGCTAACGAAGGCGGCGCCGTCGCTTGTTGGTCGCCTGAATACATCGTGCAGGGTTGCAGCGACTGCGCTCACTCCGAGATTCCACTGACAGACCTTGCCGGCCTCGACGACGTCGTTGAACTCGCCACCACGCCGGCGCGTGTGTGCGCGCGCCGTAGCGACGGGCGAGTCTTCTGCTGGGGCGCGTGGATGTCGGGCGGCAGAGGCCAAGAAAGGGGCGTGCCGACACTGGTGGTGGGTGCCGAGAACATGGCGCAGATCGCGGGGCTTGGTGGCGTGACGGAGGGCGGCGCGCTTCGCTACTTCGACGGGCCAGCGCCGGGAGCGGCGAGGGCCATACGCAACGCCGTCGAGTTGGCGGACGACGAATGCGCGCGCCTTAGCGATGGCACGGTGACGTGCTGGGGAGAACCGAGATGGTACGACGCCGCGACGTTTCTCCCCAAGGCGTTCCCGATACAAGTGGTGATCGCCCCGCGCGAGGTCGAAGGTGCTGAGATTCCGAACTAGGGGAGGCCGCCGATCAGTTGACCGAATTCGGGTCGGCGACAAGATGCCCACCAGCCTGTCACGTCCGTGATCGGCAACTCCGGCGTACCAAGATGTCTCTGTGGAACAATTCGTTGTTTGCGACTTTCTCTGCAGCCATCGATGTCTCGTCATCGACTGCAAGATGTCGCGTCAGCCGCGACGAAAGGTGAGAGCATAGGTGACATCGCGCGGCAGCTGGGGGCTCGCGATCTGGACCCGCAGCGTGAGCGTCAGACCGTCTTCGCTCAGCTCAAGCGTCTGAGTCAGCGTCGCGTCATCGCTGCGAATCTGCTGCTCGAGGCGTCGACCTTGGAGGCGCTGCGAGGCGATGAATGAATCGCCGCGAGCGCCGCGAATTGAATGACGCGATCCATCCGCTGCAAAGTCGAGGACGTGGTCGCCTACGACGGCGCGAAAAGTCTCACCCTCGCCATCGACGCTCACGTGATGAGGAAGCGGGGCCCGAGCGCGGAGCCGGCGGCGAGCGATTCGACGCGCCAAGACGTTCATGTCAGCCGTAGACGCGCGAATCGCGGCATCTCGGCGGGACTCCGCCGAGGCGATACCGTCGCTAATGAGCCATCGACCATTCCACGTCTCGCTGTCATCCCCTTGGACGGCGGCGGGCACCATAAGACAGGCGCCGAGAGCAAGGAGCGCTGTGATTCGTCGAGAGTCCGTCATCGGGCTGTTCACCTACGTCTGGGATGGACACTTGTCGACCTCAGCCTTCAGGATCTGGATGCCTGGGCTCGACGAAGCGGCTCGCCTGCTTTTTGAGCGGCACTCGGTCTTATGACACGGGCCATTTCGACGAGGCGCTCGATGCTGATCAGCAGCACCAGCGCTGCGTCGAGCGGATGCTTTGGAGTCGCTGACGGGTTCGCTCTGGGGCCGCGTTGCGAACAACGGCCGGTGCGAGTTGGCGTTCGTCGGGCGCTGCGATCTGCGAAGGAAACGCACGCAATTGGTCCTCGCGAGTATCAGTGCTCCGGGCTCGGTCAGACAACACTCAGTGCCTGCTAGGGTGATTTGGTGAGCGCGTCGCTGGATGTGGTCATCGTCCAAGGGGCGGGAACCGGCGGGCACCTTGTAGGGCGGCGGAGAGTCGACAGCGACTACGAGTATCTTGATCTGAGCATGGAGGAAAATGGATCCGTCGCGGAGACACGGACTCAGCTTGGCCAAGACGAAGCAGCCGTGTCACCGAGCGGTGATTGGGCGCTCTATATGCTCTCGTCGCACGGGTCAGGGTCAGGTAGTCCAGATCTCCCGACGGCCCTTCGAGTCATGGGGTTCGTCGGTCTGACGAATCGGCGAAGTACGTCGCTGAGCAGTGAGTCGATGCCAGAGGCGTAGCCAGCGTAGAGTTCGTCTGCTTGAACTGTGGGCGAGCCGCTCGGCGTTGCGTCGCGAGGGAAACCCGTTTGAGGTTTACGCCATCGCGAAGCGGGGGTGTGGACACGCCAACAGCTGCGGCCTCGCACGACACAAGCACCTCAACGACATGGTTTTACTCCTCGCACGTCGCCTCGGCTGCGACCTCGGCTGCGCTCGGTCTCGAATGTGTCGGCGAGGTGAAAGTGCGTCGCGTCCGCGGGAATGTTCTATTCGCGACGGGGCCATCCGTGTATAAAATGACGGTCGTGAGAGTTGCCTTTGTTGCCGCCAATCGGGAGATACTCCCGGACGCCGTCATTCCTTTTGGACTCCTGAATGTAATGTCAGCGGTTCCGGCGCGACACGAGCGTTGGCTCGTCGACGTCTGCTTTGAGGAAGACCCACTTCGCTACGTGCGTTCGGCGCTCGGTGAGCGCCCTGCAGACTTGATCGCCGTCGGGCTCCGCAACATCCAGAACAACGACTACGACGGAATCCGGGACAACCTCGGCTGGTACGAAGAACTGTTCACCGCGATTCGCGAGACGACGGACGCACCGATCGTCGTCGGCGGCGGCGCATTCAGCGTCATGCCGGAAGGGATGATGAGCCGACTGCGTCCGGACTACGGCATCTCCGGCGAGGGTGAGCAACCGCTGCCCTTGCTCCTCCAGGCCATCGAGGCTGGTGAAGGGTTCGACGACGTTCCGAACTTGTATCGATGGAACGGAGGCGAGCTCGTGCATCACGGCCACGTCCAGGCGTTCGTCGACATGAACGCCACGCCCATCGTCGATCGAAGCGTAGTCAAAGCTCGCTACTACGAAGAGCACGGGATTGATTCCGTGCAAACCAAGCGCGGATGCAACCTCCGGTGTTCTTACTGCACTTACCCAGTGGTCGAAGGCCGGGTCAGTCGCCGGCGTGAGCCAGCGCTGGTCGCCGACGAATTCGAGGCGGTCCAAGAGCAGCACCCGAACGTGAAACACATATTCATCGTGGATTCTGTGTTCAACCTGCCGCCGAAGCACGCCAAAGACGTTTGCCGCGAGCTCATCGCGCGCGACAATAAGCTGCCTTGGACTTGCTACGCTAATCCGCTGCGCTTCGACGACGAGTTGGCGCAGCTGATGGTCGCCGCCGGTTGCGCGGGCGTTGAGGTTGGCACCGACTCCGGCTGCGATGAAGTTCTTTTTCGGCTCAAGAAGGGCTTCGACACAAACCGCGTTCGCCAACTTCGAGCCTCGTGCGAGCGTGCCGGTCTCCCCGACTGCCACAACTTCATCCTCGGAACACCTGGCGAAACTCTCGACGACGTCAAACGCACGCTCGACTTCATCGTCGACATCGATCCGTTCTCGGCGCTCTTGGTCTGTTGGGTCGATGACGACGAGGCGCTTGATCCGGTGCTACGGGTAGAGCGCCAACGGCTCCGTGAGGGCGTTCACGAGGTGATGCTTGAGCACAAGGACCTCTACCCCCGCTGGGTGATGCCCGCGCTCGGTGTGAACTTCTCCACTCGGCTCTTCCGCGCGCTCAGGCGGAACGGTTTGCACGGACCGCTTTGGCAGTATGCTGACAATATCCCAGGCGGCGCGCGCAAGCGGAAGAAGATGCCGCCGGCTCCTCGAATGCTCCCGATGTTCGAAGAGAGCTGATTGTTTGGGTTTCACCCCGGTGAAGGAGGCCATGCGAAGACTTCAGAACTCAACAACACCCACTGGTTTGATGAGCATCGCCATCAGCTGGCCCGTAAATCCCAACACTGCGCCGGCACTGAGGAGAACAATAGAGGGCGCAATATTGTCGGTGTCCAGCACTGCGATGCTCCCTATCATCATTCCGTAGCCGATGATCGCCATGATCCAGCCGGCTGCTCTTGGGCCCCGCCGATAGTTGATCGAAAGCCGCATGCTTCGATCGCGCGTCAGATCCAATCCGCCGCGCACCGGATAGAAATCGCCATCGAGGTCGGAGATCGCTGCGCGGTAGTGGCCCGGTTCAACGCGCTGTTCACAAGGGGCGCTGCACACGGGGTTCCAAGAGTTGATCGCGAGCAAGACGTTGCCTGCGTGGTGCATGGAACTTCCTGCGTCGAAGTTGAGCCGTAAGCCATCCGGATCGGACTCGAGGCGCAGTCGGACACCTGGCTGCGTCGGTGGAGCCGGAGCGACGGCGGGCGCTGCGGGCGAAGGCGGCGGCGTGAGCTGCGCTACGGTGCCGGCTGTCGCCGGCGGAGCGATTTCGGCGGAGAGTTCAACAACGAGCGAGCTGTTGGCGCCGAGCTCTACGACTCTCGTCACGAGCTCTCCGGATGCAAGAAGGGCCTCGACCAGGTGTGTCCCTGGCAAGAGAGCACCGACACGAACAGGGCTCAGGCCGCGCGCCTCCCCGTTCACGCGCACCTGCAACCCGGTCGGCACCGTCGAGACGATCAGCTGGCTGCCCGCATCCTGTGCGTCGAGCTTCCCCGAAGCTGCGATCACAAGGGTGAGCGCGATGAATGCATGGTGGACTCTCAACATGGCGCGAGATTGGCAACAACAGGATTTGCTGACAAGCAGAAAGCCTCCCTGGTTCTCAGACCTCAAACGTTGTTTCGCTTGGTTCGTACACTTGTCTTCTGGGAACATTTCCTTGATTCGCGTGTCGGTCCCCTCTTAGGCTCAAGCGATGAAACCTCGCACGATTGTTGAACTGCCCGCGACTCAAGAATTTGGAACGGTCTTGGACACGTGGGCGGTAGAGAATCACTACAAGCTGCAGACAGAAGAGAACTCCGCCGAGGGACCCGTTCGCCTCTATCAAAAGGGCACCGGTTTCCTCGTCGCCCCCATGATGCTGCGGGTGGTGGCCGCAGGTCAGCGGATTCAACTGGAAGCGTGGGTGCGAGCAGGGTTCTTCGTTCGACTGATCAGCTTCTTCATACTGCCCGCCGAAATGATGATCGAGTCAGGTGGCTTTCGCGGCGTCCTCCCTCGAAAGATCGCGCGCAAGGCGATGAACGAGTTGCTCGCTCGGCTCGGCGCAAACCCGATCCCTTAGGCTGACCCGCTTTGTGGACCATGTTTTAGCGGTCGGTGTTCACAACGGTGCATCGGGCGGCGGGTCCATCTCCGATACAACGTGCGACCAAGTTGTCGGGGTAGAGGGGCGCGCACTCCGGGCAGCCTGTTCCTGGCTCGCACACGAAGGGCTCGTAGCCGCCACGAATCTCCACGTTGAGGGCCACGACGGTCTCCTCCGTGATGGTGGCGCCGCATTCACAGCACTCGGCCGCGCGAATGATGCAATCGGTGTCATCTTCGCAGGCGCTCAAACCGGGTGGTGGTCCGTTCGGTGGATCGAGATCGAACACGGTGCAGCTGGCCATGGAGCAATCCGCTAGCAGCGTTACGTCGGGCTGACCTTCACATGCCGGGCAGGGGACGGGCTCGGCGCAGGCCATGGAGCGTTGTGCGTCGACGCCGGCGAGGGGCACCGAGTCGATGTCGGTGCGGCTCGGTTGTCCGCAGCTGCCGCAGCAGGACTCCGGGAGCAGGAAGCAGTCGGTGGGGACGAGGCATTCGCCGAACCGTGCATCTGGCGTAGGTGCGTCGGTGGACGGCGTGTCGCGGCCGGGTACATCGGTCACGGCCGCGTCTTGGACCGCCGTCGAGGAAGAACATGCGAGCACTAGTGAGAAGAGCGCCACGGCCGATCGGGTTAGGGACATAGTGACGAGGGTAGGTCGGTATCGAAGCCTCGTCGAGTATCGGCGCTCGCGCCTAGTGGTGAACCCTCTCCCCAGTTCTCATTCGCTTGAGGAGTTGAGCTCGAGGTAGTCCGTGGCCATGAAAACTGAAGCGGGCGGCAAGATGGGTTTGGCAAAGTCCGTGCATCCAATGAGGACGCGTTGTTGATCGACGTGGAGCTTGGTCTGTTTGCGGTGGCGGACGGGATGGGTGGTCACAACGCGGGAGAGGTGGCCTCGAGCCTGGCCCTCGACACCCTTCGCGCGGAGGTCATGAAGGTGAGTCCAGAGACGCCGCTCACGACGTGCATTGCCGAAGCGATCGTGGCGGCTTCACACGCTGTCGCCGCGGAAGCAAGAGTCGACTCGGGCAAAGCGAATATGGGCACGACGCTCACTGCGCTCTTGGTGCGTGATGGTCGAGCGGCGGTAGGGCACGTTGGGGGACTCGCGCCTCTACCAAGTCCGCTGGGGCAACATTGAGAAGATCACGGACGGCCACACCGCGGTGATGGAGCTGGTGCGTGCTGGTGCCGTGAAGGAGGAGGACGCGAAGGGTCACCCTTGGGCGCACGTTCTTTCTCGTGTCGTTGGCAAAGGAGATGTCGAGGTGCCGAGCGCGGAGATTCAGCTTGAGGCCGGCGACCGCTTTTTGATTTGCTCGGACGGGTTCAGCGACTCGCTCACGAGCACCGATTGGATCACGGACATCGTTGCGAAGTCCGCCGACGAGTCCGCGTCGGAGCTCGTGTCACGCGCCGTCGAGCTGGACGGTAGTGACAACGCGACAGCGGTGGTCGTGGTCGTCGGTGCTGAAGGTGCACGCGTCGAGCGCCGCTCTTTGTGGCAGCGCTTTCTTGACATGCTGACGGACGACGGGGTGTAGGCCTAGATGCGGCCGCCGTCGAGAATCATGCGCGAGCCTGAGACGGCGATCTTCTTCGCATCGAACTCGCGGCGTACGGCGATTTGTAGAGCGCTACGCACTTCGACAAAGATCTCGCGGCGGGCCCACACGGAGAACTTGATGAGGACACCGTCGGCTTCGAAGTCTTGAGCGACGAAGATGGGTTTAGGCTCCTCCAGGATGCGGGGCTCGGCGGTGGCAAGGGCGTCGAGGACTTCGCGAACCTCTTCAAGGTCTTGGCCGTAGCCGACGCGCAGCAAGAGGTCGATTCGGCGGAGGTCGAAGCGACTTAGGTTTGTCAGCTCGGACTTGATGAGCATTTCGTTCGGTAGACGAACGTAGAGGTTGTCGAAGGTGCGGAGCTTGACCGAGAGCATATCGATGGAGAGCACCTCGCCGGCGGTGGTGCCGACGCGGATGATGTCGCCCACACCGAAGGCGCGCTCTCCAATAAGAAAGAGACCGCTGATGAGGTTGGAGGCGGATGTCTGAGACGCGAACCCGAAGGCCACGGTGAGCACCCCGGCGGCGCCAAGGAGTACGCTCAGGTCGAAGCCGAGTTCGCGCAACGCACCAAGAACGCCGAGACCGGCGATGGTGTAGAAGACGCCACGCCGCACGAGCATGCCGCGTTGAGCATCGTCGCGACCAGGCCAGCGCCCGAGGGCGGCGGCGGCGATGCGGCCTAAGATGATGGTGACGACGAGAACGAGGCCTGCGCGGACAAACGTCGCCCACTGCCAATCGGAGGTCCAGGTCAGAAAGGTGTTCCAGAGTTCGTTCATGGGTTCGTTTGGTTCAAAGCCAGAGTGCTGCCAGCGCGTGCTTCCAAGCCGATTCGCTCTTCTGACGTGGCGGGACAATTGTCAGGGCGTTCACCGGGAGCGCCTCGATGCGAAGCTCGGCGGAGCTAGCGTCTTTGCGAACGAGCCGCACGGTCTCGGTGACAAGAGAGTTGGCGGAAGAATCCCACGCGAGGGTGAGGCGCGGGACCGGGAGCCGAATGGTCTTGGCTTCGAGAGTTTCGGTTCCCTGGTTTTCGAGGAGAACTTCCGTGACGGCGCGCGTGGGCGGGACGGAGAGCTCGGCCCTCTGGCGTGATCCGCTGGTGCGTGACGCGTAGCAAAGCTCGCCTTCGACGGGGGAGCGACCAAACCAGGTTCTGGCGGATCCCAAATCGAGCGCTCTTCGAGCTGAACGTCTCCGGCGAAGAGCGCTACGTTTAGCGGGGTCGTGACGAAGATGCTCGCTCGCTGGCCCGGCGGGAGAAATACAGGGACTCGGGGTCGCACCACCACGGAGCGCTCCACAAGACGGGGCGATGTCGCGTCGTTTAGCGCGGCTCATTCGCCACGTAGAGCGGACACGGCCGACGGTGGGCAGCGCTATTGTGACGGGCTTCTCTCAAGGCGCACTCCTCGCCTGGACCACGGGGCTACGCCACCCGGATGTGGTGGGCCTCGTGATTCCGATGGCGGGGTGGGTTCCGCCACAAGCGCGCCCGCAACCCCTACGTGGTGTCGTTGGGCCGAGGCAGCGCTCCATTCACGGCGCCGCCGACCCCATCGTGCGCATTGGGCCGACGCGTGACCTCGTCCAGGAGCTTCGCGGGGCGGGATACGACGTGGAGTGGATCGAAGAAGAAGGCGTGGCGCATGTGGTGTCGCCGGAGATGAACCGCTTGTTTGAGACGTGGCTCGAAGAGGGGCTACGGGAGAGGGCGCCGCAGCTTCAAGGAGGGCTGGGTATTGTGGGCGAAGACCCGGAAGCCGTGGAGCCCTACGAGAGTGCGATCGAGGTGGACACGGAAGAGCCGGTGCTGGCTCCTTTGCCGGAGGAAACGGACGCGCTGGATGAGGACGTGGAGCCGGCGCCAAACTCAGAGACCATCGTAGAGATCAGTGAGCCTGCGGAAGACTCGAACGGAATCTAGGGCCGGACGCGGGGAAGGGTGTTCATGGCGGAACGTGTGATGTGTTGTTGCATCGCCTAACCAAGAAGGAGAAGCTCGGTGGTTTAGTTATTCGATGGCGCGCGAAGTCGAAAGCGCAGCGGGCAGCTTTGACGAAGGTGCTGGCACGCGCTCAAACGAAAACACGTCTCCTGTGGGCCGGCGATGTTGAAGGAGTTGCCGAACGGGTGGGGCACACAAGGTCGGGAATACGAGACGATGTATCGACTCGTCCACAGCTTCTGTGACTCGGCACCACGAACGGCGGATGTGTGAGCTAGCCAGCGTTGTTATTCGGTCCAGGGATGTCGCTCGCCTTGGCGATTCGGTCTTGCATCGACACCATCGAGCCACCGGAGGGGGTGCCCTTTTGGTGGTGGTCGAGGCCGGTCACGATAACTTCGATGTCGCGGGAGACGGCGCTGATTTCGAAGTCGTCGATGATCTCAACGACGTCGCTGTGGACGAAGGTGGAAGCGGTGGCATCGATGTTGACCATGGAGCCGTCGGGGATCGCGTTCAGGACCTGGCGAATGGTCGCCTTGTTTAGAAAGGTGACCTGCTGGGCGAGGACGATTCGTACGTCCTCGGGGTCGTCTGGTGGGTGCTCGACGTCGAAGGGCATCTTGTAGTTGTCGAAGAGCAAGCCGACGATGGCGATGGCGAGACCGATGCCGATGCCGATGAGCAAGTCGGTGAAGACGATTCCCACGACCGTTGCTACAAACGGAATGAACTGAGCGCGGCCTTCCTTGGCCATCTTGATGAAGAGCGACGGCTTGGCGAGCTTATAACCGACGACCAAAAGGATCGCCGCGAGCGTTGCGAGTGGGATGAGGTTGAGCACGCTCGGAAGGGCGATGACGCCGATGAGGATGAGCACGCCATGGAGGATGGCGGAGGCCTTGGTCTTGGCGCCTGCTTGAACGTTGGCGGAGCTGCGGACGATGACCTGGGTCACGGGGAGTCCGCCGATGAGACCCGAGAGCACGTTGCCGAGGCCCTGGGCTTTGAGTTCGCGGTTGGTGGGCGTGACGCGCTTGAGTGGGTCGAGTTTGTCTGCGGCTTCGACGCAAAGGAGTGTCTCGAGGCTGCCGACGATCGCGAGCACGACGGCAGTTTTGTAGACAACGGGATCCTTGAGGCCTTCGAGGTTGGGGAAGGTCAAGAACTCGGTCAGGCCGGCGAAGGAGTCGGCGATAGGAATGCTCACCAGGTGATCGCCGATGACTTGAAGATCACTGCCCTGAAAAGAGAGCTGAAGGGCGACGCCGGAGAGGACGGCGAGAAGAGGGCCGGGCACCATCGACAAGATCGAGTTCTTCGTGACGAACTTGGTCTGCCAGACGATCAAGATGGACAGTGAGACTGCGGCGATGATGGTGGGTCCAAGACTGATGGACTCAAAAGCGTGCTGCATGAGAGACACGGAGGTCTCGCCGTCGGGGCCGTCGAAGCTGAGGTTGCCCTCGGGCTCAGCGTCGTAGCCAAAGGCGTGTGGCACCTGCTTGATGAAGATGATGAGCCCGATGCCCGCGAGCATTCCTTTGATGACCGACGACGGGAAGTAGTAGGCGATGATGCCCGCGCGCATATAGCCAAGGCCAAGCTGCAGAATTCCGGCGAGGACCAAGGCGACCAAGAAGATCTCGAAGCCGTAGGGGACGCCGTCGGCGACGTAGCGGATGTTGAAGTCGTTGATGGCCGCTAGAACGATGACGGCGAGACCGGCGGCGGGGCCCGAAACACCGAGGGGGCTGCCGCTAAGAGCGCCGACGAAGAGTCCGCCGATGATGCCGGCGATAAGGCCCGAGATGAGCGGCGCGCCGGATGCGAGGGCGATGCCGAGGCAGAGCGGTACGGCAACGAGGAAAACCACCAAGGAAGCGGGGGCGTCGTTGCGGAGATTCTTAAGAGGGTCTTCGTGATGCATAGCGTCGGGGTCCAAACGCAAAGATGCGAACGAATGAATCCCTCGTAGCAGACGACCCTAACTATGTCACGAAAAGCACGATTTGAGTTTCGTGTTTTGGCAAATCTATGGCTGACCGTGGCCATTTGGTGCGAAATCGCACCTTGTTTGCGTGCTAGTCGACGACGATGGTGAAGTTGCGACCTTCGAGGGACTCAAGCCCGATGAGGTCGCGGCCGCGGGGGATCTCCGCCTGAAGAACGCCGAGGCGTTCAGCGTCGCACTCGACGTCGCTGTCGTCGTCGCGCTCGATGTGGTGAATCACGCTCACGGTCCAGAGGCCGGGATCTGTGCGCAGGATTCGTTCGGCGCCACACACGCGGTAGCGATGTTCGCCGCAGCCGGTGGCATGCGCAAAGTGGATGTTGAGCGTGCGATCACGCAGCTCTACGCCTTCGATGGTGATGTCGTCGCTACGTTGTCCCTCGCACCCACGTTCGAAGGACACCACGGTGGGTTCGTTCTCGTGGTCGGTGGTGCCGACCCGATAGCCCCCGCAGGCGCTGAGGACCAGAGCGCCCACGACCAAAAAATGCCTCATACGGGCAGCATATGGGTACGCGCCCAGACCGCAAGTGCCTCTCTTCGGGTCGCGGTCTTTCGCTCGGCTATCGCGTCGCGTTCATCCTGTGTCGCATGCACCAAAGCGATTCGCCGCGCCTACTCGGCCTTGGGCGCAAGGATCGACCCGCGGGTGGTTCCGTCCCCGAAATGTACGCCGACTGAACGAGCGGTGCGGATGAGCTGCCCGTTGAGATCGACGCGTTTGGGCTTTGAGATCGCCTCGTCGATTGGGACGCCTTCGATCGCGCCTCCACGCAGCGCTGACATCTCCCCAAAGCGACCGGCCATCACCAGCTCGACGGCGGACTCTCCGAAGCGTGTGCCCAGCACACGATCAAAGGCGCTTGGCGAGCCGCCACGTTGAATGTGACCGAGTACCGTCACGCGCATGTCGGCGTCGACTTCATCTTCGAGCCCCAAGGCGACGCGGTGTGCGGCGCCCATCAAGCGAGGCATCACACCAAGCTTTTGTTCGACGATGCTGGAGGTGCCGCCGAGGGGTTTGGCACCTTCGGCGACGACGATGATGCTGTAGTTGGATCCTCGCGCGCGCCGAGAACGGATCATGTTGGCGATGGGCTCGAGTCGGTATGGAATCTCTGGGATGAGGATCGCATCCGCTCCGCCCGCCAGCCCGGCGTGCAACGCGATCCATCCTGCGTCGCGCCCCATGACCTCGACGAGCATCACGCGGTCGTGGCTCTCCGCGGTGTCTCGAATGCGGTCGATGGCTTCCGTTGCGACGTTGAGCGCGGTGTCGAAGCCGAAGGTTTGGTCGGTGCCACCCAGGTCATTGTCGATGGTCTTGGGCACGCCGACGATCTTCATGCCCTTGTCGATGAATTTCTGGGCGATGGCCATCGAGCCGTCTCCGCCGATGGAGATGAGGGCGTCGAGCTCAAGCCGCTTGTAGTTCGCCATGACGACATCGGACACATCCGTGCATGTCTCCACGCCTGTCTCCGAGGTGACGGCGTAGTTGAAGGGATCGGAGCGGTTGGAGGTGCCAAGGATCGTTCCGCCTCTCTCGATGATGCCGCGCACGTGGTCCATCTCCAGCCAGCGGTTGCCTCGAGGGAACTTATAGTCGGGGTCGATCAAGCCGCTGAAGGCGTCCTCTACGCCGAGGATGTCCCAGCCGTATTTGCGTTTCCCGACGCGGACAATGGCTCGGATGACGGCGTTGAGACCGGGGCAATCACCACCACCCGTCATGATCGCGACTCGCTGAATGGTCATGGACCCCGAAGAGTATCATTGTGGGCAAGAAGGTGGCGGTCGAAGTGCTCACCCGCGGTTCTTGCCGCGACTACGGAAGCTACTGACCGCGGCGTGAAGGGTGAGCCGTTTGCTCGCTACCCGAATTTGTGCGCTCGCGCGCTGTGCTGTTTGCGTGACTCTTGCGGTCCGTGAGCACAGACTTCCACCATGCAGATCGGCGAACCTCTTGCGCAGCTTCCTTGGGTCCGGCGCCTTCATGATGTGGACGATGCGAGATCGCATGGCGTCGCCGCGCCACGAATGCGCGCGATGCGCGACGCGGGACAGCGACTGGGCGACTCATTCCGTAGCGAGCCGACGATCGACGCGCTCGTCACGATCGATCTGAGCACGCTTGTCTACCCAACGACTTTTGCGTTTAATCGAGCCGTCTCGCTTCCGTTTCCCTACCTCGCGCTGAGCCACCGCACGCTGCTCATGCGGGTCAACGCTGGCGGCGAGAAGAAGCTCATTCTCTTCAACCCAACAGACTATCAAGCGTCCGAAGCGACTCCCTTCTTTGCGCAGCTGCTTGCCAAGATGCCGTCCAAGGACCTCGCTCGACGCATTCTGGCGAAACAGACAGGGCAAGTCGACTCACACCTGCGAGCGCTTGGGGTTCAACCGGAGGAGATCGACGTCATCGCCTTCGACCACTTTCACACGCAAGATCTTCGTCCCCTGATCGGCGGCCGCACCGCGCGTGGTGAGTCGGTGAGCGCGCGTTTTCCCAACGCCGTCGTGCTGGCGCCGGAGGCCGAGTGGAATGACTGGGATGACCTTCACCCGATGCAAAAAGCCTGGTTCGTTCAGGACGGAAAGCTAGGCGTCCCGATGGACCGGGTCGTGCTGACCAACAACGATCTGCTGCTCGGCGATGGTTGCATGCTGCTTCGAACGCCGGGGCACACGAGCGGCAACCAGACCCTCTTTGTTCACGGCGAGCGCGGCGTGTTTGGGGTCAGCGAAAATGGCTGTTGCGCCGACAACTGGGCGCCGCACGAATCGTCGATCCCAGGCCTTCGCAGAAGCGCTCAGCAGTACGGCGTCGACGTCATCCTCAACAGCAACACGCCGGAGCTCGCTGCGGAGCAGTACAACTCGATGATGCTCGAACGCGCCATCGTCGACCGCTCCGAGGAGAACCCAGCGTTCTTCCAGATGTTCAGCTCGAGCGAAGTGAGCGCTTCCGCGTTTGCGCCGGGGATCAAGCCCACGCTGCGCTTCGGGGAACGCAACAGCGGAACGCTCTAACGAAACATGGGACATCGAATCGATGTGCCTTCGAGGGCGGTCTAGTCCGGCGCCAAGTGTTGACTTGCGGGCTCCAAACCTCCACTTTGAGTCGCGCTCCTGTGAGGGGCAGCCACCGACTTTGGAAAAACAAAAGCCCATGAAGTTTATCGCTCTTACTTTCTTCCTGGCCTTCGGTGGCCTCTCCCTTGCCGGCACGGCGTCCGCTCAGTACACGGCGACGAACTCGGCGAACATCTACACGTCGCTCTCATCTCCCACCATCACGTCGACTGACGTCGACGATGGCAATGCGGAAGTCACGACACCATTCCCCATCTCCTTCTACGGTGTCTCCTACTCCTCGCTGAGCCTCGGCTACAACGGGGCGATACTGTTCCCTGGGGGCACCTTCGTTTCGCTGAGCAACGCCACGCCGGGCAGCGCCACGAGTCCCGACGCGTTTCTCGCTCCCATGTGGGATGACCTGCGGCTCTACTCCGCGAACGCGGGGTACATCGGTAGCCAGACCGAGGGCACAGCGCCGAACCGAAGCTTCACCGTGGAGTGGCACAGGATCAGCCGATTTGGCGCGTCCGGGATGACCTTCTCGATGCAGGTTCGTTTCTTCGAGGCCAGCGAGCGCATCGAGGTGGACTACGGACCCATCGCCGGCGTCGCGTCCTTTTCGGCCACCATGGGCATGGAAGATGAAGCAGGGGCTAATCCGGTCTTGTTCGCGGAGTCGGCTTGCACCACCGAGTGCACTGTAGCGGACCTCACCGCCCTCACGGGCATGCGCATCACACTTGAGCTACCGTGCGGCAACGGCGCAATGGATGTCGGCGAAGAGTGCGACGACGGGAACACCGCCGATGGCGATGGGTGCTCGGCGGACTGCTCCTCCAATGAGATGTGCGGCAACGACATCGTGGACACTGCGGTCATGGAGCTCTGCGATGACGGCGGCGTAGCGGACGGCGATGGTTGCTCGGCGGACTGCATGTCCGACGAAACCTGCGGCAACGGCATCGTCGATTCGGCGGTCGGTGAGGTCTGCGACGACACCAATACCACCGACGGCGACGGATGCGCAGCCGACTGTAGCTCCGACGAGACCTGTGGGAATGGGGTGCTCGATGCTTCCTTGGGCGAGGGCTGTGACGACGGAAATCTCGTCGTCGGGGACGGCTGCACCGACATGTGCCAGCTTGAAGAGTGCGGGAACGGCGTGGTCGACCCGGCGGAGATCTGCGATGACGGCAACGTCATCGACGGAGACGGCTGCGCGGCGAGCTGCGTGTCCGACGAGACCTGCGGGAACGGTGTCGCTGACTTGATCCTCGAGGAAGTCTGCGACGACGGCAACCTCAACGATGGTGACGGCTGCGACGCGACCTGCATGTCCGACGAGAGCTGCGGCAACGGCATCGCAGATACCGCGGCTGGAGAAATTTGTGAGGACGGCAACGTGGTCGACGGTGACGGATGTTCGGCGGACTGCAGCTCGGACGAGACCTGTGGCAACGGCATCGTCGACGCGAGCGCCGGCGAGGGCTGCGACGACGGGAACGACGTCGACGGCGACGGATGCCAGTCCGGATGCAGACTCCCGGTATGCGGGGACGGCATCCTTGACGCTGACGAGACCTGCGACGACGGCAACACCGCGGCCGGCGACGGTTGTGGTGCCGGCTGCGCCCTGGCGGCCCTCTGCGGGGACGGCAACCTCGACGACGGAGAACTCTGCGACGAGGGCGAGCGCAACTCCGACGACCGGACCGACGCCTGCCGGACCACCTGCGTGACCCCGACCTGCGGGGATGGCGTCATCGATTCCGCCGAGGCCTGCGACGATGGCACGGACAACGTTGACGTCGGGGAGGTTGGCACATGCACGTTGGCCTGCGAAGTCGCAACCCCGCCGGGGATGCTCTCAACGGATAGTGGCTGTGGCTGCGACACGGTCGGCGCAGGCTCGAACTCCAAGCTCCCGTGGCTCGCGTTGCTCTTCTTCTACATGTTCGTCGCCGCCCGCCGCCGCTTTGGTGGCTCGTTCCCTATCGTGGATCGCTGAAGCGAGCAGCGGCGTGCGCGCGGCGATGAAGCCAACGCTTCGCTTCGGCGGATGACGCTTTCGAACGTCTTACGCGGCGACAGCCGCGCTTGGCCCACGATGTTTTTTGTAGATGGACAGCGCATAGTCGCCAGCCCTCCGCTCGCGCAGTTCGCGCGCAAAGTCGGCGACGGCTCCACCTGCTTGGTCCATGCTTGGAAACTCGGACCCGTAGCCCTCGCGGTGGGTCAAGAGCAGACTTGGCGCAATGAGGGCGGCGTAGCTTAAGTCGGCGACGCCAAACACGTCGCCACACAAATACGCTCGCCCGTCTGACAGTATCTCTTCCACCTCGGAAGCCATCGCGCGCACCTTGAGCTTTGATCGCTCTGCGCTCTTCGCGTTGATTCGAAGGGCCTTGCGCATGGCGCGTTCGTAGACGGGGTGCAACATCGCCGCGCCCACCGCCTGCGGCTTGTTCCCGAGGGACCAGAAGAACCGGCGAAGCAGCTTCGCGTCTCCGAGAAGGTAGTGGTAGCCGTAGCGCCTGGAGTGTGGCCCAAGCTCGTCCGAGAACTTCGTGTCGAGGGCGAGCGATTCCGCATCCACACGGAGTTTGTTCTCCTGGTTCTCTAGGACATGCCGCAGGATCCTCGTGGAGTCGCAGATGCGATGCCCTGAAGGAGTGATGAGAACCGGAGTGCTGTAGGGCGACGAAACCGAATCCCCTCGTTTGTCTTTGGCGCCCCACGTCGCGAGTCCAACGGGCAAGAAGTGAAAGAGAGGCAAGTGCCCTTCTTCCCGATATGGAGCTCCTGCCAAGTCGAGCGCCCAACGAGCCTTCTCGCAGTAGTGAGAGAAGGAGATGGTGACGAGTCGCTGCATGGTGCGCAAAATATCCCACTTGGACCCATCACGCACGAGCTCCGGCCTTCGTCCTCGAGCGGTGAGTACTTCCGTGAAGGAACCACCGCGCATGCCTGAACAAAAATGGGGACAATTTTGTGGCTTATCTGAGGTGCGTGGTTCCGTGAAATGTGCGAGCCAAACTAAGCTGGTGCCGCCAAGTGCTGCTCCCTTATACGGCTCATGCGAGTCCTCACGATGTCCATGCTCCTGCTCCTCGGATGCAACGATGGATACAATGTCTCGGTTCGCTTCGAGGACCTGATCTTCGGGGGCTGGTGGATCAGATTGAAGTCGCCGTCGTCGACAGCTGCCAGGACGTCGACCTCGATCAGGTTCCTTTCGATCCGATGCGAAGGGTTGTCATACGAACCGGTGAGCTGACCGAGGCGCTTGGCGAGCTCCCGAGCGGAACCTACGGGCTTCAGGCCCGCGCGATCGATGAAGGGTGTACAGTCATCGCAGCAGGCTGCGCGTCCATCGATATTCGCGCAGGCGAGACCGGCGAGCTCTCCGTCGCACTTTCGAGGGTTGACCTTCCGTCGCGCGCGGTGACTCTTTGCCCCAGCGAATGTGCAGGGGGTGACGCGGGCGCCGTCGATGCGACGCTCCGCGATGCGGGACCGGACGATGGCGGACCTGCAGACATTGGACAGGACTTGTCCGACGTAGCGGACGTGGGAATGGATGCGGGGTGCCGGTCTCCTCGGCTTGTGTGTGGAGCGTCGTGTGTGGACCCGGCTGCCGACCCTGTGCATTGCGGAGAGTGCGACAACGTCTGCGACGGGATGGACGTGTGCTTCGAAGGTATCTGCCGGCAGGACGCCTGCTTGGATGCGCTTGGCTTGCCCTGCGAGCGGGTACTCGGCTCGTACATCAAGGCGTCTAACACGGACGGGGGCGACAGCTTCGGCTGGGCCATTGGCTTGGATGGGGACACCCTCGCCGTCGGAGCGTGGCGAGAAGACAGCGGTGCGAGTGGGGTGAATGGCGACGAGACTGACAACACCGCGCCAGCAAGCGGAGCGGTCTATGTGTTTCGGCGAGTGGCAGGCACGTGGGCTCAGGAGGCCTACCTCAAGGCATCCAACTCGGGGGGCGGGGATGCCTTCGGCTGGAGCGTGAGCCTGAACGGCGACACCCTCGCGGTGGGATCGCGCCTCGAAGACGGGTCGACGACCGGCGTCGGTGGGGCCGACGACAATGAGGTGGCTGACAGCAGCGCGGTCTATGTGTTTCAGCGGACGGGCACTCAGTGGGCGCAGGAGGCTTATCTCAAGGCATCCAACACCGGAGAGAGCGACTCCTTCGGCTATACCGTCAGTCTCAGCGGAGACACGCTGGCTGTTGGAGCCCCCAGTGAAGACAGTCTCGCGTCGGGCATCGGTGGAGATGAGGACGACGACTCGGCGCTTGGAAGCGGCGCGGTGTATGTGTTTCAGCGAACCGGCACGACCTGGAGTCAGCAGGCGTATCTCAAAGCGTCGAACACGGACGCCTACGACAGCTTTGGCTACGACGTGAGTCTGAGCGGAGACACCTTGGCGGTCGGAGCACAAACCGAAGACGGTGCGGCGACCGATGTCGATGGGGATCAGGACGACAACACCGCGATGGACAGCGGAGCGGTGTACGTATTTCAGCGAACCGGCACGACCTGGAGTCAGCAGGCGTATCTTAAAGCGTCCAATACTGACAGCGGTGACATCTTTGGCGTCAAGGTGAGCCTCAGCGGAAATACCCTCGCCATCGCGGCAGTTCATGAGGACAGCGCGACCATTGGGGTAGGCGGAGACTCCACGAACAACGACGCGATCGATAGTGGCGCTGTGTATGTGTTTCAACGGACAGGGACCGTCTGGAATCAGCAGGCTTATCTCAAAGCGTCCAACGCGGAAGCCGGCGACTTCTTGGGCTGGGATATCAGCCTGAACGGAGACACGCTCGCCGTCGCAGGTGGTCGTGAGGACAGCACCTCGACGGGGGTAAATGGAGACCAAACGAGCAACTCGGCGGAGGATTCTGGCGCGATCTATCTCTTTGGCCGGTCGGGAACGACTTGGAGACAGCTGGCGTACCTCAAGCCGTTTAGTGCGGGCGCCGGGGACAATACCGGATTTGGCCTCAGCGTGAGCGGGACCACGCTGATTGCCGGCGCGCCCTCTGAGGACAGCGTAACCACCGGTGTGGATGGCGATCGAGCGGACAACTCAGCGGCTGGTAGCGGCGCAGTGTACAGCTATCAAATCGCGCCTTGAGCAGCAGGCATATCAACGCTCTGGAGTGACAAAGGGCCTGTCCAGCACTAGCGTCCTCCCATGCGTTTTGGTCTGACCTCTTTCGTGCTTGTCGTCTCTCTGCTTGGCTGCGGAGACGACGCGGATCCATCCCTCGACCCGGACATGTTCGCGGGGGTCTCCGCTCCGGTTCGCGTTCGCGTCGACCAAGATGGCGTGCAGCACATCGACGGGGCCAACGCTCTTGATGTGCATTTTGCATCAGGCTACGAGCAGGCTACGGGGCGCCTATTCCAGATGGACATGATGCGTCGGCAAGCGCTCGGCCGTCAGGGAGAGGTGTGGGCAGACCGAGCAGACGGCGATGAGCTCATCCGCACGGTGAACCTTCGGCGCCTCGCGTCCGAGTCGGCGGTGCGGATGCGACAAGAGTATCCGGAATATCATTCCTGGGCGGTCGCTTGGACCGCGGGGGTGAATCGACGAATCGACGAGGTGCTGTCGGGCGCAGAGACCTTGCCGAGCGGGTTTGGTCCGGATGGATTCGGCCATATGCCAGAACGCTGGACCGTCGACGAGGGCTACGCCGTCGCTAAGCTGATCCTCTTCGGCAACTCGAATCAGATCCAGTCCGAGATCCTCGCGACGCTGATGGAGACGCTCTCGCCGGAGGTGGCGAGCCTTGTCTCGATCTATGGACCGCTCGTCGACGCGTACGTGCTGCCTCCGGAGGAGCGACCTGCTCCCGAAAGAGGAACGCTACCGGCTCTTCTGCGGCCTCTACCCCCACAGGATTTGGTCGGCGCAGAGGAAAGCATAAAGCGCTTCATCGACCGAATGCGGCCCTTCCAACCGGGGGCGAGCAACAACTGGGCGGTCGCCGGTCGTCATTCGTTCAACGGGCGACCGTTGATCGCAGGAGATCCGCACCAATCGCTGAGCTCGCCGGCTGTGTTTCACATGCAGCACCTTCGCACGGAGGACGGAGTCTTGGACGTCGTTGGATTCGGGTTTGTTGGAACCCCCGGGATTCAGCTGGGACATAGCGACGTCATCGCGTGGACCGCGACGACTTCCTATCCGGACTGGATGGACCTCGTCGACGTCGCCTACGACGGGGCGGAGATCATGCTCGGAGGCGTCGCCCACCCTGTGGTGCGACGCGTCGAGACCATTGGCGTCAGCGGCGGCGCGGATGTGGAGCTGGAAGTTCTCGACGTGCCGGGCGTCGGGGTCTTGCTCGCTGACGACCTCGCGCCGCTTCCCCTCGTCGGGTCGGGCCGCAAGATCTTGCTTCGCTGGGTCGGCTTTGAGCCGACGGTGGAGGCGGCGGCTTTCTTCGCGATGAACCGCGCCAACAACCTGGAGGAGTTTGGAAGCGCCGTCGATATGCTCGAGCTTGGCGCGTTCAACTTCATCTACGCGGACGCGGCCTCCATCGCGTACCGGTCGAGCCCCGCCGTCCCGGACCGCGGCCTCATCGGAACCTACGATCCGCCCTGGAGACTGATCCCCGGTGACAACCCCGCGAACGTCTGGACCGGTGCGCGAGTCGACTTGAGCCGACTTCCGCGAAGTGAGGGCGGCGAGCGCGGCTGGATCGCCACCGCAAACAACGACCCCTTCGGTTTCACCGGCGGCGAAACGCCCTTCGATGCCGTGGAGTATTTCGGGGTCTTCTTCGACCCTGGTACCCGAGCCGCGCGCATCGAAGACGAGCTCGCGCGCCTCGTGGCGGCGGGTCCCATCGACGTCGAAGCGTTCAAGGTGCTTCAGCACGACACGCTCACCCCGTTCCTCGACCTCGTGGTGCCGCCTCTCTCCGCGGCGATGGGCGCACGCGCGACGGACGACGCGCTTATCGAGTTCCGGGATCGCCCCAACCTGGACGCGCTCCTCGCGCGGCTTGAGGCGTGGGACGGGCGAATGGACCGGGACTCATCCGAGGCGCTCATCTTCCACATCCTCGCCGCGACGCTCTGCGAGCAGGTCATCGCCGACGACCTCCCATTGCTCTACGGCGCGGTCTACGGGTCACAGCCGCTCTACGCGATGAAGTGGGCGTTCTACGCGCTGGACCGCGAAATCCCGAGCATCGTGGAAGATGGCGTGCATCTAGCGATGTTGCGCGCGCTCGACACCACGGCGACGTTTCTCGAAGAGACGTTTCCCGACGGCGACTACACGTGGGGCGAGATGCACGTGCTCAACTTTCCTTCGCCGGGTGCACCATTCGACCGAGAGCGCTTCCCGATGGACGGCGCCAACGGGACGGTCAACGTCGCGGATGTTCAGTTTCGAACGACGGCGTCGCCGGACGACCCCATCGAAACGCGTGGAGGCGCGGTCTACCGAATGGTCACCTCCTTTGACGAATCGGGTCAGCCCGAAGCGGAGTATCAGTTCTTGCCAGGGAACGGCGGCGACCCGGCTGATGAGCACTGGGACGACCTGCAGGACGATTGGCGAAACGGCGTGTACCGGCCAATGCTCTTCGATGACGCGGCCATCGAAGCCAACCTCGAGTCGACGCGGATGGTTCTCCCTCTCTAGTTGTTGGAGAGCGCCGGCCGGCGCTTGAGGTGGCGGTCCGGATGTACATCGCTACTGTGTTTGCAAGGGATGAGTGAATTAGTTCGGCACTAAAGTGCTTGAGCCC
>JBLHKB010000028.1:0-27106 GCA_047619315.1 Polyangiales bacterium
CCGCATGGTCGAGCGAGCCGTCGCTGGTGACGAGCCCCTTCGACAAAATCTCGCCGATCTCTTGACCGGGAAAGTCGTTGGTCATGGTGCCGCCGATGGCCAAGACCGGCGCGACGACCTTGCCGTCGACGCCGACGCTGTGATCCGAACACAACACGCCCTTCGCGCTGAGATCCCCGCCGATGGAGACCTGCCCGTGGTTGTAGAAGGCATAGAGCCCGTTGCCGAGGGTGACGTCGCCCTGAACCTTCATCTCCGAGCCGCCGGCGACGACGTTCTTCGCCTTTAGATTTCCCGTCACGATCAGCGCTGGCCCCGAGTCGCCGTCGTAGTTGCCGATCGTGCCCTTGACCTCCAGGTCGCCGAGCACCGCGATCGAGCCCTCCGAGTCGAGGTTGAGGTCGCCCTTCACAACCAGGTTCCCCTCGAAGACCTTGAACGTCGCGCCGTCGTAGTCTCCCTCGTATCCTGGGAGACTGTCGGGTAGGGCCGAGCCCTTTGCGCTCTTTCCGTCGGTGAGCTGGAGCTTCGCGGGACCGGGTTTCTTCTTCGTCGCCATTACTGGTGAGTAGTCCGCGCCGGAGACGCCACAATCAAAAACGTGCGTTCGCGAGAATGCCTAGGCCAGCCGTGTCCGCCACCCTCACGCCATACATGGGCATGGCTGCTGCGCCGCGTCTTCGCCATCGACATAATGACCTGCCCTCACTGCCAGGGCGCCATGCGCGTGAAGTCCATCGCCACTCAGGCGAGCGAAATACTGGCAGTCCTTGGCACTGTCCCGCGGACGCGACCTCCGCCGCCGTTGCGACAGCTTGAGCTCGACTTCGCCGCCGCTTGAGGACGGCCAGTGACCTTCGTGGGTCAGTGGTCAAGGGAGAGCGGCGGCCGTGCGATGTAGCGGCACAAACTCGAGACGCGGCCCTGCCCGACCGTCCACCACGACGCCCGCGTGGATGTTGACGCCGCCGACTTCTGCGAGCGCGCCTGGACCGGACTTTTGCACCAGGCGGAGTGGGCGGACGAGTTTGGCGGCCAGACGCCCGGCGGCCGGCCCGAGCAGCTGCACGTCCGCCGCGGACGCGCCGTAACACGACGCGAGGAAACTGGCGGCGCATCAGTCACGCCCGCGACCAAGAAGAACGCTGGGTTCACTCCAGCGCTTTGCGCTGCCCGTAGCAGTCGACTCGCGAGGGAACGGGTCCCACATCCAGCGAAAGTCGTAGCTCCGCAGGTAGTGGGCAAAGGCTAGGGCGAATCGGGGCGACTGCGCGCACGAGTGACATCCGCCTTACGTTCAATCGCCAGTCGCGTCTCCGACTCCGAGGACCTCTTTGTGAGTGTCAGCTAGGCTGAGCTTGCTTGAGCGAGCTCTTGACGAATGCGGTGAAGAGTCGTCATCGAGATTTCTAGGCCGACGTCCCAAACCTCATCGTCTGCACCGATCACCATCGACACGCGCCCATTCTCGCTCGCCGACCAGAAGACGGGAGCGCCCAAACACGAACCCAGGGCAATCGATCCGCGGCGGTTCCAGTCCGCGCTTTCTATGTTGGTGAAGAGGCCCAGCTTCGCTTGGTCGAATCTCAGGTTGAGTTCCAGGTAATCGGACGAGAGCTTCACCAAATAGACGGCGTCCACCTTTTCGACCGTTACGGAAAAATCGTCGTGGGGATTGGCCATTCTTCGCTAGACGCCGGCTTGAGGAGCTCGTGTGCATGGATGATACGGCGAAAGGTGGTCCGGCGCGAGGAGTTCGCGCTCGATGCAGACGCGGTAGACGGCGGCGACGGATGGCGGCTGTCCATGGAAGGATGGGAGCGCTTGCTGAATCGCTTCGTTGACCGCTTCGGGCTCGACGTTGCGTGTGGTGCCTTGGTCCTTCCGTGCGCGTGCGGATGGTGAGGCGTTTGCCTGCGCCTCAATTAAAGCGGGGCGCATTGTCACGCTCCCAGACAAGGATAACTTCCGACGCAGCCTCAAAGAAGTCCGCGTAGCCAAGTCGAAGGTCGTCTGGCTTAAGCGGGATCGTGTCAACGACCCATGGCGCATCTTTGGAGTGCCGCGCGCGAAACACGAGCTGGCAGTCCGCGTCTTCGCAGGTGATGCGCAGAAAGTTGAAGTTGAATGCCCCCTCGCACCATGCGTCTGGACATGCCTCGTTGAGGGTCTCGACGAAGCGCGAGAAGTCCGCCGGGGCAGCGAGCCCGTCTTGCGCAGCATCGTCTTGACCTAGCTACTCGGGGTTTGACGCACCGACGATTGTGAGCTCGTATGCCGTCGGCAGTCCAACTCCGCCGACCCACACATCGTAGTCGCCGGGCGGGAAGCTCTCGTCGACCACCAAGTCTGAGTCTGGATCTCCACCACCCTCCACGAAATGGCAGGTGTGAGCGCCGTCCGGGCGGCGCAGGAGAACCGATAGAAACGCGTCTTCATCGGCCGCGTCTGCTCGCAGGCTCATGCCGGTGAATGGCGATGCAAGACGGACACGAGCTTGAGGGAGCAGTGAGAAGTTCCCAAGACAATCGATGAGCTCATTTTGGTCTTCCTCGCCGCCCGCTGTCTCTCCGTGAATCACCGCCGGCTCGCCCGTCACATCGCGCACGTCATCGAAGGGTAGGATTCCCGCGAAGAACGCGTGCAGTGGAGCTTGATCGATCGAAGCTCCCGCTTGGAACTGCCACGGCGAAGCGCCCAGTTTCATCGCGGACGCGCCGAAGAGCACGCGACCACGAAGCGCGATGAGAATGTCCGACTCTGGAAAGGTGCTCTCGAAACGCGTTGCCATGTCGCGGATCATGGTTTGTCGATCCGCCGTCGATAGGTCGCTCAAATGGCGGTCCGCGACGAAACAAGCGACGCGTGTGGCGTTTTGAGTGCGAAATACGCGCACCGCGACGCCGGTGTCTTCTTGAGCGTCGTATCCGATATAAAGGTCCTGGTTGGGACCTTCGCGGTAGTCGTTGTTGAGGTGGAGGTGTGATGCCAAAGCTGTGAAGGGCGAGGCAGGTGTCGTTGCGCCGGGCGTTGGGGAACCTGGGGGAACAACCGGTCCGAGGACTTCGAGGGCTCCGTTTACGGCCGAATCACAGGCCATTCGCGCCACGACGCATGCTCCGCACGCGAAGATAAGGATGATTCCTGCGCCGATGAGCAACCATTTCCAAAGGGAAGAATTCGGTTGGTTTCGGTGCTGCTCCATGGACGTTTCATGGCTCGAAGTGGTCGCAGGATCAAGAAGTGAATGGCATTCACTTCGCTATTCAACTTCGACGATGCGCCACTCGCCGGCTTCGCGCGTGAGCTGAATGATGAAGCCGTTTGAGGTCTGAACGCGTGCACGGTCTCCTTGAACTTCGACGCGCAGGTCCAGGAGGTCGATGGTCGCCTCAAGGAATGAGCGGATGTCGGCTTCGAGGTCTGCGCGCGTGGGGCGGGCCAAAACGCGAAGAAGTGCGGTCAGGTCTCGTCGCTGCAGCGCGTGCCGGAGGGCAAGGACCGAGTCGCGCGGGGTGAGCAGCGCAGGCGCATCGAGGACACCACCGGAGATCTTCCAGCGTCCCTCTTCAATGGTCAGCACCGCCGCTTCGCCGCTGTCGAGGTGCACTTCTGCGCGGCTGCGGATGCCCTCTTCGTCGAGAGTCTGGCCGACGAGGGCGGCTTGTTCACGGAGCTCCGCCTCGTTGTCCTGCATGGAAGCGCTGAACTCTTCGAGGGTGACGGCGTCTTGGGTGTCGTCATCGAGGAGCGCGTACGCGGCGTTGGCGTCACCGCTCTGGGCCGCGGACAAGTAGGCGCGGAGCGCAGCGTCAGGACCTCGGACGGCTCCACCGGCGCAGGCACAGAGCGCGGAGACGAGACACAGCAGACCACTTCGAGCGCCCATTAGAGAGGGTTCTACCAAGACGGGTTGGTTTAGAGCAAGCTGCCCGAAATACGCACGCGCATCCGAACGGCCACCTCGAGCTCACCGTCGGGGAATGCGCCGCCGGGCTCAAGGTCGAGGTCGGTTCGGGCAAAGAAGCGAAAGCGATGACCCACGCTTTCGAAATGCTGGGTGAAGGCAGCTGAGCCAGCCGCATCGAGGGTGATGTCGCCTTCCCCGGTTTCGCCGGCGGAGAGCATGGGGAGGGTGCCGATGCGCCGGGGCCCGGTGCTTTCATCGATGGCGACGGATCCCGCTGGGCCCCAGAAGACATCGACGGTCGTGGTGTCGATGGTGAGGGTGTTTCGACGGACCTGGTATTCCACCGAGAGGATCTCGATGGTGTCGACCTGGTTGAAGAGCTGATCGGCATCTCCCGCGAGCTCGTCGAGGTCGATCACGTCACCAATATTGATCTCGATGGTCTGTGGCGCTGGGTTGCACAGGCCGCCTTCGCAGGAAATGGCGACTTCGTCGTTGCCGGGGCACATGCCCATGGGGCCGCAGGGGAGCTCGACGATGCGTGGGCCGCTGGGCGTCTCTTCACGCAACTCATCGGGAAGGGCGAAGTCAGAACCGCCAAGCTCAGCTTCGACGCCTACCGTGAAGGAGGCGGAGGCCAGAGCTTCACAGCCGGCCAAAGTGAGGAGCAGGAAGGGGAGAATGCGGATCATTGACGAAAGGGTAGCCATTTCATGTGAGGGGGCACGAAATTGACGCAAATGGGGTGCAAATGAATCGACGGTGCTTTTCGTTGTTTGGTCTCAGAACGTGCTCTTTCGTTGTTTGATCCTACAACCGTGGCTATCCTCACGCCCGTTAGAGAGAGGCAATCGATTGAGTGATACGACCCCCCCACCGCCCATCACAGGCGGCGGCGCTAAATACGGACTCGTTGGCATACTGCTCGTTCTGCTCGCCATTGGAGTTTACTGCGGAACGCAGCCGGACCCTGAGCCAGAGCCGACACCTGTTGTAGAGACGCCGACGCGGCCCAATCAATTCGAGCCACAGATCGAGATCCCGGACGAGATCGAAGACGCTGGTCCTCCAGACACTGGCTTTGATGCCGGTGAAGAAGAGGCCGTGGCGATGATGAGCACGATGCGTCGGGTGCCCCGAAACTGCGAAGGCAACTTGGATGTCTCCGCGGTTCAGCAGGTCGTGGCGCGACAGCGACCCCAGGTGCGTGCTTGTTACGAGCGCGCGCTCAAGCAGAACAATATCCTGCAGGGAACCGTCAGCGTCCGCATGATCATCGGCCGAGACGGAAGCGTCGACCAGGTGAATGTGGGTGGCTCGCTTCGAGACAACGAAGTGTTTGGCTGCGTACGTCGCCTCGCTCGCAACTGGCGTTTCCCCCGGCCTACGGGTGGAGCGTGTGCGCAAGTGAACGCGCCGTTCACTTTGACTCCGCGTCGCTGATTCGCCGTCGCTGACGGCCCTTCAGCGAAATGCTGGAGGGCTGCTGTTAAAGTCGGCCCGGAGCCGAAGTGTTTGGCCGCCATCGAGTTCGATGGTGCGGCTGAGCTCCGCTCCAAGGGCTGGGTTGACGAGCCGGATGACGTGACGACCTCGGGGAAGGCGCTCTCGCAGAGGCGTCACGCCTAGACGCCGGCCGTCGATGTAGACTTCCGCCCACGGGGTGGAGGCGAAGACCACGAGGGCGTTGCCGACGGCTTCGGGAGGCTGTCTCATCGCGGTTGCTGCGACGTTCATCGGCGTGATCTCCGCTGGCGGCGGCGTCGGAGCTATATCGGGTTCTGGATCCTGGACTCCGACTTCTTCCTGCGGTGGGTCCACGTCGTCTTCAGGCGTCTCGACGCTCGTCCGCGGCGGCGTCTCCGGCGTGCTCGTGTATTGGATTCCGCGGAGCTGTAGAAGCAGCCATCCGAAGACCAACGCTGGAAGCACCAGGAGGAGCAAGAACGGGCCAGCGCGCGATTTGGAGGGCGACTCAGGGGGTATTTCGTCTTTGGCCGCGATGTCTTTGGCTGCGATGTCTTTGGCCGCGATGTCTTTGGCTGCGATGTCTTTGGCCGCGATGTCTTTGGCTGCGATGTCTTCCACGACCTCGCCGCGCCCGCTGCGACCTGGCAATGGAACCGTGCCGCCGGCTTCGGTATCGAGGAGCTCACCGCTGGTCGGCAGGAGAGGGCTCGTCGCGATGGAGCGTGTGGTGCTGGTGTGTCCAGCTTCTGCTTTGCCTGGGTCCGTGGGGGCCTGGGCAGACTGCGTCTCGCGGACCTCACTGACGAGCGCTCCAAGCTCTTGGGCGACCCCTTCGGGGCGATTCTGGGAGAGCCAGGTGCGAAATACGCGGCCCGCCTCACGTGCGTTGGGTCGTTTTGAGGCAGCGAGCGACACCATCGCTGCGACATGCGCTGCGAAGGGGCTGTCGCTCGTCGGGGCCGTGGCCCTGATGAGCTTTGTGCCCTTGGTGTTGAACGGGACCTCGCCGAACAACGACTGATGGATGGCACAGCCGAGCGAGAAAACGTCACTTCGCGGACCCAGCGCGGTACCTCGGAGCTGCTCCGGCGACATATATCCGACGGAGCCGAAGCCGCCTTCGTCCTCTCGGGCGCCATCGCGCGGCACGGCGATACCGAAGTCCACGAGCCGGGTTTGTCCTTCTTCGTCGACGAGAATATTGCGCGGAGTGACGTCGCGATGAACCAGATCGAAGCGCTCATGGGCGTGGTGGAGCGCGTCGCAAACCTGGGAAGCGATGTGGGCTGCGAACTCTGGGCTGAGGCACGCGTTTTCGATGAGCGCGTGGAGCGTGACGCCTTCGACGTACTCCATCGCGATGAAGTAGGTCTCATCGACGACGCCCAGTTCGTAGACCGTGACAATATGGGGGTGCGAGAGGCGAACCAGGGTCTTCGCTTCTTCCGCGAACATCGCGACAAAACGGGGGTCTTGAGCGAGCTCAGGCCGGACCTGCTTCACGACGAGGGGCTTCTCAAAACCCAGGGCCCCTCGCAAGCGAGCGCGATAGACCCGGGCCATGCCACCGACGGCGATGAGCTCGTCGAGGAGATAGTTGCCGAAAGGCACTGGGCCTCGCCTGCTTGGGGGAGCGTCTTCGCTCTTCAATTGCTCCGCCGTGCTCATTCGTGAAACAACATACTCGCTTATGTTTCGCCCTTGGTCCATCAGCGTGCTTTGCGCGCTCTTTGCGTGTGCGCCGGAAGACACGATTCGCGTCGCCGACGTGGAGTTGCGCTTCAGTGGCGCAGCGAGCTGTCGCCCGATGGACCCCATCGACACGGTGGTGGTCGAAGCGCTTGGAGACTTCGCGGCGAGTGATGCGCGGACCATCGAGATCCTTCGGCCGGGCGAGCCGGGCATGATCGACCGGTTCCCCTTCGACACGGCGGTGCTGGTCGTTCGCGCGACGACGCGACGATGGGAAGGCTTTGGCGTTCGCTACGCCATCGGCGAGAGCACGGCGGGGCCCATGCTGCTCTTGCCGCTGGCGCAGGACTGCGCACTTGGCGATCCGGCGCTGGCCTCGGCGGGAGCTTCGCTGTTTCCAACGAGGGAGGGCGGAGCTTTGGTCGTGGCCCCGGCGACGCGCCAGGTTCTGCGATTGCCACCTGGTGAAACGCTGGCGCAGCGCGGGGATGAACTGGAGATGGCTCGTTCCGGGGCAGCCACAGCGCTGGAAGGCCAGACGTTGGTGGTGGTGGGTGGTGGCACAGCCCAACAGAGCTTCGAAGTGTTCGACATCGATGGAACGCGGCTGCGTTCGGGAGCGCTCACCAGCGCGCGGCGGGAGTCGACGGCTCTTGGCCTTGGCGGCGGCGAGGTGCTTGTGGTCGGCGGGCGAGGCGAGGGCGTGGTGGTTTCAAGCGCTGAGATCTTGAACGTTGAAGCAGGGACCTCACGCGCCGCCGCCGCGATGCCGATTCGTCGCGCTGGGATGTCCCTCGTTCGCACGGACGACGGGGCCATCGTCGCGCTCGGCGGAGTGGCCGATGGGGGTAACCCCGTCGGCGATGTCATCGCGTACGACGCGGTCAACGATGAATGGGCGCTCTTGGAGTCGGTGCGGCTGCCAGCCTTGCCAGACACGACGGGCGTTGCGCTGCCGGGTGGCCGAATCGCTGTGGTGGCGAGCAGCGTTGCTGGACGTTCGTCGTCGATGGTGCGGGTGCTTCGTCGTGTTCCGCCCACGCTCTCGGCGATTCCTGCTTTGGCGTACGACGATGTTCTCTTGGAGAGCGCGCCGCCGTTGAGCGACGTGCGGGCGACGGCGCTTCCAGATGGACGTTTGTTCGTGAGTGGCCGCGATGAGACGGGCGCATCCCGCGCGTTTGCCTTTGATGTGGGGCGCGCGACGGCGGAGGAATTCGCCATGAGCGATACGCCGGACGCGGTCACGACGCTGGCCGACGGAGTGGTGCTGTCGACCTCGGCGCGGGGCGCATCGATGCGCCAAGTGGTGGCGCGAACGCCCTTTCATCAGGCGCCAGCGACGCTCCTGGCGGACGACTTTGCCCTCGACTCTGCCCTGCGCTTTGACGCGGCGGGCACGACCCTTCGGGCGCTCGTGCCCGACGCTCGCGCGGACCTGGCGACGCTCCGCTTCGCGGACCTTCGCGTGGAGTTTGCTTACACGGGAAGCGTTGAGATCTTGCTGCGGCCTGAGGGCGTGGCTCCCGTGCGGGTGGTGGCGAACTCGAGTGAAGTGGGGCCCGCGCTCTGCACGCTCCCGCGAGGTGCTGGGCGCGTGCGTGTTCAGCGCGCGGGCGACGAGGTCACGGTTCGTATTGGAGACGGCGAGCAGCGATGCCGTGTGGAAGGCCTTGGAGAGCGCATAGGGGTTGGTTTTCGGCTGAGCCGAGACTCGACGCTGACGAACGTGTCGATCGTGCGCGAATAAGCACGCTTTCGCTGGGATGTCAGACGGGTGGGTGCCGCTGAAAGTCGGTTCTTGGGCACGTCTGCTGTACTTTTCCTCTCAAGGGGGAAGCGAATGAAGACCGGAATTGCGCTGGGGATGTGTGTTGTAGGGCTTGTGGCGTGTGGCGTGCCGAGCGAAGAGGAGCTCAACGCCGAGTACGCTGGGCAGAGTCAGGAGCTGCGCTACGCCGACCATCCATTGGTCGAGGGGCGTCGCCTTTTTAGGGACGAGGAGTTCGGCGGCAACGGACGAACGTGCCAAACGTGCCACTCCGTAGCCACCGGCACGCTGACCATGCCTCAGATTCGCGCCCGCTATCGGCGGAACCCGGATGGTCCTCTTTTCCAGCACGACGCTCTTGACGACGACGGCGTGGGCGTCACGCGCTTCCTCTCCGAGGGAACCATTCGGATCACTCTCGATCTGCCTTGGTACGTCACGAACGCGGACGATCCGAGCAAGCGGACCATCGATGTGTTCCGAGCGATCCCTTCCACCTTGAACACACCTGGCCTTGACCCCGCGCTCATGTACGACCTTCGTGCTGCGACGCTCGAAGACCAAGCCCTCGACGCGATCATGGGTCATGCGCAGAGCACGGTGCCGCCGACCGCCGAGGAGCTCGGGCTCATCGCGGACTTTCAGCAGCTCGCGCCTCGTTTCTACAGCAGCTTTCCGCTCTTTCTCTATTCACGCGGAGGCCCACCGCCTCGGCTTCCGCGGGGTCGGACTCATTCGGAACGACGTGGGCGTCGCATGTTCGTCGACGCGCCCTTCACCCCAGGAAGCACGGATGGGATCTGCGCGCTCTGTCACAGCGGACCTATGCTCAACCTGACCAACGAGCATGGCGCGGCCGTGTTCCCCGCCCTGGAAGGCGCCCGCTTCCATCCACTCTTCGTGGGTGAGCCGTCGGCGGGGACGAACTTCCTCGACCATCCGGTGCACAACCTCCTCGTTGACGACGGCGTCGGCAATATCGTGGAGGTGAGTACGACGGACCCAGGCGTGCTCCTCAACGAAGCGGTGCTTCCGCCGCCGTTCGTGCTGCCACGCAACGTCTTCACTGGCTTCTTCAAGACGCCGCAGCTCTGGGGCGTGCGGCGAACGGCGCCTTACTTCCATGACAACTCTGCGCCGGATCTTGAAGCGGTGATGGACCAGTACGCGCTCTTCTTCGAGATCGACCCGTTCATCGGTGGGCAAGTCACGCTCACGGAGCAGGACAAGCGGGACGCCATCGCGTATCTACGGCTTCTTCGCTAGTTGCTCGCCGTGATTCGGCTTGAAGAACGCTTCGCGGGTCTTGGACTCCTTGGCGGGAGGGCGAGGGGTTCGATTTGTCCTCGAACCTCTGCGTGATACGCTAAGGCGCGAATGCGAAGGCCTTCAAATACCCTCAGTGATTTACGGATGGCCGCTGTTTGCTTTCTGAGCCTCTGGGTCTTCTTAGGGCCTGCGGGGCTCGCGACGGCGTTCGCGGGCGAGGGTTGTGTCATCGCCTGCGCCTGTGATGCTGAAGCGTCACCGCCATTGACAAGCCGCTACGCCAAGAACAAGCCGGGCACGACTCAAAAAGTGCAGGGAGTTTTTTCCGAGCACGTCAGCGAGCACTCGGACGATGACCACTCAAGCGATCCCGGGTGTCCGGATGACTGCCCAAGTTGCAGCGCTGGAATGACCGTCGCCCTCGCGAGCACGCTCCTAGTGCTTCCTAAGGCGGCGTTCTCGATGACCCGAATGTGCCTCGTCGATCCGGGCGGGATGCCGGCGACAGGGACCGGTGCCGGGATCTACCGTCCGCCACGAACACTCTCCTAACCCACACCCATTTGTGAGTTTGGATCGGGAAGTTCGTTGCCCGTCGTAAAGAGACTTGGTGTTGAGAGACACCGCGTCCCTATCGGCTGAGGGCGGGCTTGCCGTGTAAGGGAGTTTCGAGATGTTTAGATGGAGCCTCATCGGTTTCCTGATTGTTGTGCTGTGGACTCCGTCCGCACACGCGCAGGAGCCGGTGGTTGAGATCACTTTTGAGGGGGCGCTCGCGATGGCGCGCCAACGTTCGCCCGAAGCAAGGAGCAGAGGGTCCCGTGCGCGTTTGGCCAGCAGTCAGATCGATGCGGCGTCCGTATGGCGGTTGAATCCACAAATCTCCGGGGCGCTGGGTCCGCGTTTTGGCGCTGGAGAGACTTCCATCGATTGGTCCGTGCGCGTCCGGCAATGGTTCGAGCTTGGGGGGCAAAGAGGCGAGCGCGAGAGCATCGCTCGCGCTGGAGCGGAGACTCAAGAAGCTCGGAGCGAGGACCGGATGCGCCACGTCGAACGTGAGGTGAGTCTGGCGTTCTTCTCCGTTCTGTACTGGGAGCTGCGCGTGGAGCTGTCCCAGGAGAACCTTCTGGTCGCGAATGCGGTGCTGCAGACGGCGACTCGACGGCATGAGGTCGGCGACGCAGGCGGCTTGGATGTGTCCGTCGCGACGATCTCTGCGACGCGAGCGCAAAGCGAAGGCGAGAGTGCTCGAGTTTCACTCCTCCGCGCTCGTGGTGGTCTCAAGGTGCTCCTCGGTATCGGCGTCCATGCGGAGCTTCGAGTGCGCGGGGATCTTCGAGCGCTTGGAATGTCGCAAGAGAGTCCGCCGAGTCCACTGGATGTGTCAGAGCGCGCGGACTTGCGCGCTATACGCTCCGAAGTGCGCCAAGCGCTCGCCGAAGCGGAGCTGGGCCGCGCGAACCGGTGGCCCAACGTCGCCCTTGGGGCTCAATACACCGGGGAAGCACAACGCTCCACCGATGGGGGAGAGCATATTGTTCAAGGGACGTTGAGCCTCGCGCTCCCCATCTTCGATCATGGCCAAGGCGACGTCGCGATGGCTGCTGCGCGCGAAGAGTTGGCTCGCGTAGAGCTGGACGCTGCGACGACAACAGCCTCCGTCGAAGTGGACACGGCTCAGCGGGCGGCGGGTGCTTTGTCGCTGGCCGCGCGCCACTTCGAAGAGACGGGGCTACCTGCTCTTGAGCGCGCTGAACGACTGGCCATCGGAAGCTACGAAGCCGGCGCCGTTCCTCTTGGCGAGCTGCTCTCCATTCGCCGTGAGCTTATCCAAGGGAGAGCGGTCTACCTAGACCGGCTCCTCGAGGCGGCGGCGGCGCGAGCTGAACTCGCCGCACAAAGAGGTGTGGCGCGATGACTCCAAAACAGAAACCAAGAAAGCTGAAACACCTCATGTACCTTGCCCACCTGCGATCCGTTGTCCGATTTTCGGTGCTTCTGACACTGGCTTTCTCTTCCGCGTGCGAAGAGATCCCGACCCAAGAAGAGCAAGCCCCTCCGAGCACAGCGCTCGCTGCGACGGCTGAAACGGAACATGCGCCGGAAGGCGCTGCGCCGGGCTCCCACGAAGATTGGTGTGGTGGCCACCAAGTGCCCGAGTCCCTCTGCACTCGGTGCAACCCCTCGCTCATCCCAGCTTTTCAGGCCACCGGCGATTGGTGCCCAGAGCATGGGCTGCCCGAGTCCCAGTGCTTGATCTGCAACCCAGAGCTCGTCATCGAGCGCCCTCCGCGCTTGGCCGAAGGCAGCCCATGAGGCGCTGTCGCGACGGGTCGGTCACGCTGCTCGCTTGCCTTGCCATGGCGTTGGCCGGCTGCGAGGAGCCGCCACGGCCTGATGAGGGAGAGGTCGCCGCGACGTCGTCCGTCGAAGAGACGTCGTCCGTCGAAGAGACGGCGTCGACCGGAGAGTGTGAACACCACTTGCCAGAGGGCTTGTGCCCACAATGCAATCCCGCCCTCGCGGCGGTCTACCAGGCCCAAGGAGACTGGTGTGATGAGCACGGTTTCCCCGAGTCCTTCTGCCCGATCTGCAATGCGGACGCCGTGATCCCGGAGATCGACGCCCCTGCGGCAGCGAGTGATTGGTGCGGTGGGCACGGGCTGCCGGAATCACAGTGCACCAAGTGCAACCCCTCGCTCATCGAGTGGTATCGAGGCAGAGAAGACTACTGCGAGGAGCACGGTTTCCCCGAGTCCGTCTGTCCCGTGTGCAATCCGCAGGCGCCGCCGGCTGGTCCGGTGAGTGACTGGTGCGTGGAACATGGACTCCCGGAGTCCAGCTGCACCTTGTGCAACCCGTCCCTCGTGCCGCAGTTTCGAGCCGCCGGAGACTACTGCGAGGAGCACGGTTTTCCCGAGTCCCTGTGTCCCATCTGCAACCCTCAACTTGCGCCACCGGGTGCGGAGCGTGCGGCCATCGAGGCTCGCGTGGTTCGCTTTCAGATGCCAGACATCGAGAGCGCTGCCGGAATTGAAACTGAGGTTGCGACAGCCGCCGAAGCGTCCGTCGACGTCGAGTGCACAGGGCGCATCGCTTTTCATGGCGACCGCATCGCCGAGGTCAGGGCCATCGTCCCGGGGATCGTTCGGCGAGTTCGCGTAGAGCTGGGCGCTCAGGTAGAGCCGGGCGCTCGCCTCTTCGACCTCGAGAGCACGCAGGTAGGCCAAACCCAGGGTCTCTTGGTCACGTCTCGGCAGCGGGTCCAGACGGCTGAGCTGCACCTCGCGAGGCAACGCGCGTTGCGTGCGAGCGACATCGCCTCGGTGCGCCAAGTGGAGATCGCCGAACAGGCGCTGAGCGCTGCGCAAACGGACGTGCGAACGGCCACCGCGACGTTGCGAATGGCCGGGGCTGGCCGGTCAGGTCCTTCGGGGCGCTACTCCTTGTCCGCTCCGATCGGAGGAACCATCGTGCGACGGCCGGCTGTGATCGGGCGCTTGGCCACCGAAAGCGAGTCCCTTGCGACCATCGTCGACACCTCGGTGATGTGGGCCATCTGTGACATCCCCGAAGCGGACGCTGCTCGCATCGCCCTCGGCCAAAGCGTCACCCTCCGCGTGGATGGCCAAAGCGGGACCTCCACTGGCGAGATCACCTGGATCGCGGCGGAAGTGGACCCACGAACGCGAACCGTGAGCACGCGCGCTGAGTTGCCGAACCCGGACGGTCTGCTCCGCGCCAACCAGTTCGCTCGAGCGCGGGTACAAACGGGCGCACCCCGAACAGCCGTCACGGTTCCGCGCAGCGCGGTTCAGCGGATGGACCACCTTGAGCTCCTCTTCGTTCGCAGCGCGCCGGGTGTATTCGAGCCTCGCGTGGTTGAGAGACACGGAAGCGGACAGCTGGTGCAGGTGGTGGGCCGCGTGCGAGCGGGGGATGCCGTGGTCACCACCGGTGCTGTCTTGCTTCGCACGGAGATCATGCCTGGCAGCATCGGGGCAGGTTGCTGCGAAGTAGAGACCGCGAGCGCTGACTGATGCTGACCGCGCTCATCGATCTTTGTCTTCGGAATCGACCCATTGTGTTGATCGCCACAGGCGTGCTGGCGCTCCTGGGTTTGGTTAGCCTTGCGGAGCTGCCGCTTGATGCTTTACCCGACACGACTCCTGTTCAGGTGCAGATCAACACATCTGCGTCGGGGCTTTCTCCCGTCGAGGTCGAGAGGCAGGTCACCTACCCGGTGGAACAGTCCATTTCTGGGCTGCCAGGCCTCACGCAGGTGCGCTCGATCTCGAAGTTCGGGTTCTCCCAAGTGGTCGCGATCTTTGATGACGACACAGACATCTACCTCGCTCGTCAGGTGGTTGGTGAGCGCGTGTCTGGGACAAACCTTCCGGCGGGAATTGACCGCCCCGCCCTCGGTCCCGTCGCCACCGGACTTGGGGAGGTCTTTCAGTACGTTCTGAGCAGCGACACGATGAGCGCAGCGGAGCTACGAACGCTGCATCACTGGGTCATACGCCCGCAGATGGTGCAAGTGCCGGGCGTGGCGGAGATCAACACCTGGGGCGGGCACGAAAAGCAGTTTCACGTGATCGTCGAGCCGGCGCACCTCATCAAATATGAGCTGACCTTGGACGACATCGCCAACGTGGTTCGTCGAGGAAATAGAAACGCCGCCGGCGGCGTCCTCGACCAAGCCGGCGAAGCGCAGATCATTCAGGGCCAGGGATTGGTGACGAGCATCGAAGAGATCGAGTCCATGGTCCTCGCGAATGTGGACGGGACACCGATCACCATGAGAGACGTGGCGGAGGTGCGTGAAGGCTACGCGATCCGTCGCGGCGCGGTGACGTATCAAGGCGAGGGCGAAGCGGTCCTCGGCCTTGGCTTCATGCTCATGGGCGAGAACAGTCGCGAGATTACACAGCGACTCGAGGGCCGCCTCGAAGAAGTACGGAGTAGCCTCCCGGAAGGAGCAGAGCTCACGGAAGTCTACAGCCGGACGCACCTCGTGGACCAGGTGCTCGAGACGGTCCGCAACAACTTGCTTGAGGGCGCTCTTCTGGTGATCGCGGTGCTCTTCGTGTTCCTCGGTAACTTCCGCGCCGGGTTCATTGTCGCGCTGGCGATCCCTCTTTCGATGCTCTTCGCGTTCAACGCCATGCTGCGTTTCGGCGTGGCGGGGAGTCTGATGAGTCTTGGGGCCATCGACTTTGGTTTGGTGGTCGATAGCTCTGTCATCATGGTCGAGAATTCCGTCCGTCGATTGAACGAAGACAGCAGCACGCGGAGCGTTCGAGAGATCGTGCGCGACGCCGCCGTCGAAGTGCGAAAGCCGACGCTCTTTGGCGAGCTGATCGTCGCGGTGGTCTACCTGCCGATCTTGGCGCTTGAAGGCGTCGAGGGAAAACTCTTCCAGCCGATGGCGCTGACCGTCATCTTCGCCCTCGCGGGGTCCATGCTGCTCTCGGTCACGTTGATGCCCGTGCTCGCGAGCTATGCGCTCAAGAAGGGCAAAGGGCCTGGCAGCAAAGGGAAGGGCGACAACCGCCTCGTAGGATGGCTCAAGGCGCTCTACCTTCCCGTCCTCGACTGGGCGCTAGAAAAACGAAAGGTTGTGCTGATCTTGGCTGCACTGGTCGTCGTCAACGCGGCGCTCCTGGCTCCTCAGCTTGGCACCGAGTTTGTTCCGCGCCTTCGCGAACAAGCGCTCGTGATCAACACCGTTCGCGTCGCTGGGATCTCCTTGGAAGAGTCCATTCGCTACGGCACCCAGATCGAGCAGCTCTTGCTTGAGCGCTATCCCGACGAGATCGATCACATCTGGACACGAACTGGGACCGCCGAAGTCGCCACGGACCCGATGGGTCTTGAGGTCTCAGACGTGTTCTTGACCCTCACTCCGCGCGACGAGTGGAGCCTCGCCGAGACCCAAGACGAGATCGTCGAGCAGATCAGCGAGACACTCGAAGGCATGCCAGGGATGCGAAGCATCTTTACCCAACCCATCGAGATGCGCGTCAACGAAATGCTCGCCGGCATTCGCTCGGACGTGGGGATCAAGCTCTTCGGCGACGACTTCGATCGCTTGGCGACATCCGCCGACGAGATCCGGCGGAGGGTGGAGCAGATCCCCGGCGCCGTAGACGTAAGCGTCGAGCAGCTCACCGGACAAGCCATGCTCGCGGTGGAGGTGGACCGCCAAGCGGCGGGGCGGTACGGGATCGAGATTGGAGAAATTCTGCAGGTGGTCGAGTCCCTGGGAACCCAGCCTCTTGGGCAAGTCGCGCAAGGTCAGCGCCGTTTTGATTTGGTGCTTCGCCTAAGTGATGAAGCGCGATCTTCGGCAGAGCAGATCGGACAGATCCTGATTCGCTCGGAGTCGGGCGCTCAAGTTCCGCTCTCCTCCGTCTCGACCATTCAGGTGATCGAAGGTCCTTCCACGATTCAACGCGAATGGGCCAAACGTCGAATCGTGATCCAAGCGAATGTTCGCGGCCGTGATGTGGGTTCCTTCGTGGCGGACGTCCGCCGAGTTCTCGACTCGGAGATCAACCTGCCGGAAGGCTATTACACCACGTTGGGCGGTCAGTTCGAGAACATGGAGCGCGCGCAGAAGCGTCTCATCATCGTCATCCCCCTGGCGCTGCTGCTCGTGTTTGCGCTGCTCTACCTGACTTATCGACGGCTGTCGGATGCGCTTCGCGTCTTCACCGGTGTCCCTTTCGGAGCCGTCGGCGGCATCGTGGCCTTGTGGATCCGGGATATGCCTTTCTCCATCTCCGCCGGCGTCGGGTTTATCGCGCTCTCTGGCGTCGCTGTGCTCGGCGATATGGTCTTGGTTTCCTATGTCATACGGCTTCGCAAACAAGGTCGGGAGCCACTCGCCGCGATCCGCGAGGCGGCGGAGACGCGCCTTCGCCCGGTGCTCATGACAGCCCTCGTCGCTGCGTTTGGGTTCATCCCCATGGCTCTCAACACGGGGGTTGGCGCAGAAATACAGCGGCCTCTCGCGACCGTCGTCGTCGGCGGCATGGTCAGCGCCACGTTCGCGACGCTGATCGTGCTCCCGGTCCTCTATGCTGTGTTTACGTCACGCGGGGAGCGGACCCCGTGACGTTCTAGCTCTCTGGCTCGCCAACGGCGATGAGGCTGCGTTATACTTTGGCATGCGCACTTCTTGCCTCGTCTTTTTTGCACTCGTCGCCTGTTCCCCGGACGCTCCCGTCGAGCGCACATGTGGGTCAGACTTGGACTGTCCCGGCGAGGTTTGTCTCGATGAAACCTGCCAGCCCTCGGTGGACGGAGGTCCGCGCATCGATGCCCCGGTCTTGGATACGCCCTTCGTCGACTCGCGCCCAGCGACGCTGACAGGGCTTCGTCTTGAGCCGGCGATGGTGGAGCTGAGGGCGGCGCCGGGGGAGACGCCAAGCGCCGACTTCGCGCTTATCGGCGTCTTCGAGGATGGCAGCGAAGCAGAGCTAGCGGGCGGACTCTTCGAGCTCGACTCGCTGGCGGTCGGTCGCGTCGATGTGGCCAGCGGTGAGTTTGTGGCGAGTGGCGCAGCCGGCGGAGTCGTCACGCTGCGAGCGACGGCGCCGGGGCGCGTCGAAGGCATGGCTGAAGCGAGCATCACGGTTCGTTTGAGCCAGACTCTGGTGGGCCCCGGGGTCCCTGACGATGTCGCCGGTCTGTTTGGCGCACCGGTGGAGGACGAGGCGCGTCGCGCCGACTTGGTCTACCCCCTCGATGGCGCCGTGTTGCCGCAGAACGTGTACCCCGCTGACCTTCAGTGGCTTCGCGGCACAGCGACGGACGTCTACCGCGTCACGATGAGCAAAGCGTACTTCGACTTCGTCGCCTACGTGAGCTCACCGGACCGGCACTGGCTTGCGGAGGCTGGCGCCTGGAGCGTCCTCGCCCGGACGAGCCCTAGCGAAGACGCGGTGCTTCGCGTTGACCGCTTTGATGGGACCGATGCCGTGATGGGTGTGGAGCGCAGCGTGCACTTCGCGTCGGCGGCGGTGACGGGGTCGGTCTACTACTGGGACATCGCGGCCGGCGAGATCTTGCGCATCGACGGCGGAACCGCCACGGCGGAGAGCTTCATGCCCTCGCCGCCCACCGGAATGCGTGGAGATCGCTGCGTTGGCTGCCACACGGTCTCGAACAGCGGCCGCTACATGGCGGGACGTCTCGGCGGCGGTGAAAACATCGGCGCGGTCTTCGACCTGACGGAGGACCTCACGGCGACGGACCCTCCGACGGAGTATCCGCTGGTCCGCGCAGAGCCCACTTCGGCTCGCTGGTGGTTTAGCTCTTGGTCGCCGGACGACTCGCGCCTGGTCATCTCCCAGGCCGACAGCTCCACCCGATTGATGGGCTTCCTGGACCCCTTCAGCGGCGCGGCGGTGGCTGTGACGGGAGCCGTGCCAATGAACACGACGCAACCCGCATGGTCGCCGGATGGCACACAGATCGCGTATGTGACGGACGTCGATGCCTGGGGTGGCGGGTTTGTGCAGGGGTCGATCGGAACGCTTGATGTCACGGGTGTCGATGCTCTGGGCGAGAATCGCGTCATCCACCCAGGCGGGGACCTGAGCGGAAGCTCGCCCGGCGGTATCGCGGATAGTTACCCCAGCTGGACGCCGGACTCGTCACGCATCGCCTTCAGTCACGGCACGGGAACGCGAAGCGAAGACCAGCTCGCGTCGCTCTACATCATGGGCCGCGATGGCAGCGATGTGGTTCGTCTCGATGCCGCGAACGGCGACGACACCACGAGTTTCCAGCCGCGCTTCTCACCCTTCGAAGGCGGCGGCTACTTCTGGCTCTCGTTCCTGACGCGCCGCGACTACGGAAACGAAGTCGTCGGAACGCGCGGCGCGGGCCTGCAGCAGATCTGGGTCACGGCGATTCGAATGGACGCCGACGGCGGCGTCGACCCGAGCTCCGTGCCCTACTGGGTTGCCGGTCAGCGAACGACGACGCGCAACATCTCCGCGTACTGGGCTCCGCGTCCGTGCCGCGATGACGGCGACTCTTGTTCCGTGGGCTCGGAGTGCTGCGGCGGTGATTGCCGCCCCGGCGATGACGGCGCCCTCGTGTGCTCGCCACCACCACCGGAGCGATGTCGCCAGACGGACGAGACGTGCTCGACGGATGATGACTGCTGCGATGGGCTGAGCTGTACCGAACGAGTCTGTTTGCCGCCGATTCAGTAGCGGGGGCTTCCTATGACGGACTCGCTCTGAGCTGCGGATAGGGACATCCCAGCCGCGAGCTCAGTAAGGGGCGGCGTCCTACTCGATGGCGGACCAGCTCTGGATGGTGGCGGCGTGGTCGACGATGGGGTCCGTCGCTTCCAAGCGGCGCACGGTGGAGTAGTAAACCTGGGCCCAGACGAGATAGAGGAAGGGAGCCACGAGGACGTTGAGGGCGACGCTCAGGAAGGCGGTCAACGGTTCGCCAACTACGGGGACGAAGGTGAGGATGGCAGTGAAGATGCCGACGATGAAGACCATCGGGAGGAAAGAGAGGATGCTGAGGAGGCCAAGGCCGATCAGGCTGCCGGCGTCTTTCATCACCAGCTCGGCGGAGCGGCTAGGAATGCCGACGAACTTCTTGCCCTCGAGGAGATAGGCCGGCAGGGCGAACATGCCGACGATGATGCCGGGCACGATGAGGAGGAGCACGCCGATGAGAGTGGCGATCTGGGAGACGAAGAGGTTGAGCCACTCCTGCACGGGGTCCTTGAGCGCGTTCTTCCAGGCCTTCTTCCAATGAAGATCCTGGTCCGCGGCGGTAGCGAGCGCCCAGCGGCCCATCGCGCCAGCGGAGAGGGGGATGAGCAGGAGCTGCGCGATGCCGACGAGGATGGCGACGATGAGGCCGACGAAGGGGATCCAGCCGAGGAGCGCGTTGATGAGGGCGGCGGGGATGGCGACGAGGCCGACGGTGAGCACGCCGTTCAGGTAGTGCTTCTTGTAGCGCGCCGACGCGGTGCGGAGGTGGTACATGAGCCGGTCGACGACGCCTGCACCTTGGGCCGGTTCGCCTGGTTGGCCGCTGACCGCTGCCGCCGCAGGCAGGCCGTAGGCGGGCCCGGGGGCTGCTGCTGGCTGCATCGGAGGCTGCATTCCTGGCTGCATCGGCGCAGGGGTTGGAGGTTGCATCGGAGGCTGCATTCCAGGCTGCATCGACGCGGGGACCGGAGGCTGCATCGCCGCAGGGTACGGAGCCTGTGGAGCCTGTGGAGCCTGTGGAGCGGGTGGAGTTGGCACGCCTCCGATGTCGGGTCGGATATCCTGGATCTTCAGGGTGCAGCCACCGAAGCGAACGGAGTTTCCGACCTGGAGCGGAAGCGGCGCGGAGAGTCGTTCGCCCGATGGCAAGAACGAGCCGGCGGGCGATCCTGAGTCGACGTAGGTTACGGTGTAGCCGTCGAAGTGTAGCTCCGCGTGCGGGTCAGCGACCAAGGGGTCCAGCGTCGCGATCTCGCCTTGCTGGTGTCCAATGGTGATCTTGCCGTGATGAAAATCGAAGAGCGCCGACGAGCCATCGTTACGCTGCACGGAAATTGAATAGGAAGCCATATCGCGAGCCTAGAGCGCCGAGCCCGTCGGTGGAAGGCGTGTTCGCAGTCTTCTGGCTTTCATCCGCGGGGAGGCAGCTGATTTAGGCCACAGTGTTGCCTCGTCGCAGCGCGAGCAGCACCCGCGCAAGTCTGGGCCACACGCCTGGCGTGTCGCCGCTCACCAGACTCTCCAGCCGTCACCCGCATCCTGATGAGGCCACCGGCGAAGGTGTGGGCGCCCCGTCGACTCGCCCGGTTCAAGCGTTTCAGACGCTTCTGGCGCTTCCGGGTCGCCTCTCGGCTGCTTCGTCTGGGAGCTGGGCCGGCGGGGCCGGTGGCTCGAAACGTGCACTCCGTCGCGAACCTTTCCAGCAGGAAAGGCGGTCCACGATGCGTGACTGCTGAGATCCCCGCGCGGATTCCCGGAGACCGCTGGAGGCGAGTTCAGTTTCGGCGCGGTGGGTCGACACGAAGTCGAAAACCGTTCCCGTTTCGGCGAACGATGAGCGACTGTAGAAAATACCGTGGGCCCGCCACGAAGAGGATAATTCGACCCGGCGCAAAGTAGTAGCGCGTCATATCGAGGAGAAGCTCCGGCGTGAGCTCTTCGAGGGCTTCGAAGCGAGCCTCGAGCTGTGACGGGATGAGGTGGCGAATGAAGGCGCCGACGAGAATGTCCGTGGGGTCGCGGTCGAGTTCGGCTTGAATGCTCGCCCAGTGAAGACGTCGGGCGTGGGCGAGTGAGCGGGCGGTGAAGGGCCGGGTGATGAGTTCCCGGTAGTAGCGGAACAGACCTTCAAGGAGCGTCTCCGCCTGACTTGCCGCGCCGCCGACGGCCAAGAACGCGATGGCGCCGGGTCTCTCGTTGTTGAGCGCGGTGCTCACGACAGGTGGGGGCCCCCCCAAGTTGTCCGCCGGAATGATCGGTAAGGGTTCCTCGGCCATGGCGAGCATCAGATTGAAGACGTCATAGTGGGGGTGACGCGGACCGGGAGCGCCGAGGGTTAGGGCGACGGTGAAGGAGTCGGTGAACTGCGTCAGCGAAACGCGCTCGACGCGAATGAGGCTGAGCTCGCCGGCCTCGGCGCGAGGCATCTCATGCGCGCTTGAGAACGCCTCGACGCCCGCGGCGATGATCTCGCTGGTGTCGAAGTCGCCGACGAGGGTGATGAGCCGATCGGAGCTGGAGAAGCGCTCGTCGCGACAAAGCTCTAACGCGTCCGCGGCGCGGAAGACGAGGGGCTCGTTGGATAGGTGAAAGAGATTGGGACGCAGGAGATCTGCGGGCTGCAGCGAGTGGTGGGAGCGAGTGAGGAATTGGCGTGCCAGAGCTTCATCGATGGGGCCGTCGAGTACCTCGCCGATGGCCTGAAGAGCGGAGACGGCGTCCGCCGAGCGCACCTCGACTTCGAGAGCCGCGACCTGCGCACTGAGAATCGGATTGACCTCGTACCCAGGGAGGTGCGCCTTGAGCATCTCTTGGACCGTGAGAACCATCGCAGCCATATTCTCTTCGTCGTACGCCCCGTCGTTGCCTCGCCGGGTGCTGACGCGAATGGTAACTTGGCCTGTGCCGGGCGTTTCGACGAGCCACAGCTTTGCACCCGGTAGACGTCGTTCGCCAACGGCGGGGAAGAGTGGCGGCGTGATCGCCGCCACCGACATGGGGCGCAGCAGCGTGGGCTCTGCAGGGGAGTTTAACACCGCGGCGTTCGGCGTCGGCCATGCAGGCGCGCGCGCTGGGGCGCGCGCTGGGGCGCAGCTACAGAGCGCGAGTGCGAGGGCGTAGCGAATCACCGCCGGCAGAAGCCTGGGGACGCGTTCAGAGATCAAGGTGTGCCCTCGGCGCGAACCATGAACACGCAACTAACACAGATTCTTGCCGCGCCATTGCAAACCTGGACCTCTCAGCGGGTCTGTGAGAAATCTTTCTCATGCACTTGATGGAGATGTCGCCCGAGAGCGCCGCGTGGGTCCTTCGCGCGATGCGCCGCGTTGCCGAAGCGGACGGTGAGTCGCACCCGCTCGAAGACGCGATGATCGACGTCGCGGCGGAGCTGTGCGGGATCTCTACCGAGGGCTCCGAGTCGTGCGAGCCCGAGGAACTCGAGACCGCTGGCTTGTCGGCGAAGGATGCGGAGCGCTTGGTTCAGGCGTGCATCATGGTCGCGCTCATGGATGAGCGCGTCGCCCCGGAGGAGGTGCAGATCATCGGGCGCTTTGCCGCGGCCTGTGGCGTGAGCGAGCCCCGCGTGGAGAACCTGTCTCAGCTCGCACGCGGCGCGACGACGATGCTCTGGCTCGACTTGGCGCGGCGCAGCTTCGCCCGGGACGTCTTCGCGGAGACGTTGAAAACGAAGGGTCTCGCAGGCGTTTGGAAGATCGTGGGTCCGATCCTCGGGCGCGCGAGTGACCCCGATTTGGCGCGGCGGTACATCGCTCTTGGGGAGCTGGCAGACAACACCGTGGGGCACGCCTACTTCAAGCTCTTGGTCGACAATGAGTTTCCGTTTCCGGGTGAGAAAGGCGCCGTCGCGGAAGAAGGCCTTTGGCACGACTTCTCTCACGTCATAGGCGGCTACGGCACGGACCCGATCGGTGAGCTTGAGGTCGTGTCTTTCATCGCGGGCTTCGCGCGGCAGGACCCGTTCTTCTGGCTCTTCACGATCACTCTGCAGTTTCATTTGGGCGTGCGGGTGTCGCCCTTCGCGGGCGGATCGCCGGGACACTTTGACCCAGCGAGGATCGGGCGCGCGCTCTCTCGCGGCGCCGGGATGAACGTCGATCTCTCCGTTCTGGGCTTCGACCCGTGGGTGTACTTCTCACAGGACCTGGAGGCGGTGCGCCGCGAGATGGGGCTCGACGTGGCGGACCGTTGAGGGACTGTGCGTGCTGATCGACACTTTAGCGGACCTCTTCGACGAGTCGAAAGCCGCGCTCTTCGCGCACAATGTTGAAGCGTGGACGACGCCGCGAGGGTGCCCCGACAAAAACGATCATGCGCTCCGGCGCGAAGTAACGTCGTGCCGTCACGAGGAGATCGTCTGGCGTCAGTGATTCGAGGGCTTGGTAGCGAGCTTCCAGTTCCGTTGGGGTCAAGCTGCGTGCAAACGCCTCCGCGAGAAGCCGTGTCGGATCTCCGTCACAGCTTAGTTGGGCTCGCCGCCAGATCCGTGCGCGGGCGTGCCTCACATCGTCGGCGTTGAAAGGCCCAGTGGTGAACGCAGGTGCGTAGCGGAAAAGGGAGACGGGGAGGGGGGCAGCGTTCTGCTGGGCGTCGAGGACACTGAACATCACAACGGGTGCGGGCCGGCTCGTGCGGACGCTTCTACCACAGCCGTACGGACTACTGGATGTCTTCGAGGGATTCGCGGAATGTCTCGTCGGCGAGGCTCTCGAAGAGACTCTCGCGTTCGAGAGAGTCGAGGCGCGCGTAGGCTTCGAGGCGGCTCTCGTGCTCCTTGCTCACGTCGAGGGCGACGCGCACGAGGTTGTCGCTGGGCCGTCTGATGCCCGCTCGATAACCAACGTGGGCTTCGGTCTTGAACTCTTCGCGGTGCTCGTCGTTCTGCAGGACCTTGTGGAACGCCCGGCGCTGGGAAGCGTCGAGGATAAAGGCCAAAGGATCGGTGACGCGCACGCGCGCGGTGTGGTCGTCGATGCCGATGACCATGGTGTCACTGGAGGTGTTCTGAGTGGCCGAGGGGAGCTGCTCGGGTTCGACGTAGCGAACGCGCGTCCAAGGGACGAAGCGACCATCGGGGAATTGGATGCCGTCTGCTCCGAGAGCGCAGGCGGGCTTTTGTTTGATGAGCTTTCCAGGAAAAAAATGCTCGAAGCCAGCAATGCACACGACCACGGCGGCGAGAGCGGCCAGGGAGGAGGTGATGAGGGGCCCAAGGTCCAAGATGACCGTCGCGGCGGCGGCGAACACGAGCACGAGCACGAGAATGCCAGGGAGTGAAAAGCGTTCCGTCAGCGAGCTTGGCTGAAAGTACTCCGTGCGTTTCCAGCGCAGACCGTGCTCAGGGCTAGGCATCTTGAGGGGCGTCGCCGGTGGACGCTTTCGCATTAGTAAGCGTACTTTCGGCGGCGAGGACCGCCTCATGGACGCTGTAGAAGAAGTGGTCCTCACCGATGGCGTCTCGAAGCCCGCCGAGGGCCATCACATGGCGCACGGGGCCTTTGACGTTGGCCATGCGCAAGATGATGCCGGTGTCTCCGAGGCGTTTGACGATGCCTTGGAGCATGGCTTCGCCGGAGGCGTCGAGGTCGTTGATGCCGCTGGCGTCGAGGACGATGGCGCGAATGTCTTTGCCTGTGCCGCTGGCCAGTAACGCATCGACTTGGTCGCGGAAGAAGTCGGCGTTGGCAAAGTAGAAGCTGGCGTCAAAGCGCCAGATAGCGACGCCGGGGGTGACGATGGCATCGGGGAAGTAGCGCAGGTTGCGGTAGTTCTGCGTGCCCTGAAGTCGGCCGAGGACCGCATGGTGAGGCTGGGTCGTTCGCTGCACAAAGAGCACCAGCGACGCGACGACGCCCGCAGCGATTCCGCTTTGCATACCAACGAAGGAAGTGACGGCGAAGGTGAACAGAAAGAGCAGCGCGTCGCTTTTACGAACACGCCAAAGTCGCCGTAGACCTTGGATGTCGATGAGACGAACGACGGCGGTCATGACGATGGCGGCGAGGACCGTCAGCGGCAGGTGGTGGAACAAGGGAGTGAGGAAAAGCAACGAGAGGCAGAGCGCTACGCCCGTGATGACGCCGGCCATCTGCGTGGTGGCGCCGGACTCGGCGTGGACGGCGGAGCGGCTGAGACCCGCCGTGACGGGGTACCCACCGAAGCAGGAAACGACCATATTGCAGGTGCCGAGGGCGAAGAGCTCTTGCCCCGCGTCGATGGCGTAGCGGCCTTTGCGTGCGAACTCTTTGCCGACGCCGATGGCTTCCATGTAGCCGACGATCGCGATGCCAAAGGCGGCGGGCAAGAGCGCGAGGGCAGAGCTCGTGTCGAAGTTGGGGAGGGCGAAGGCTGGAAGCCCTGCTGGGACAGCGCCCACGACGGCGACGCCCATGCTCTCGAAGTCCAGCGCCCAAGACATCAGCGTGCCGAGGACGACTACAGCGAGAGCGCCGGGTACGCGCGACTTTCGCTTTCGCAGCACGATGAGAATGAGCGACGCGACGACACCGATCGCGAGGGTTGTCGCGTGGGTGCTCGTGATGTGTGCGGCGGCACCGACGGCCCATTCGTGAAGTCGAGGCGTCGACGGGATCGGTGCGCCGAGGAGGAACTTGGCTTGGGACGCAAAGATGACGAGGGCGGCGGCGGACATGAAGCCCGTGATGACGGGTTGGCTTAGAAAGCTGACGAGGCGTCCGGCGCGGAGGAGCCCGAGGGCGAACTGGATCGCTCCGACGAGGGCGCAGAGCAGGAGAACGAGTGCGGCGTATTGCTCCGTGTCTTGCTCCGCCATCGCCATGACGGCGACACCGACGAGGAGACTGTCGGCGGCGACGGGGCCAATGGCGAGCTGCCTGGAGGTGCCCAGGAGCGCGTAGACGAAGAGCGGGACCACGGCCGCGTAGAGTCCGGTGATGGGCGGCAGGCCGGCCAGCATGGCGTAGGCCATGCCTTGGGGGATAAGCAGCACGGCGGTGGTGAGCCCGGCGGGGATGTCCTTTTTAAGTTTCGCCCGGTCGTAGTTGGATAGCCAGCCGACGAACGGCAGAATGCGTGAGAGGCCCACGAGGCGACGTTATCAGGGGTTTCGTCGCGACGTCCTGTTTCACGTCACTTGCTACGTCTTCTTCCGTGGGGTGGAGATCTGGCCGCCACCGGCGATCGGCACTAGAGTCACGCCCCTATGCGATCGCTTTGTGCTTTGTCCCTGTTTTCTCTGGCTTTGGGCTGCGTTGCGGCGAAGGAAGAGGTGGGGTCCCGCGATGACTTTGTCGTCTACGGCAATGACGATCGCGTCGAGGTGTACCAATATCCCGACCTGCTGTTTCGAGAGCTCGCGGCTCGGTCGATCGTGGCGTTGGTGAGTTCCAACATCCTCGATGTGTCGAACCCCGGCGACGTGCGCTTCCGCGGGCGGAACCTCCAGCAGGCTCAGAGGCTCTGCTCGACCGAACGCTTCTTGGAGCAGCCCGCCATCGCCAACTGCTCGGGCACGCTCATCGACTTCGACTTGGTCCTGACGGCGGGGCACTGCGTGACGAGCCAAGCCGCGTGTCAAGGCACCAGCTTCGTCTTCGACTACTACTACGAGGACGACGGCCCCCGGAAAGAGATCGACTTGAACGAAGACGTCTACTCTTGCGCGGAGCTCGTCACGCAAGAGCTCGGCGGCGGACTCGACTACGCCGTGGTGCGTCTCGACCGTGTCGTTCATCCCGATCA
>JBLHKB010000029.1:0-26706 GCA_047619315.1 Polyangiales bacterium
GGCGTCTGCCGGCGTCGGCACATCTGGGCCTGCGACTTCTTCGGGGGTTCTGCTCGGCTCTCGCCGGCACAGCTTGTGCTCCTCGCAAGGTCGTCGCAGTCAGCGGCAGAAAGAAGCTATGCGAATGTTGAAAAGCAAAATCAAAGCGATGGATGAGGCGATGCGCACGATCGAGAAGCAGTTTGGAAAGGGCAGCATCATGCGACTCGGGGAACACCAGGTGGAGTCCGTGGAGACCATCTCTACGGGTTGCCAGAGCCTCGACGAAGCCCTTGGTGTCGGCGGATTCCCGAGGGGGCGCGTCGTCGAGATTTTCGGCCCTGAAGCGAGCGGGAAGACGACGCTCGCTCTTCACGCGATCGCCGAGTGCCAGCGCGCCGGTGGAGTCGCCGCGTTCGTCGACGCAGAGCACGCGTTGGACGTTCAATATGCGTCGGCCCTCGGCGTGGATGCGAAGAGTCTTCTGGTGAGCCAGCCGGATACCGGGGAGCAGGCGTTGGAGATCACTGAGACCTTGGTTCGTTCCGGTGCGGTGGACTTGGTCGTTATCGACTCGGTGGCAGCGCTTGTTCCACGAGCGGAGATCGAGGGTGAAATGGGCGACACCCACGTCGGGCTCCAAGCTCGCTTGATGAGTCAGGCCCTCCGAAAGCTCACGGGGATTACGCATCGAACCGGCACGACGTTGATGTTCATCAACCAGCTGCGCATCAAGATTGGCGTGATGTTTGGCTCCCCAGAAACGACGACCGGCGGCAACGCTCTGAAGTACTACGCGTCGGTTCGACTCGACGTGCGACGCATCGGCAGCGTCAAGAGCGGCGAAGCGCATATCGGCAACCGCACCCGTGTCAAAGTGGTGAAGAACAAGCTGGCGCCGCCCTTCAAGAAGGTGGAGTTCGACATTCGCTACGGGACCGGTATCGATACAGTCGGTGACCTGCTCGATACCGCGGTGGAAGCCGGCGTCGTCGAGAAGGCGGGCGCGTACTATCGATTCAATGGCGAGAATATCGGGCAAGGCCGCGAGAAAGCGCGCGTTGCGCTCATCGAAAGCGAAGTGCTCACGGCTAAGATGAAAGCCAAGCTCTCGCCGGCAAAGGAGCCTGTCGCAAAGCCGGGCTCTCCAGATACGAAGCCCGGAGCTTCGAAGCTCGCGATGGCATCCTCGAAGTCGCCCGTGAAGTCTCAGAAAGCCGCGTAGTGTTGGGGGCCGGTGTGGCGCTTGCTACATCGGTCCTGGGCAGGCCCATTCGTACCCAATTCGGCGCAGCCGAGGGGCTGCATCGCGGCTTGGAGTTTCGAGGATCGCTTCGATTTCGACAACTCCGCCGTTCGGGTACGTAGTGGTCACCATCGCGTTCCCGTCCTCTGCGATGAGGAGCGTCTCAAATTCGCCGAGGGCATCCTCGCTCTCGCCATGACGTGCGTTCACCGTAATTGTCCCGCCGGCGAAGTTCGCTGTGACCCGCAGGGTTCCCCAATCGGTCGCTCCATCCGCGCAGCCACGAAACAGATGACGCGCGGCGCCGCGATCCACGAAGGCTCCCCGGCGTTTGGCGCCGGTCAGATCGCCTTGGGTGTGAGGACCGCGGCCCACTGGAAGCTCAACGGTTGCACCTGCATTTCGCGACACCGCCGTCGCTAAGCCCGCGCCACTGATATGGCCGCGTGCGCTGGCGATCCAGACATGGGAGTCCGTGACCCCAATGCCGATGGACTCGAGAGCGTCCCCGAGCTCACGCGTCGACACCAACCGAAGAGGGTGGGTGACGAGCTCGGACATAAGCCCCGAGGTATGGGCGACGAAAAGTGAGGTGCCGCTGGTCACGGCGCCGCGTGGGCTCGGAGGGGTGGCGATGCTCACGTAGTGATCGGCGATGGGGTCGTAGACCGTGACCTGGTCACATCCAAAGCCCGTCATGGCGACGCGACCTTCATCATCGACGGCGAGTCCATAGAGTTCGAAGCATGGGATAGGCACTTCGCGGACTTGAGGTGCCGCTGCGAGGTCGAACCTGTCGAGGCTGAGCAGAAATCCATCGCGAGAGATACCCCAAAGCAGACCTTGGGAATCGAAGGCGAAAGCGTAGGGCTGAAAGCCGGGGATGTCGATGGTGTCGAGAACCTCGAGGCTAAGTCCATCGAGGTGTACGATGCGTTCTGCGTCGTGAAGACCGATCCAAAGATCGCCTCCGCTGGTTCCGTCGAGACCGCCATTTCCATCCACGGCGAGCGCCCGCGGTAGATCGCCTACGCCGCCTACATCCGCACGGCGAAGGATGCACTCATCGTCATCGACAAGGTCACTGCCGGAAGACGTCTCGATGCTGCCGCTTTCATTGGCGTCAATGCACGACTCCATGTCGCCGGCGACGAGCATGATCTCTCCCACGCCGCCGAAGTTCCGACCAAGGACCCAGGCATCACCGTCGTAGTTGACGGCCACTCGACTTGGGTCGCGACCTACGCTGTATCGGCCGCTTTCTTCGAGCGTCGTGCCATCGATCCGACTGACGGTGCTGTCGTCACTGTTTGCGATCCAAACTTGCCCTTCGGAGAGCTCCGTAAAGCGAAGAGTGAGCCAGCCTCGCGTGGTGACATCGGTTTCTTCGCCAGGCGCGAAGGGCGCGTTACCTTCTCCCCAGACCCCGCCGATGCACCCAGGAGTGCAGCCACCGCATGGGGACGCGACCCCTTCATCGATCTCTCCATCGCAGTCTTGGTCGGAGCCGTCGCAGAACTCGCCTTGGGGGCCGATGGCGCCTTCACAAAGACCCCAATAGCCGTTCACGCAACGTGAGCGCCCACCGACGCACATGCCGACCCCGATGGATTCGGCGATTCCGGGAAAACACTCCGCTGCGGAGCCGGGCAGGCAAGCGCAGCCGGTGAGCTGGGGGTCCACGCCGCAGTCTGGTCCTTCGCCGTCGCAGCGAATATTGCGCAACGGGTTTGTGTCGTCGCAGTCTGCACCGAGGTCGCAGCCCATTCCATACCCATCGAGGTCGTTGTCGAGGCAAGCGAGGGTGTCATCCCCACACTGCGTAAGCGCGCATGCAAGGAGAACAGCGAGAGCGATGGCCCGGGGCTTCACTTTTGAAGCTTAGAGCACATCGCTTGGCGACGCACGAGTGCAGCGGCGTCTTGGAGGCTGGCGTTTCTACGACCGCGCGTCGACTTCGCCTGTGGCGTCTACTTCGACTGCAGGATGCGGCGCGTCTCCTGCGTCAGCTCCGTCTTTTTGTGCCGGTCGAGGACACGGTACTGAATCGCCTCCGCCACGTCTGCGGCTTTGATGGATGTTCGGCCCTGTAGGCACGCGATGGTCAGCCCGACGCGAAGCGATTTTACGTAGGCACGCGCGCTGAGCCCAAGGGCGTCACACGCCCGATCGAGGAGCGACAGAGCAGCTTCATCAGCGAGGTCCAGGAGGTGCTCGAGGCTCTGGTCCGCCGGCCGGTGCTCTTGCGCTTTGGCGACACGCTGCGCGATCGCCGCCGAAGACTCGCCTCTCTCTTCGCTTCGGATCGCTCGCGCGGGTACCCGGCGCACAACGAGGTGCATGTCGAAGCGGTCGATGAGGGGACCGCTTACACGACCTCGGTAGCGCTCGATCTTCTCGTGGTGGCAGCGACACACTCGCTCGGGGTCGCCCGCGTAGCCACACGGACAAGGATTCATGGCCGCGACCACCAGCGGCGCCGCGGGCATGAGCGCCGACTGCTTGGCTCGCGCGATACGCACCTCACCCCGTTCCATCGTGGTGCGAAACGTCTCGATGACGTGCCGCGGGAACTCCGGAAGTTCATCCAAGAAGAGCACGCCACCATGCGCGAGTGTTACTTCGCCTGGCCGAATTGGGTCGCCGCCGCCGATCATCGCGACGGCGCTTGCGGTGTGATGAGGCGCGCGAAACGGACGCTCTCCCCAGGCGCGAAATCGACCGGCGGTGGAGGCGATGGCGGCCATGGTGATCGCAACGTCGCTCGAAGGAGGGGGCATGATCGAAGCGATTCGACTAGCGAGCATGGTCTTACCCGCGCCGGGCGGTCCCATCATGAGGAGATGGTGTCCGCCAGCGGCGGCGATTTCGAGCGCACGGCGTGCCGCAGGCTGGCCGCGTACATCGGCCATGTCGACACCGGTTTCGGTCTTTATCGGTGTTGTTGCTTGGGCCATGGGCAGCGTTTCGATGTCGGCGATGTGATCGAGGACTTCACGAATATTGCTCGCGGTTCGAACCTCGATACCAGGTGCACATGCACCTTCGCTGGCGTTGCCCGCAGGGATAATCGCCTTGCTTAGCCCACGCTGTGCTGCGCCCGCGAGCTGCGCCACCACACCGCGAACAGGGCGAACGTCGCCGGTCAGAGAGAGTTCTCCGAGGACGAGGGTGTCGGGCATGACGTCGATGCGTCCGTTGCTGGCCAAGACCGCCAACGCGATGGCGAGGTCGTAGTGAGCGCCGCTCTTGCGAAGGTTGCCCGGCGCGAGGTTGATGACGAGGTGCTGTTTGGGAAAGCCAAACCCGACGGACTCAAGGGCCGCCCGAACTCGGACGCGACTCTCACGCACGCCGCGTTCTGGCAGCCCGACGATGTCGACGGTGGGAAGGCCCGTTCCGGTTCTTGCTTCGATGAAAACTGGACGCGCTTGGATTCCGACGAGGCAGCCGGCATGAAACATGGTCATGCAAAGGGCTCTTCAGTTTTTGTACCGCGAGCGTTGACCCAAAAAGTACGAAGTTGTTTGGGTGATCTGGCGTTGTCCGCCGACTGTCGCCGGCGGACGCCAGCAAGTGCGACTCATTGAAAGGATCCGTTTAAACGAAAAAAGGCGACCCGAAGGCCGCCCGTTTTACGTGGTCCGCTTTGGACTCGTTGACTTAGTTGACAGTGCAGGTCGGGTTGACGCAGACCGCCTGGCCAGCGCCATCCGCGCCATCGCGGTCGTAGCAAACATATCCGCCGAGGCCGGCGGTCACACACTCACTCGTGTTGGCGCAGGGCAGCTGGCAGGTCGAGTCGACAACGTCGCAAACAAGGGGTCCACCGAACAAAGCAGGGTCAACCGTTCCGCAGATGGCCGCATCTGCTCCGCCACAGCCGGTGCCGAGGACGACGTCGCCGTCACCGGCGCCTGCGGTCTGGAGACACTCGAGGCGAATGACCGAGCCAGTGCTTGGCTCTGCACCATTGCGGAAGCTAATACGCTGCTCGCGGCCTTCGGGACAGCCGTCGGTGACGTCTGCTTCGTAGAACCAGCCAGTGCCAAGTCCGGCACATTCTGGGTTGCTGTCGAGGCTGCTTCCATCGGCTGCGACCTGACAAACGGTGCAGACCTGGCGGCCTTCTTCGTCGATCTCGCGGAAGGCTCGGCCTCGGCCGGAAATCTCGGAGCAGTCAGTGATGTCGCCGTCGAGAGGAAGAACTTCGACAACGTCACAAGTGACAGCGCCTTCGGCGTTCTGGTTGAGCGGACGTGGCAGGCAGGTCGCGCTGAGGACGTCGGCGATCTTGTTGATGATGAGGTCGAGCGCTGGGCCGTAATCGTCCTGGCAGATCGACTGGATGACGGCGCTTGCTTCAGCTTCTTCAAGGGCGCGGGCGACGCGAGCGATACGAAGACCGGGGTATGCTTCGCCTCGGCCGACGACAGCACAAGCGGGCGTCAGCTGTGAAGGCATCATTGGGTCCGGGCGCTCGATCATGCGTGGGTCGCGAACGGACTCGTCGCCGACGAGTAGGTCCCATGGAGTCGGCTCATCCGTGCCCGGCGCAAGGTCTTCGGGAATGCCGACAATGGCACCGAAGACAAGTAGATCAGGGCTACGAAGAGCAAGAAGACCTTCGACGTATCGGCTGATTGGATGCACGGCCTGGTCGGCGTAGCGGCTGCAGCGAAGGTTGAGGTCGGGGTCCGTGAACATTGCGCTGTCGCGGTTGAAGAGGTCTGGGTTCGACGCGGAGCAGTCATCTTCATCGGTGAGCATGATGATGGCGAGAAGCGAGTCGTCGCGAAGGAAACCCTCATTGGCGCCGTCGCCGTGGCCGCGTGAGCCGTTCACGAATGCCACGGGAGCACCCGTGGAGGGGATCGTTCCAGCCTGTGGTGTGAGGGCCTTGAGGACTGCGTCGAGCTGCTGCTCGAAGCCGCAGCCCTGGGTGCCGAGGTCGGCGATGCAGGCGACCTGCGTGGCGAACTCAGCAGCGTTTCCACCATCCGCCGGGCGGAAGCCCAAGAAGGGAGGTGCGCCGCCGGCGATGGCCATGCAGCCGCCGCCCATGACGGCGCGGTTGAGGATACCGTCGTCACCAAAGTTTGGTTCGTTGCAGGTGGGAATCGTGAAGCCGCCGGTGCCCATATCTGAGCTCACGACGCCGACGCGAAGGTCGCGAACCGCAGGGAAAGTTCGGTCGCCGGAGACACCCGAAGCGAGCGTCGTCACCAGATTCGGAATCTCCGAAGCTAGGGAGGCCTGCTCCTGCGACATCGAACCGGAGTTATCGATCATGAAGAGAAGGTCGACCTTATCGACGTTCGTGACCGGAACACGAATCTGGACACCATTGATGGTGCACGGGTTGAGCGGACGCAGGTCGCGCTGTGTGCAGCCCACGAGGGAGCTGAGCCCCACGAGGGCTACGAGTGCGGAAAGCTGGTTTCGGTTCACAAACACTTAGATTCTCACTTTCGGGCTACTTTACATTCGCCAGGGTTAGGTTCGCCTTTGAGGTTCGCCTTTGAGGTACGTCAACAAAGGGCCGCCAGCTTAGGGCTGCCTGGCGAGCGACTGCCGCGGCAAGATAGCGGCTTTGGTGCTTTGGGATCAACGGGATTACGGCATCGGTCGGTTGGAAGCAGGTCTTCATCGAAGGACTGGGCCCTTATGAGGTTTCAAAACCTTTGCCCACTCTCAGTATAGCGAAGGCCGTGCCAACCCGTGAGCTTCTGAAAACAAGTGTTTTTACGCTAAAATACCCAGTGACCGCCAACCGAGTTGACGATCACCGCCAATGAGATTGGCGTAGCCGCCCGATTCTTATCCTCCGATGGGGTTTCCATCCACGGGGGCTTCTACGTCGACGAGGCAGGCCAGGTCGATCTGTGTTCCTCGCGGCGGGGCGGTTTCAATCGGCACATAGGCCACCTGCTCACAAGTGGCGTTGGACACATCGTAGCGCCAGCCTTCTGTCTGGCCGCGAACTGCTTGCTGAACCTCGCAGACTTGGCGCCCTTGTTCATTGATCTCGACGAATACACGCGCTGGGTAGTCGCTGCAGACCTCACCCATCGGAAGAGTCTCGATCACATCACAAACCACAGCGCCGTCTTCGTCGGGGGTGAGCGAGCGGTTCGCACAAATGAAGCCGATGCGTGATCCGATCCGAGCCGTGAGTTCGGTGATGGCCGGCTGATAGCTCTCGGCGCAGATGCTGCGGACGAGGGAGCCTTCGAGCTGGTTTGCGATCTCAAGGTAGCGGCGGCCGGGGGCTGCTGAGCCTTCACTAACGCCACCGACGGTGCGCTCACACGCGACCTCAAGGCCCGTGTCGGTTCCTCTGTATCGGTACTGCATTTCAGGCAGCGCCAAGAGCGCATCGAAGCTCAGGTCTTCCATGTGATCCGGGACGCCAACGAGAGCGGCGAAGAGAATCTTATCGGGATCGCGCTCGCCGACGAGCCCAGCCACGATGGTGTCGACGGTGATCAGCAAGCCGGGTTCGCGCGAACAGCGCTGGTTCAACTGCACGCCGGCCTCACCCGTCGCAAAAAAGGCCGCTGGGTCAGCGAGGGAGCAGTCTTCTTCGTCACTGAGCACCACGATGGCGAGGAGGGAGTCTTCACGGGGAAACGCTTCGCCACCTGCCAAGAGGCCTTCCGTCGCGGCGAGAAGGGGCATCTCCAGACCACAGCCGCCGATGCCCGCGTCTGCGACGCAAGCGACGCGACCCGCGAACTCACTCGGACTGTCACCGGTTTCCCAGCTCAGGACGCCGCTCCCTTCGTCGCAGCTTTCCCGAAGCTCGCCGTTGTCACCGAAGTAGCGGTTTTGCTGGCAAACGGGAGGTAAGCGGCGAGTTTCGGGGTAGCCTACGCTGCCCATATTGGTGGTAACGATGCCGACGCGCAGGGACTCCACAGCGGCCCAACGGGGTTGCCCGTTTTCGTCGAGGGGCGGGTTGGTGAGCCCTTCAATGAGCAAGGGGATCTCCCGGCGTAGGCTCTCCTGTTCCTGCTCCATCGAGTTTGAGTCGTCGATGACGAAGAGCACGTCGACGTCTCCCACGCCGCCGCCGCCAACCCGTGTTTCAAAAATGCGCGACACTCGCGGCGAGATGGGCGAGAGATCGCGTTCGGCGATACACCCTCCTGCGACGACAGCGAGCAAAGCGCTCGCGGCGGCGGCGATCGTGGAGGCCGTTCGGGGACTTGGGTTCTCTCTGCGCATCACTTCTCCTCGTGCTTGGCGTCTTTGAGGACGCGGTTCGAGGAGTGGTCGTGCGGGCGTGCTTCCTTTTCCAACCCAACGATGGTTTTTCTCGCGCAAAAGAAAAATGGTGAAGCTATTGGCGGAGCGTAGGTACGCGCTATGGTCTGAGCATGCGCCGAGTGCTGGTCGTCGACGACGAAGAGAATATTCGACTCGTTCTTCAGACCCTGCTCGAGAAGAACGGTTACAAAGTCACTGCGGTGGCGAGTGCTGAGGCGGCGCTGGAGACCATCGACGAGCTGAACCCTTCGTTCGTTCTCACGGACGTGCGAATGGGCGGCATGAGCGGAATCGAGCTCTGCGCCGCGCTCAGCAAACAGAAGAGCAGCGCCACGATAATCGTGATGAGCGCCTTTGGGAGCATCGACCTGGCCATCGAGGCGATGAAGGCAGGCGCCTACGACTACGTAAGCAAGCCCTTCAAGAAGGATGAGGTGCTCCTCGCGTTGCGAAAGGCGGAGGAGCGCGAAACGCTCAAGACAGAGAATGCACGCCTCCGAGAGGTGGTGCGCCAAACTCAGAGCTTCGGCAATATGCTGGGCCAGAGTCCTGCAATGCAGTCTGTATTTCGTATGGTGGACAAGGTCGCGGCCTACACCACGACGGTGCTCATTCAGGGCGAGAGCGGTACAGGAAAAGAGCTCGTCGCTCGCGCAGTGCACGCTCATTCTCCACGCGCTGAGAAGGCCTTCGTCGCCGTTAACTGTGGGGCGATTCCGGGAGCTCTCCTCGAAAGCGAACTCTTCGGACATAAGCGCGGCGCTTTCACCGACGCTATCGCGGACAAGCGCGGGCTTTTTGAAGAGGCCGACGGCGGCACGCTCTTTCTGGACGAGCTCGGTGAGCTGCCCTTGGCGCTACAGGTCAAGCTCTTGCGCGTGTTGCAAGAGGGAACGATGCGACCCGTCGGCGGCACCCGCGACGTCAGCGTGGACGTTCGCGTCGTCGCGGCGACGGTTCGGGACTTGGCGGCGCGCGTCGAAGAAGGCGAGTTTCGCGAAGACCTCTACTACCGCTTGAATGTGCTTCAGGTGATCGTGCCGCCACTTCGTGAGCGCGGCGGCGACGTGATGATTCTCCTCGAGCATTTCGTCGAGCAAACCAACAAACGCCTCGGCACGGCGATTCGCGGCGTGCATCCAAGCGCCGTCAAGAAGCTGCTCGCCTACCATTGGCCAGGAAACGTGCGCGAGCTTGAGAACCTGGTGGAGCGCGCCGTCGTCCTTAGTGAGAGTGATGAGATCACCCTTGAGGATCTTCCGCCGGCACTCCGAGAGCCTGCGGACCCAGCGAAAATCGTCCTCGCGAGCGGCGACCTAAGCATCAAGAAGATGCAGCGCTACATGGAGCGTGAGCTGATCTTTCGGGCACTTGAGAAGACCGGTGGAAACCGAACGGCGGCCTCGAAGCTCCTCGAGATCTCGCACCGTGCGCTGTTGTACAAGCTCAAAGATTACAATCTAAGGTGATTCCCCGCCCGGCACGCGGGCTCCGCGTTGACTGTTGGCTCGGCATCCACTGATGCCTGGGAGCAAACGTCGAAGGCGGAGCGATGGCCGACCCAAGAACCTCTAGACGCGTTTGTCTTTCTTCCACTGATCAAAGCAGCTCTTCGTCAGGGCTTTGAGCTCACGAAAAAGAGCCGCGTCGCGGGTCTTGAAGTTGAAACAGGACTTGCCCTGCATTCGCTTCCGGAGTTCCGGAGACATATCCTCGAGCAGCTCTGGATTTACATAGACCGGCATGAGGTGGAAGCTCACGAACTTCGTCTTCACCATCGCGGCGCCAAAGAACAGCGGCTTCCCCTTTGGGTCCAGGACCTTGGAGTCCAAGTAGTACTGGCTCTCTGTGTCTTTCTTCAGTTCAAGGCGCTTCGCGTAGGGGGCGAGGAGCTTTCGAAGGTCGGAGAAAACCGTATCGAGGTTGGCGTCGTTGATGTCTTTGGCGCTCATCGAAGACTCGCTAGATCGTGATGACGAACTCGTCGACGGGTCGTCGAACCTTGGCGAAGCCAGCGAACACATCTTTTGGATCTCGAACACCCGCCGCGAGCATCACGCTCGTGGTGAGGCCGCGCGACGATAAGCCTAGAATGCGGTCGATCTCTGCAGCTTTGAAGCCTTCCATTGGGCACGCGTCGACACCGAGGATTGCACAAGCGCCGAGCAGATTGCCAAGCACGAGATAGGCTTGCCGATGAGCCCATTCGGTTCGTTCGTTTGGATTGCGTGACGTGATGGCGCTGCGGACGGCCTCTTCGAAGTCGCTGAGTGTTTCTCTTGGTTCGCCGCGAACTTCGGAAATCCGGCGCATGTAGTGACCCGCGCTCGTTCCACTGATTCGAGTCTCGGCGGCGATCACGAAGAGCTCGGAGGCGCTCGCAACTTTCGGCTGTGAGAAGGGCACCATCGCTTCGCGCGTGGCCTTGTTGCGTACATGGACGAGGCGAATGGGCTGAAGACCTAGACTGGTCGGCGTCAGGTTCGCGGCTGCTTTGAGTGCTTCCACGGTCTCCGCGGCGAGCGGGTCTGAAAGGAAAGATTTCACGGCGTAGCGTTGCTTCAGAGAAGCGAGGAGAGTCTGGGGGGATATCGAAGACGAAGGCATAGAGGAGCCTAGCACTGCAGACTTTTGTCCCAAGGACGAAGTTCCCCGCATGCTTGCGCGCGCTCAACATACCGGCCGGTTCGTGGCACGATCGGTATGCGTGACCGCTTCTCGATGCCAAAGATTCGCTCAATGGGCCGCTGGTGATTCACCGATCTCCAATGGAAGTCCGTGGTGGCCATGAACGTGGTACTAAATCAGGGATGACCTCGGGCTCTGGACGACGGCTACAGGAGCCGTCCGCGTCGTTCTTCGGACGCGAAGAGGAAAGGGGTTTGGTCCGCGATCACCTCGCGCAGGGCGACTCGACTCGCTGGCTTCACTTCAGTGCCCCCGGCGGTTGGGGCAAGACCGCGTTGCTCCACCGATTGGCCAATGAGCACGCGTGCCACTGGGTGGAGTCGACGGCGAGTTCGTTGAGCATCGAAGACCTCGGAGAGGCGACGGCTTCGCTCGTGCTCATCGACGATTACTCCCCGGCTCGACTCAGCCCGGCAGCGCTTCATCAGTTCCTCGCCGAGATTCCAACGGGAGTGCTTCTTGTGTCCGCCGGTCGGAACTCTTCAACAGACCGAGGGGGTGGGACGACTCATCCAGGCGTCTTGAGCTGGAGGGAACTCGGGGGCTTGTCCACTTCGTCGACGCGGGCTCTTCTCACGAGCTACGGCCTTGAGGCTGACCTGTCCTTCTTGCTCAAGGCGAGCGGCGGTCATCCACGATCGCTCGTCGAACACGCGGTGGCTCGAAGAGATCGGTGGCTCGCGTCCGCGGAGGGCTTCTGCCTCGACTTTCCGGAGTTCGCGCCCGCTTTTCTCAAAGAGCGTCCGGCTGCTCTGGCGCTGCTCGCTCTGTCGCGTGTTCTGCGTTCAGAACTGATCGACCATGTCTTAGGCTCGGACAGTTCTGCGGACGAAAGTTGGCTCCGGGAACAGCTATTCGTCCGCTCCGTCCCGGGGGGCCTCATCGCGTCGGGGCTTTACAGCGATGAAATTCTCCGACGCATTGGACTAACGAACCCTAGCCTTGTTGCGGAGGTGCGATCACGTGCCCTCGATTGGTACGCAAACGCCATCGACCGGGGCGGTACTTATGCCAGCCGAATTGGACTCGCGACGGACTGGCCGTATTTTCTGCGCGGACATGAGGCCGATCTCGAGACCTTCGACGGCCTCCACGACCCACGATTTAGCTGGCGAATAGCAACCAACGCGGATCGCCCGCTTATTTCGGATGTTGTTGGCGCTTCGATCGGTCCGGACAGCGCGGAGAGCGTGTGCCGGCTTATCGGCCTCCCGTTTGCGCAAACCTTGCTGCTCGTCGATGAACAAGGCACCGCGCTCTCGCTTTTTCAGACCGTCGATGGAGACGCGATGGGGCCTAGCCACGATGCATGCCTTGAGCAACTGCGCGCTGCCGGCGTGCTTGCGAAGAGCTGCGTTGTCAGAGCTTGGCTGCCACTCGTCCCCGACCCTCATCCTTCCGTCGTGGCCACCACAGTGGCGCGCTCTGCGGCCGAAGCCTTCGCGCGACCTGGGCTCGATCGTTACCTCATCATCGTCCCGTCGTCGGATGGTGGCGAGGCTAAAAGTTGGGTGGCAAAAGGTTACCTTGTCCATTTCGGAGAGCTCGCGATCACGATGGACGACCAGCGTTTTGAAGTGATCGGTTACGACTTTCGTGAGCGCTCGCCCGGCGACCATATGCGCGCCGCCGCAGAGCGACTCTTACAACGCGCGACGTCTTCCCAGCTGGCTGTGCGACGCGTAGACACCAACGAGCCTTTAGTGTCCACGAGCGACGTCCGGGATGCACTTCTCGCCTTCAGCGACGACTCCCGGCTGGGGCGCTGTGCTCTCTCGCATCACTTCGCAAAAGGGGAGTCGCCTGCATTTGCTGCCGAACGAATACGTACGGTTATTCGAGCGGCTTGCGATGATCTGCGCGACGAGGATGCACGGAACCTGGTGGAGAAGGCCTACTTTGAGCGAACGCAGAAACAGCGCGCGGTCGCGGACGAACTCGGTATGTCGTACAGCACGTTTCGCCGACACCTCAGCCGAGCCGTTCAGAACTTGACCCTTCTTATCGACGCGCGATGCGACGGGTGCCGCTCGTAGACGCCTTGCTCCCGAATCAGAGTGTCCCGTATACGAGGTGATTTTGAGAACGAGTGCACCTCGTCTGTGGGAGGTTTTGTGCCAGCAGTGAGCGCCGAATGAGCGCGAAACGAGCACTGCGGCTTTTTGCCCGCACATAGGCTTCGCGTCTGCATCGGGGGGGGTCTCCGGCGCCTATAAGGAGTGTTCATGAGGTTGCGTCAGATTTCGTTTGTGTGTTTGCTGGCCCTTGCGTCGGCCTGTTCGGGCGACGAAAGTCCCCCTACGCCCATCGCCCCCGGAACACCTGGCGCCACGCCCGGCACTGCGACACCCGAGGTTCCGGTGGTGGAAGCGCGCACGCACGATGTCTGCGCGGGTCGCCACCATTCCTGCGTGATGCAGGCCGAGGGTAGCGTCTTTTGCACCGGCCGAAACCTCAACGGCCAGCTCGGTGACGGAACGACGCAAGAGCGCCATCGCCTGGTGCCCGTAGCCGGACTTGAGGATGCACGACAGATCGCATGCGGCAACGACCACACCTGCGCGGTGCGCGAGGGCGGCGGTGTGGTGTGTTGGGGACGCAACTACGAAGGGGCTGCAGGCAGCGAAGGGCTGGCGCACACGCCGCGTGAGGTCCCAGGCCTTACGGGCGTCGTGCAGCTCGCGTTGGGCGAGCACTTCACGTGCGCACGCCAGGCTGCGGGCACAGTGTCCTGTTGGGGGAAGAATACCAATGGACAGGTGGGCAATGGCGAATCGGGCCCGACGTCCGGCGTCGTGGCCGTCCAAGGCCTCACTGGAGCAACAGACCTAAGCGTAGGCCGTGCGCACGCATGTGCAGTGCGAGCGGGCGGCGAGGTGGTCTGCTGGGGCTCCAATAGTTCCAAACAGGGAGGCCAGGGGGAGAGTGGTCCAAGCCAGTTGCTGACACCTCAACCCGTCGCCGGTCTTACGGGCGTCGTCGATGTGGAAGCCGGTGGAAACCACACCTGCGCACGGAGCGCCGACGCGGCACACTGCTGGGGTCAAAACGACTACGGACAATGCGGATCGGGACCCGTCGCTGAAGGCGAACGCCCTGAGAGAAACGTCCCCTCGCCTCTGGTCGTCGCCGCCCTTGCGGGCGCGGACGAGATCGCCCTCGCGTCGAAGCGCACCTGCTTTCGTGCGGAAGGCGCTGTTCAGTGCTTTGGCTACAACAACTATGTCGGCGAACTCCTTGGCGTCGGATCGGTGGAGGAGATGGTTCTCGAACCGGCCGCTGTTACGGGCCTGACGGACGCTACGCACCTTGTGACCCATGACGATCACGCGTGCGCCATTCGCGGCGAGCGTCTGGTGTGTTGGGGTGCTGGTTCCCACGGAATGCTCGGCAACGGCGAGGCGCGCTCGAGCAAGACGCCCTTCGAAGTGGCCAGCGCCATCGCGGCGATTCAGGCGGAGCCAAGCGTCGCTCCAACTCTGACCCCCGTGGAGAGCGCCCCGGTGAATGCCCACCTCGCGCTCGGGCGAAAGCACGTTTGCACCGTGGTCGAAGGGGGCCGCGTACGCTGCTTCGGCGAAAACATGGTCGGCCAGTTGGGCATCGGTTCGACGCAGAGCATCGCGTCCAACGTGGAGACGACGGTGCTTGGACTTGAAGCAGCCATCGAGGTCTCCGCCAACGGCGCGACAACCTGTGCTCTTCGCAACGGCGGCGAAGTGGCCTGTTGGGGCGAGGCCATCGGCGGCATGCCAAACACCAGCACGCCCTATGTCGTCGGCACCGTCGCTGGAGCCGTCGAAATTGAGGTCGGTGGGAGCTTCCTCTGCGTGCGCACAGCGGAGGGCGCCGTGCACTGCCTCGGCGAGAGCCGGTCCGGCCAACTCGGTCGTGGCGACCGCGAAGCAAGCGAAGAGTTCGGACCGGTTCCCGGTGTTGAAGGTGCGACGCAGATCGCGCTCACGGACGCGACCGCGTGTGCCGTCGTTGCCGGCGGCGCACTTCGTTGTTGGGGAAGTGGGCGCAACGGGGCCCTCGGAAACGGCACCACCGACAACGCCATGAGTCCTATCGACGGAGGCCTTGGTCGCGTCGACCAGATCGACGGCGCTTATGCGACCTTCTGCGCCCTGTCGCGTGGTCGAGTCTCCTGCTGGGGCGCCAACTCGGACGGCCAAGTCGGCAACGGTGAGATGAGCCGCGACGGTGTGATGGCACCGGCGCGGATCTCGAGTCTTCGCAACGTCGCCAACGTGCGCACGGGCGGCAGCTCCTCCTGCGCGGTGCTCACCAGCGGCGAAGCGCAATGCTGGGGGGCCAACGCGTTTGGCCAAACCGGTCACAACGAGTCGGACACAGACGACGTCGTCACTCCCTGGGAGGTGCTCCGCTCGACGGACGCTACGGTTGGCGAGTTCGGCGTCTACGCGACCATGGAGTGCGGTAGCAACTTCTGCTGCGGGCTTCACCGAGACGGCCACGTGTCCTGCGCCGGCAGCACGCCCATCGGCGGCAGCGGCGGATTCCTAGGCATCGCGTCGTCGCGCGGCACTACACCGATTCCAGCGCCTGGTTTCCAAGCGCCGGTTTCTGTGTCTGAGGGCTAGCGCGCTCGGCCTGATGGGTATGGGAGCTGAATCTGGGCTGAGTCCCCAGATTCAATTCTGGCCACGATGAATGGTCAGTGGTTCCGCTGCTGACAGCGGAACACGTTTTCCTGGGACGCCAACGAAGAACAGCGGATCACGACCTGATCAGAACTCGCGCCAGAGAGGCCGGGAGCGGGACGCGGCGTCGTCGTCGAGATTGTCGTCGCGGTCTTGGGCGTGCTCTTCCGCCGCCTGGGAGTCTTCGAAGACGATGACTTCACCCGCGGCATCGACGAGCGTCATGTTCAAAGGCACGTCGCTGGTGGCACGGGGACGCGCCATGCGTCGACGTCGTCGCCGGCCCGCGGGACCTCGGAGTGTGCCGTAGCGTGCGCGTTGTCCGGGCCTGGACCAGTCGACCCATTGGGTACGGCTCAGCCGCGCATCCACGTGGACAAAGGTGCTTCGCGGATAGAACCCGCAGCCCGTGTGATCGATGTGACGGCAGACTTCCCAGATAGTGCGGTTCGGGACACCCGAGATGCGAATGTCCGTCGCGCGGCCCTGGGTGTGGCGACTTGTTTCGCGAGTGTATCCACCCGCGGTTCGGTACCCGCTCACGATGCGAATCGGTCGTCCGCCAAAGTGGTCGCTAATTTTTGCGAGGAGAAACGCGAGGCGCGCGTTGGCTGGTGGCACGCTGTCGTCGTCGTGGCGACGCATCATGTTGCCGAGGTCCTGCAGTGCGTCTTGGTGGACTCGTCCTTCGCCGTCGACGAGCTGCAGTTCGACGCGTTCGCTGCGGCGGACGAGAGTCACGCGTCCGGGAACCGTCGGATCGCCGAAATCTCGGTCGCTTCGCTCTGCGACGGAGTAGCCAGGCATAACGAGTCGCTGACCTACCCGCAGCCCGCGGCCGCGCCGAAGGCGGTTGGCGCGTCGCAGCTCGCTTTGGCTGACGTGGACGCGGCGCGCGATATGAGAAAGGGTTTCTCCACGGCGAACGAAGATCTCACCCGCGTTCGGAATCCGAAGCACCTGGCCGAGGCGAAGCCGGGAGTTTCGCAACCGGTTCGCGGCTTTCAGATCGTCCACGCTCACGCGATATCGGCGTGCGATCCGGGCGAGGGTCTGACCTTGGCGCACCGTGTGCTCCCGGGCTAGGGCGCCACTCGCTGTCCAGAATAGACACGCGATCAAGAGTCCGAGGCTCATAAGCGCCGGAAGCCAGCGCGCGTTCTTGCGGAGAGATTCCATGGAAGCAGGGGTCAGACAGTGAAGCGCCACGCTTTATTGCAAGGCCTGGGCGTAAAAAGGCTGCCCCTGGGCCGACGGCGCCTTCGCGCGATAGCGGATTCGGCGGGCGACTGCTAGGTAGCAGCCCTATGAAGTACCGCGTAGATATCGACGGAACCGAACGAGAAGTCGATTTGCACTTCGCCGGCGACACGCCGGTCGTGACTTTGGATGGAAAGCCCGTCGACGCCGACGTGCGCAGAGTTGCCGGGGGACTGAGTCTCATCCTCGATCACAAGGTCTACGACGTGATGCTTGGCGGTCCTGGAGATGCACTGGATGTAGCCTTTGGCGCCGCGCGAACGCGAGTATCGGTGGCGAACGAACGACAGCGCGGTCGACGTACGCGTGGCGGTGGCGGTGGCGGAGCGGGAGAGCTTCGCGCGCCGATGCCTGGTCGAATCGTCGAGGTGAGCGTCGCCGTTGGAGATTCTGTGGAACCTGGGACGCCGCTTGTTGTCATCGAAGCGATGAAAATGCAGAACGAGCTCCGCGCGGAGGTCAGCGGAACCGTGAAGTCTGTCGAAGTTGCGCCTGAACAGAACGTGGAAAACGGTGCGCTCTTGGTGTCCATCGACGTGGCGGACTGAAGAGCGACCTTGGCTGGGAACAAAAGAGGCGACGGCAACACAGGCGGAGGCGCCGAAGTCGACCCGAGCGTTTCCTCGGACGTTTCGGCGAGCGAGCCTGTCAAACCGCACGCCTTCACGCCTGTGAAAGAGAACGCCGTCCATAAGGACTCGCCGAAAGAGAAGAGCCGCTGGAGCATCTTCCAAAAGCATGACGTGCTCACCCAGCTCGTCCTGACGATGCCGGTGTTTCTCATCTACCACCTCGGTATCCTCCTCATGGATACGAGGAACGGCGTCGACTTTGCGACGAGTCTTTTCCTGCGGCTGCTCAACGCGAGCGTCTTTGGCTACGTCGTCGTGACGCTCGTTTTCGCCCTTGGGCTCATCCTCGTGGCTGCGCGACTTCGGAAAACAAATCGCCTCCGGCTGCGCGCCATTGTGCCGCTCCTCGTCGAGAGCTCCGTCCTCGCCGTGGGCATGCTGGTGAGTGTAGGTTGGTTTGTCAGTCAGGTCTCGATGAGCGTCGCGGCCTCCACGCTCCAGAGCGGTCTGCCGCCGATGAACCTCTTTGAGAAGATCGTGATGAGCTGCGGCGCGGGCTTTCATGAAGAGCTCGTGTTCCGAGTGGTGCTCTTTGGCGGCCTCTTGATGGCCGCGCGTCTGGTGACGCAGAAGACCTGGCAGAAGGTCCTTTTTGCCGCGGTGATTTCCAGCGTGCTCTTCTCCGGCGTCCACTACGTGGGATCGCTGTCGGATTCATTCACCTTCGTGAGCTTCTTCTTTCGCTTCGTCGCCGGACTCTACCTATGCGCTGTTTACCGGCTTCGCGGGTTCGCCTACGCCGTCTACACGCACGCTATCTACGACGTGCTCGTGATGGTGTTCCTTACGTGATTCGCGCTGCGCTAGTCCTGCTGCTGTGCACGGCATCGGTGGCTCATGCGCAGAACGCGAACCCGGCGAACGACTGGCTCGTCGCTTTTCCGCTCTGCGCGATGGGCAATGAGGCGTTCCAGGGTGGTGAGACGAAAGTGCTCTACCCACGGCCAGGTCTCGCCGCATTGCTGCATGGGGGAGAGACGCTCGTCACCCGCGTTCGCTTGGCGACGCCGCTCACGCCACCGCCAGGTCATCAACAAGAGAAAGCTCTTCGTGGATGGTCGGTGGAGCTCTTGGGACGTGCGGGTCGGCTCAGCCCATCCACCCACGTCGAACACCGCTACGAATTGCGGGTCTCCGACATTCGCCCCGATTCCCGTGCCGGCCTGGTGTATCGAGCGAGCATTCCGATTCCGCCCTGGGTCGCCCCAGGGACATACGACGTGCGCATCAAAGCTCCTGGGACACGCGAGCATATGGTTGCCGTGGCGTCTCTTCGCGTGCTTCGCCCAGGCGCTGAACCCCGCGTTCAACGTTTGCCAAACAACACCACGCAGGAACAACTCTCACGCCTCGCGCACGCACCTGTAGACGTGTGGTTTAGCGAAGCGAGCGAGGCATTGCGCTCACCGCTGCGGGGCGAAGGCGTCCCGTGGGTCGACCTCTCGTCCGGGGGCGTCGTCTTTCGTACGCAGAGGCACGCGCTGTCCTTGGGCGCCTGCGACAACCCGTTGACACGTTTCGAGGATCTGCGGCGCGTCGGATTTTTGAATCGGGAGCTGCTCCAGGTTCCCGAGACGCCCATTACCCTGTTCGTCAATTTGTCGCAGCCAGGGACGATTTTTGATCAAGACGAGCTTCTCATCGTCTTCCCAGAAGGTATGGAAGCCCTCGCCGTCGACGGCGCCGATCACGTGTCTTTTTGGCCAGGTACGCCGCCCACGCAGGCAGGGCATAGGGCGAGCGTCGTCGCCCTCATCGTAGGCGACGCCGACGTTCAGCTCGAGTCCATCGCGTCTCAGGTGTTTGAGCCCAGGCTGCAGATTCCCGACTCCGTCGTCGCCGGAGAGTCGTTCGACGTGAGCGCGATGAGCGATGGGCAGATGGGGGTCGCTTGGTCCTGGGAAGAAGATGGCGCTTCCTATTCCTACGGGCCCGCCGCCCCTCTTTCCCTCACTTTGCGGCAGATGCGGCGACAAGTTCTTCATCTTTGGGCCGTGGATGCTCACGGCAACATCGCCCGGAAAAGTGCCGTGCTCTTCGTCGAAACGGACCATCCAGCGGCGAGTTGCTCCACAGGTGCGCCAATTCCTCCTGGTTTCGCGTGGATCTTTGGCGCCTTGTTGGCCCTATGGTATGGCTCGCGACGAGGGCGATTTCTTTATCCCCTCAAGGAATAACTCGGGCGCTGTCGCTCGTTTATGCCGAGGACCTATGAATCGCCGTCTTCTTTTTGCTTTCGTTGCCCTTCAAGCCGTATTTGGCGTTGGTTGCGCATCGGTCATTCCGAACACCAACGTGGAAGACACCCCCGATAATCGGGATGTGGTGTCATTTCTTGAGGAGTATCGACATGCGGTCGAAGATCGAAACGTTCGGCGTCTCCTCGATCTCGCCTCCCCGACGTACTTGGACGACAACGGCACCCCCGGCGGCGACGACGACCTCGACTATGACGGCCTCCGGGACAAGCTGGCGAGCTGGCGAGACCGTGTATTGGACGTGCGTTACGACATCAAATATCGCCGTGTCACCTGGGAAGACACCCGGGTGTTCGTCGAATATCGCTACACCGCCAGCTTCCGAGTCGCCACAAGCGCAGGGGAAGACCACTGGGCTCGACGCGTCGCCGACAATCGAATCGTTCTCTCGCGCGACGATGAGGCAGACCAGCGCTTTCGAATCCTCGATGGCATGTAGCCCGTTCCTTCACCGCGCTCACAGGGGGCCGCGAGTCGATCATCACAGCAAAGCGACCAGTTCATTGATGATTGGGTTCATTTTCGAGTAAGATGCTCGTTCTGGATTCGTTCTAGCGAAGCCGGTCGACGATGGGTGATGAAAAAAAACAGCTTGGACGAATTCTTCTTAAGCAGAAGCTCGTCACTCAGGGCGAACTCGATGCGCTCCTTGAAGACCAAAAGGGCTTGCCTGGGCACCGTTTAGCGTCCGTCGCTGCTCGCCAGGGCAAAGTCCGCGGCGAGGACCTACTCAAGGCACTGAGTGAACAACTCGGCCTCCCAGGGATCGATGTCGCGCAAGTGGTCGTTCCTCTCGAGAACCTTGAGCTCATCCCTCACGAGATCGCGCGACAGCACCTGATTCTGCCTATTCTGGTGAAAGACGATCGAATCTTTCTTGCGATGGCGGATCCCACAGACCGCCGTGTCATCGACGAGATCGAGTTCGTCGCTGGGCGTCGGGTGTTTCCCTACGTGGCACTGCATGACGCGCTGCTCGACACCATCGACGAAGCGTATCGCCTCGCCGAGCGCGGCGAGAAACACTTCATCGGTTCGAACGTTCCAGCGGACTATCTGGCGTCACTGGGTCTGACTGTTGCGAAACGCTCGGAACCGCCCCTCATGCCTCAGGGTGTCGTGGCGGAAGAGCCGTCCGCAGGGCTCATGTCGGAAGATGAGCTTGGCATCGAGGCGTTCGCGCAAAAGAAAATCACGACGGCGCCTTTCGAGTCGCAAGTCGCACCGTTGCCACCCCCTCCTGGACGTGTTTCACGGGAGCCGGGTCGCGGCGCAAAGATTCTTGTCGTCGATGATGAGTCCGATATTCGGAAACTCCTCACACGTGTCCTCACTCAGAAGGGCTACGAGGTCATTGAAGCCGAACGTGGCCTTGAGGCGCTTGAGAAGGTCAGAGACGATACTCCGGACCTCATCCTCCTCGATGCGATGTTGCCCGAGGTCCACGGCTTCGACATCTGCCGACGGATCAAGGGCAGCAAGAAGTACGGACACATCCCTGTCATCATGGTGAGTGCCATCTATCGGGGTTGGCGTGTCGCCGAGGATCTCAAGGCGTCGTACGGCGTCGACGCGTTCCTGGAGAAGCCGTTCAAGATCAGCGATGTGCTCAACCATGTGGAGCGGGCCCTCGCGGGCCGCACTTCGACGGAGGAAGAGGACGAAGAGCTTGGCCTGGAGGCTGGCGCACTCCTGGATGCTGGGATGGAACTCTACCGTGCGGGTGACCTTGAAGGAGCCATCGCGAAGCTGCGGGAAGGCGTCGCCGTCGACCCACTAGCGTTCCAGCTTCACTATCACCTCGGCCTTCTTTGCGGTCGCCGCGAAGATGTTTTTGAGGCGATTCAGTGCCTTGAGACAGCCGTAGACCTTCAGCCCCGGAACTTTTCGGCGTTGAAGAACCTGGCCGTTCTCTATCAACGGTCTGGTTTTAAACACAAAGCGACGGAGATGTGGGAGCGAGCACTGGCGCTGGCTCCCGATGACAAAACGAAAAAGGGCATCCGTGACCATCTACTCACGTTGCTTTGAGGTCTTGGCCTCGCAAAACAGGACGCTTTAGCGATTTTTACTTGTTTTGATCTAAGGTTTCGGCGTCTGTTCGCCTCCAACCCCCAACCGAAGTTGATGTCCCAGCGGACCTGGATCATCTATAGTGAGCGCGCGCGATGAAGTTCCTCTGCGACCAATGCAAAGCGAAGTATCAGATCCCCGACGAAAAAATCGCGGGTCGAAACCTTCGTATGAAGTGTCGCAAGTGCAGTCACGAGATCATTATTCGGGGCCCGAAGAGCCCTGAGAGCATCTCTCCCCGCGGCTCCGCACGTTCGAGCCGTCGAGGCGGTTCGGGGGCAGCGAGTCGACCTGCACCACCCCGGACGTCCGCGCCGCGCTCGGCTCTTGGCGCTGACTTTCGCCGTGGCGGTGCACTTGCCCAAGCGCCGGTTCCGAAGGCGGCGGCGGTCGAATGGTACGTCGCGATCAATGACGTCCCCGTGGGGCCGATCAAGCGCGAAGAAGTCGCCCGCAAGATCGGAATGGGCGCTGTAAGCGCGGCAAGTCTCTGCTGGCGCGAAGGCCTCGACGACTGGCGTCCTGTGGGTGAAGTTCCGGAGCTCGCGACTCTTCTTGAGCAGCGCCGCGTTCCGACGCCGCCACCGCCGACGAAGTCCCGACAGCCGCCCGCACCACCACCACCCGCCGCTCCTCCAAGCGCCGGCAACGTGATCCCTATCGGTGGACGCCTCGGCGCGTCGTCTCCATCGGACTTCGACGAAGACGACAAGACCGTCATGACGAGTTCGCCCTTCTTGGACGAACCAGACGAGGGCTCGGAGCCAATCATCGCCCCGATCTTGGCGCCGCCTCCGGCAGTCATGGCGCCCCTTGCACCCCCACCGGCGGCCGTACCAGCGCCGTTTGCACCTCCGCCGGCGGCGGCATTAGCGCCGTTAGCACCTCCGCCGGCCGCCGCACTGGCTGCTGCCACCGCACCACCAGAGTCGCCAGCTGGCGACTCAAGTGCCGCGTTTGCTGCACCACCTGCGGCGCTCTTGGTTCCGGAAGATGAGGGCACTCGGAAGAAGGCCGTCGCCCCTGGCGTGATGATGGGCATCGCGGGCGCGGCTTGCTTCGGCATCGTGTTCGCAGTCATCGCTGCGCAGCGGCTGCTGCCCTCCGGCGAAACAGAGGCCGTGGCGGTCGTAGCCCCCGATCCGATCGAAGAAGGACCGGTCGTGGCGGAACCACAGATCGAGATCCCAGAGGAGTTTGTTGAGGAGCCTGTCGTTGAGGAGCCGGGCGAAGAGGACCTAACGGAGACCGACGAGCCGGAAGACGAAACGGAGCCGGCGACGATGGGGACTTCAAGACCTGGCAACACAACGATGAGTGACTCCACCATGGCGCTGTCGGCAGAACAGCAAGCGCTCCTGGACCGTTTCGGAACGAGCTCCGACGAACCGGACATCTCGATGGTGACTCTCACGATGGGCGCTACGACGATGCGCGCGCAGCTTGATGATTCTGCGGTGCGTCGGGTGGTGAGCGCGCCTGCCAACCGCGCGATGCTTCAGCGTTGCTACAACACCGCGATTCGCGGCCATGGCGATCCTCCGAATGTGCGTGTTGACATTCGCATCCGAGTCGCAGAAAGCGGACGTGTCACGAGCGCGTCTGCCACCGGCGGAAATCTCGGCCAGCTGAAGAGGTGTCTCGAGACCAGTGTTCGACGCTGGCGTTTTCCACAGTCTTCCGCGGGCGGCGAAGCTGCCTTTCCGGTGGTCTTCTCCGCCCCAGGCTGAGCGCGTCACGCTCTTGCCCAGCACCTACTGGCTGCGTTGCGATTCGGCATCCAGAGATGCCGCGACGCTTAGGTCTCGATGGGGCGCGCAGGATCACTTGCCCACTCGCTCCAAGAGCCGACGTAGACGCGTGGGTGAACCCCGAGTAGTCGGAGAACAAGAGCATTGTGGCAGGCCGTCACACCAGAGCCGCAGTAAAGAAGTGCTTCCGAATCAGGCCGAAGTCCTAGCGATGTAAACTGAGTTCTGAGCAACGGAAGTGGAAGCAGTCGACCATCTTTGGTGGAGACGTTCTCGGTCCAGGGTGCGCTAAGAGCCTTGGGAATATGTCCGGGGCGTGGGTCGAGGGGGCTGAGTTCTCCGTGAAAGCGGGCTGAGCTTCGCGCATCGAGGACAAGAGCGCTGTCACCTTTTTTAGCGAGCTCATCCACGTCGACAAAGTGGCTCGGCGGCCAGGCGCGCGCCGTAAACGTCTTGGGCGAAAGAGGCGGTGCGCTCAGCGAAGAACGCGTCGAACCCAATTCGCATTCATCGTTCCAGGAAGCGAAGCCTCCATCAAGAACGCCGCAAGACAACCCAAGGCTATCGAGCATCCACCAGAGGCGCGCAGCTCTGCTGCCGCGGGCGTCGTCATAGACGACCACGACGCTGGCGTCGCTGATGCCGACTCGCTTCATAGAGGCTGCGAAATCGGCGGCGCCGGGGAGTGGGCGGCGTGCACCAGAGGGCTGCGGCGTCCCCGTCAGCACTCTGTCGAAGGCGACCCATTGAGCACCTGGGATGTGCGCACGTTCATAGTCCGCAGCGCTACGCACATCCAAGATTCGTACGTCGGGGATGTGGGCTCGCAGCCAATCGGCGGCGATGAGCGCGGACGGCAGACGTGTTGTGGGGTCGTCTCTCATCCTCTGAGCTTCCGCCGGTTCGCTGAGGCGCGCCAGAACGCCGGCGAAGGTCACCGTTTTCTTTGTAAGACTCAGACCTACATGTAGGATAACTGCTGGAGACCTTATGGAACTCAGCTTTGCACCACTTTTTACACGTCGCTTTCTTCGTCGAACTATCAAAACTCCCTGCCAGGTTGTGGCTGAGGATGGCTTTCGGCTTTTGGGCGAGGAGACCCTCGACCTCTCCGAGGAAGGCATGCTCATTGGCAGCAGCGCCAGGGTCGTCGTCGGCGAGTCGGTGATCCTCTCAGTCAAGATGCCGGGAGGGTCCTCATGGATCGATGCCGAGGGCACTGTGCAGCGGGTCTTGTGGCGAGGGATGCAGCGTCGCGCCATCGGCGTGGAGTTCAAGACCTTGTCTGGCGTCGATCGGGCGCTGCTCACTGGCGGACTTTACCGGGCTGCCCCGGCGTTGCCTTGGGCTACCCGCACACCGCGGAGAGACTACGCGAGTGCACTGATTCAGCTGGCTGTTTGAGCAAATGTCACGCTTTGGCCTGCGAGCACAGTTGGTCGCAGCACTCACCGCCGCGTTCCTCCTCGCGTTCACGCTTCTTGGCGTGGCGGCGATTCAGCTCGGCCGTCGCAGTCGGGATTCCGCACGTCTCGACGACGCGCGAGCGACGGCGAACACATTCGCCGCGGCTCTCAAGCGGGACGGGGCTCGCTCGGCATTTCTAAGCTACGCCGACGCAGCCATCGGGCGTGGCGGCATTCGTGGCGTGGTGTTGGATCGCTCAGACGCAGCGTCCTGGACGCGAGGGGTCACTCATCTTGGAACTCCCGTGGCGGACGAGGGTGGGCAGGTGCAGCTTTGGATTCGACCACCGGCAGGCGATGGACAGATATTTGGCCGGCTCATGATGATGTACGTCAGCGTCACCGTTGGCGCGATCTTGCTCCTGACGTTCTTGGCGTTGACGCGTCTGATCGTGCGCCCCGTTGAGGCAATGAAACACGCCGCCCAGCGTATGGCGGCGGGACGACTCGATGTGAGCGTGCCTGTGAGCGGCGCCTTGGAGGTGGCTGATTTGGCCGCGAGCTTCAACACGATGGCGAAGCAGCTAGCCACCGAGCGGAGCGCCATGGAGAGACGTTTGCTGGAGCTAGAGACCGCAACGAAAGAGCTGGAAACGGCTGAGCGTCAGGTAGAGCGTTCAGCCCATCTCGCGTCGGTGGGTCGACTCGCGGCGGGAGTCGCACATGAGATTGGGAACCCGCTCACGGCCATCGGGGGTCTTGTCGAACTCGCCCAGGATGAAGACTTGCCGCCGGAGAAACGAAACGAATTCTTAGAGCGCGTTGAAAGTGAGACGGCGCGCATACAGCGCATCATTCGTGGTCTCTTGGACTTCGCTCGCCCCGGAGAGACGTTGGACAGTGAGCAGCGCGTACGTCTCTCGGATGTGGTCCAAGCGTCGGTCACGCTCATCGCTCCGCAGCGGGACGCTTCGAGGATTCGCATCGAACAGCGTGTAGAGCCCGCTTGCGAGGTTCACGGAACTCTCGATCTGTTAACACAGGTGCTCCTCAACCTACTGCTCAACGCCATCGATGCCGTTGATGGAGATGGCGATATCCTGGTGGAAGCAGGCGAGTGGCCCGACGGGGGAGTCATGCTTTCCATCACCGACAGCGGCGGCGGCATTCCGGAGCCGATCCTAGCGACGCTCTTTGAGCCCTTCGTGACCTCAAAGCCCGTTGGCAAGGGAACGGGCCTTGGTCTGGCCGTGTGCCACACCATCGTCGAACGTCTCGGTGGGACCCTTCGCGCTCAAAACATGAAGCTGGGTGCACGTTTTGAGGTGTGGTTGCCCTCTCCCGAAACGCCGCCTGTCGCATAGAGCTCAACGGAACTTTTTTTGGCATCCCGAACCCAGGTCATGCCATCATACGGGTTGTGTCGGACGAAGATGACGATGACGAGTTCCACGCGGCGGATGAGCCCACAGCG
>JBLHKB010000030.1:0-26370 GCA_047619315.1 Polyangiales bacterium
CGTGAACGCTCGCAGCGAAAAGATCTTCGAGAAGACGCGGGGTATGCTGCTCTCTTGCGTCGACGGTGATGAGAGCGCGTTCCGAGCCCTCCGCGAAGGAACTCACCAACAGTTTGACGCCTGGGCGGCGCTTCGATGAGTTCCGGCAAAACCCGCGTCGTCGTTACTGGAGCCGGCGTAACTACCGCGATCGGTCACGATCTTTCGTCGTCCGTCGCGTCCCTTCGAGAGGGCCGTCACGGCATTCGCTACATGCCCGAGTGGGACATCATCGAGGACATGCACGGTCGCCTCGGCTCCACCGTCGACGGCCTAGACCTCAAGAAGCACTACCCACGTAAAAAGAGACGCACCATGGGCAAGGTCGCGCTCTTCGCCGTGCACGCCGCCGAGGAGGCCGTCATTCAAAGCGGCCTTGGCGAAGACGTGTTGAAGGGGGCCCGCACGGGCGTCGCCTTCGGCTCGACGAGCGGGAGCGGTAGCGAGACGGAAGCGTTCAGCAAGCCCCTTGCGCTCTCACATTCGATGAAGGGCCTCGAGTCCAACGCGTACTTTCGTCTCATGACCCACACCTGCGCCGTCAACGTCGGCCAGTTCTTTGGCGTGAAGGGACGCATCGAGTCCACGTGTACGGCGTGCACCAGCGGCTCCCAAGGAATCGGGCGCGCCTTCGAATTGATCCAAGCGGGCCTTCAGGACGTGATGATCGCCGGCGGCGCCGAAGAACTGCACTACACGAGCGCCGTGACCTTCGATCTGCTCATGGCCACGAGCCACAAGTACAACGACAGCCCCGACGAGAGCCCGCGGCCCTTCGACCTCGCGCGTGACGGACTCGTGGTGGGCGAAGGCGCTGGCGCGCTGGTGCTTGAAAGCCTTGAGCACGCCGAAGCACGTGGCGCGACCATCCTTGCGGAGGTGCTTTCTTACGCCAGCAACTGCGACGGCGCCCACCTGACGGCACCCCGCGCCGAAGGCATGCAAGCGGTGATGCAGCTCAGCCTTGGCCAAGCCGGACTCTCGCCGACGGATATTGATTACGTCTGCGCTCACGGAACCGGTACGGAAGTCGGGGACATCGCCGAGAGCACGGCCACGGCGAACGTGTTCGCCAAGGACATGCCCTTTGCGTCACTCAAGGGTTACGTCGGGCACACGCTCGGCGCCTGCGGAGCCATCGAGTCCGCCTGGTGTTTGGCGATGCTTCGTGATGGATTTTTGGCCGCCGGCCGGAACCTCGTCGATGTCGACCCACGCTGTGGGGAACTCGACTACGTACGCGAAACGCGCGTGGCCACGCCGAGGCGGATCATGAACAACAACTTTGCTTTCGGCGGCATCAACACCTCGCTCATTTTCGAGCGACGCGATTCCTAAATAGGCTGATGCCGCACCCGATTCGCATCTTCCTCGGCATCATCGCTTTTACGATCTTCTTCGTAGGCAGCCTGGTGATCGGAGTGGTGCTCTTCCCGATGATCCTCGTGGCTTCCCTCGGCAACCTCCAAAGGTTCAAGGGCCGCTGCACGCGTTTCGTTGGCCGCGGCTACGGCACCTTTCTTTTTTGCCTGAGGCTCTGGGGTCTCATCACGTGGACCGAGCGTCTTCATCTTCCGGCGGAACTCGAAGGCCGCCCCTACGTACTCGTCGCCAATCATCCTTCGCTCATCGATGTTCTCTTTCTCTTGCACTGGCTGCCCGGGAGCACGTCCGTCGTAAAGTCTGCCTGGCGCAATAACGTCTTCTTCGGACCTATCCTGCGAAGCGTTCATTACGTGAGTAACGCCGAGCCCGGCGACGAACCCTTCACCGGTGCGCTCATGCGAATGGTGGACCACGTGGAAGCCGGCCATCCGCTCATCATCTTCCCCGAAGGCACCCGCTCGCTAACGAACAAGCTCCACCGCTTCAAGCGTGGCGCCTTCGAAGTCGCAGTCCGCACCGGCGTCCCGATCCTTCCGGTCTTCATTGGAGTCGATCCGCCGACGCTCAAAAAAGGCACTCCCCTCGACACACACGAGGCGGGAGGGTGGTTCTTTGAGATGATGCCCATCGTTGAGACGGCAGGCGAGACCGACTCGAGGACGTTGCGAAACCGTGTCGAGGCGGACTTTCAAGCGCGCTTTGAAGAGTGGGCGACGTCCGTGGGGCGTGAGGTGGAGACGAAGAAGCTGCCGTCGCCTTCTACTGAAGCGCTGGCCGGCGCCGCGAACCATGACCTCAGTCTCAAAGCAGATGTGCAAGGTAGTAAGAACTGAGGGAGCGGTCTAAACGCGTTTCGGCGCCCCGGCGGTGTCTCGAAAGAACGACCACAAGCCAGCGGCCATGATCAGCAACGAGGTTAGGCCGCACACGCCGCCCCAAAACCAGTAGGGAAGAAAGAGCTGCTCGGCCATGGTGGCGACGTCGGAAGGCATGGGACCGGTGCTCATTTCGGCCACGTCGGTGAAGAGGTAGTCCGAGCGAGAGAAGACGCTGAGCGCGAGCTGGCTGCCCAAAAACAGAAGGGAGAGCTGGGCGACCCAGGGCTTGGCCTTGGCCGCGAGAGCGATGAAAAGAGCTGCGAGGGCGCCGACGAACACCAGGCCAAACAGATTTCGCACCACGAGCACCATCGACAGAATCAGGCCCAGGGCCACCAGTCCCATCGTGAACCTCGCGAGTTTGGCACGGCGCGCCAGGACAAAGCAGAACGCCGACGCGAACGCCGGGCCCACGAGTCCGCCGGCGGCGATGAAGGCTCGGGCGAAACGTCCTGGGTCACCTCTCCAGCGCGCGAGACCCGATCCGTCGGACCACATCTGGAACTGCTCGAAGTCGTTGCCCGTGAGAAGCGCCGCCACGCCATGGCCCATCTCGTGCGCGAGGGTGGAGAGCAGCATCAGTGGGTAGGCCACATAGCGTCCGGACGGAATCATGTAGAGCGCGAAGGTCGCCAGCACGCTCACCACGAGAAAGACCTTGGCCCGGTCCGAGTCTATGCTGCCGTCGTCCAATGGGGGGCCCACTTACATGGAATGGGAGAACACAGCGTGGCCGTCAAGGGCACAGCGGCAAACCCTAGGGTCGCGCTCACGGCGCGACCACAGTTGTGAAAAACATTCCTCCTCGGCGAAAACGACGAACGAGATTACGTCTGTCCGATAAAGTCGAGCCCCAGAAATCGGCTATGCTCCGTCGGCATGTTTCAACGCCTGTTCACCTCTTTGGTCCTCGTCGCCGCCTGCGGCACCTCAAGCCCAAGTGCCCCCACGCCTAATCCTGCATCGCCAACTCAGGAAGAAGTCCAAGAAGTGGAAGCGCCGGAGCCGCTACCGTTGCAGGAGGCTGTTCAGCCCGTCGTCATGCTCGGTCCCTGCAACAGCTCCGAAGAGTGCACCATCGCATTGGACGGGTGTGGCGCGCCTCACGCTCGACTCCTCGGTATAGAATCGGCAGAGCCGGCGACGCCGGACCTTTGCCCGCCCGCGGACTACGCGGTCACAGAGCCTCGCTGCATCATGAATCGCTGCGTCGTCGCCGATGCGAGTTCACCGGAAATTCGCTTCTGTGATCGCGATGTGGAGTGTGTCGCCATCCACGGGATCTGTGGCGACTGGTGGTCCGTGGCCGTCAACAAGGCCGCCGAAGGTCGAGCGGCTGCGGCCCTCGCTGGCGCGAACGTAAACTGCGTCGTGGTCAATCGGCCGCCGACGCCGCCCGTCGCCTGCTTGAATCACCTTTGCGTCACGCGGCGCTAAACGAAAACGTCCGCGTGAAAAGCTGCCGGGAGCTACTCGCTGAAGATCAGCGAACCACGCGAACAGTCGACGTCGCCGCGCCAAAGTCGAAACACGACCTTGTCGGGTTTTCGCTCCAGGTGAAGGCGGAGCACTTCTTTGGGCTTGAGCGCCGCGGTGAATTTGAGGCGACGAATGCCAGTGCAGGCGCCGAGCTCGGGCCAGGCGTGGCGAGCGCGCTCTTCAGCCAGGGCGACGACCTGTGCTACCCCGGGCACAATGGGCGCGCCGGGAAAGTGGCCCTCGAGGTAGCGAAGGTCTTCGGGGATGACGACTTCTTCCCGCCAGACGGTGTTGTCGTCTTCGTGTACGCCTTCACGAAACTCAAACTCACGCGCGGTAGACCCCAAAACCATGCAGCGCTCTAGCACTTCGTGCGGGGCCCAGCTACGAAGAGTCTATGCTCGTTCGAACCATCGCCGTGGCGGCGATTCTGGTGGCCTGCGGGTCACGTCAGGCAGTCGCACCCATCCCGCCGGGAGAAGACGCCTACCCCACGGTGCTGACGCCGGTGAGCGAGCTTGGTCCCGACTTTGCCATGCAGCAGGAGGTGACGATGGTGCACCCCGAAGGCGAGAACACGTTCAGTGCGGTGCTTCAGAAGCAGGGCGACACGCTGACGATGATCGCTCTTGGGCCCCATGGAGGTCGCGCTTTTATGCTCGTGCAGCGAGGCACGGAGGTGGAGTACGAGAGCTTCATCCCCATCGAGTTTCCATTTCCGCCGCAGTACATTCTTCATGACATCCATCGTGCGTGGTTTCCCCGCGTCGCCGAGGCCACGGCGGATGGTGAACGCATCGACGAAGAGCGCGTGGATGGACGCGTCGTGAGCCGTACGTTCGAGCGCATCGGCGAAGAAGCTCAAGGCCAAATCCGTGTGTCCTACGAAGGCGGCGTCGACGAAGGCGCGCCCATGAGCGCACGTCCTCCCGAACACGCCACGCTCGAGAACGGATGGTTTGGCTACACTGCGCGCATTCACACCCGCGAATGGCAGGCGCTCTAGAAGATCGTGGACGCACCACCATCCAATCCCACTAGTCGGAGCATCGCTGCATACGCACGTTGTGGCGATGGACAACCTCAGCCCACGTCACTCTCGTTCATCGGGCGGAACCTTTTCAAGCCTCCGTTCCTGGGCTCGCGTTGCCGACAAAGAGCTGATCCTTGCCGGCACCCGCATCGCCCTTGTGACCGCTAGCTTCGCAGGTGCATGCCTCGCAGCTGAACAAGGACAGATTATCGCACCTCGCGTTTTCTTCGCTTCGCTCGGGTGGATGATGTTCATCGAACTTGTGCCCGCGCTCATCGTCGTCGACGAGAAGCTCGAGTTCATCGGTTGGCACCAGGCGGTGCAACGTTCTGTCCGTCTACTCTGTACGTATATCTTTGTGCCACTACGCGTAGCGATGTGGCTCTCTCCCGTGTTGGCGGCGGTGTGCTCGCCTGCACTCCTGCTCATCGCGGTTCCCCTCGTCATCTGGGGAGAGTGGCTCCTCTCGGAGCTGAGTGAGTGAGCTATCCCCCGGCGAGAAAGCGCGCGCTAAGCTCGCGCGCCTCAGGATGATTCATGATCGTCGTGTGCAAAGCAGCCACGACGCGGTGCTCCGAGCAGCCTGTCAGGCGGGTTTCTTCCACGCATACGATGCCGTCATCATCACCGCTTAGCAGCGGGTTGATGCCGCGCCCGTCGCGCAGGCTGCCGGCGACGATGGCGAAAGGAATCGGCGGCGGCGGCACCTCGACGCCGCGCGCGAGCTCGCGCCCGGAAGGCCCCATCAGAAGTTGAAAGGGTGCTGAATCGAGGCGCCTAGCCAAGTGCGCGCTCGTCGAGGGTGGCGCGAGCATCACCATGCGATGCGGCGTGAGATGAGAAGGCCAGCCGTCCGCCAGAACGCGCCGCGCGATGATGCCGCCAAGGCTGTGCGTCACAAACGAGATGCGACTTTGGGGAAGATGCGTCAGCACTTCTTGCACGGAGGCGGCGTGGGCGTCGATGCCTTCCCGCGTCGATGCGTAGTCGAGACGGATGGTCGCGTGCCCTTCTTTCGTGAGAAACGCGTCCATGCCAGCGAGGCTTGAGCGCCGGCGACCCAGTCCATGGAGAAGCACCACGTACTCGCCGGATCCGTCGACGGGCGGCAGAGCTTGCAGGCAGCGCTCGAGAGAGCCTGAGGCGATGCGTCGATCATTGGGGTCGAGGGTTCGGTGGTGGCCTCGTCGTGCGCCGACAAAACGCTGAACGCGAAAGCCATGGGCGTAGCGCCGGTCGGTCCACCATTGGCCCCCGCCGAGGGTGGGGACGCCTCTTGCTGCTTGCGATGCCATGTCGCGCTCAGTCGCAGCGATCGATGAAGTCGCGCACGTCGGACGCGTTTTCGCTGCGTGGGGCCGCGTCGAGGTAGCGCTGCGCGAGGGCGCAGCCTTCTTCATTGGCGCCAGCGCGTCGGGCCAGAAGCCACCAAGCTCTTGGCACGGGTCTAGGAAGTGCCGCCGCCGCGCGGAGGTGCTCTTCGGGATCTTGACGCATCCGCCCGGCAACGTCAGCGAGGAGCATGTGGGCTTCGGCCATGAGCGGCGACGCTTCGAGAGCGCGTTCCGCGTACGTTTTCGCCGAGGGGTAGCGGCCAAGATTCGCTTCGATACGCCCGCGAACGACCAGAAGTCGCGGGTGGTTGGCGGCAGGGGAGGGCGCGCCCTCTTCGGCGTCTGCAGGGATCGCCGCGTCGAGGGCCGACCGCATCGCCTCGTTCGCTTTATTGGTGCGGCCTTCCATCGCCCAAGCCAGCGCGCGGCCGAGGAACGCTTCCACGCGGTCGTGACCAAGAACGCGCGACTGATCGAACATCCCGACGGCCCGCTGATAGAGTTCGGCCTGTAAAAGAAGCTCGGCGATGGATATGCGCAAGGATGCGTCCCCGCGCGTATCGCGGCGACGCTTGACGCGATTCACGGCGGAGAGGCCGCTGTAGCCGGTTCCGGAATCCACCAAAGTTCGCACGCGAAGCAAGGCCAGCTCGTGGGTCTCGCGAAGGTCCGCGGCGTCGATGCGCGCCAAGGTGGCGACGGCCTCCTCGACGTCGCCGGCCTCGACGAGAACAGCGAGCATTCCGACGAGTGCGCCGGGGTGGGCCTCTTCTTGCGCGAGTGTTGCGGCGTAAGCGGCACGGGCGATATCGGCGTTGTCAGAGAAACGCGCGGCGTCACCGCGTCGACTCTGCACACCGATGTTGTCGGCCTCGATCTCGGCGGCCTCGTTGAGGACCGTAAGGGCTGCCGGCCAGTCTTCGGCGCTGAGCCGCACGTCCGCGACGGGGAGCAGTGTGCGTATGTCATTGGGCGTTGCGGTGAGGGCGGCCTCCGCTGCGGCGCTGGCTTCGTCCTCTGCGCCGGCAAGGAGAAGGGCGGCCACATTGTCTTGGATATACGCAGCGTGGGCCGGAGCGGCTTCGAGGGAGATGCGTGCCGCAGCGGCGGCGGCTTCCGCGTTCTCCGCCGCAACCTCAATGCCCGCGATGAGCGCTTGGGCCTCGGCGATGAACGCGCCTTCGCTCGCAGACGCTGCCGATGTACGAGCGCCGTCGAGGTCATCGCGAAGTATCTGGGCGCGGGCCACCAGGAGGTGAGCGTCCGGCGTGCCGGGTACCGTCGAGAGCACCTCGATGACGCTGTTGGCGTCACCTTCTACGAGAGCGAGACGAGCTTGGACACGTGCTCGAACACCCACGTCGGCGACGGGAGCCGTGGCATCCACGTTTGCGATGACTTCGCGTGCGGCGGTGACATCGCCAGCGATCAGAAGGGTCTCCGCCGCATGCCACCGGAAAAGCGCGTCTCCCGGTGGCGGTGAAGTCACGGCTGCGCCGACGCTCTCTCGTGCCGCGGACGAGAGGCCGCGATGGGCTTCGTCCATGGCCCTGGCCAAGCTGCACCAACCACTCTCAGAAGGCGTGAGGTCGTCACGGCTGAGGCAGGCGGTGGCGGCTTCGATGGCCGGTCGATGTGCCAGAGCGAGAATACGAGCTTTTGCGGACTGCTCGTCTGCGTTGTCTCTTGTACAGTGGGTCAGGGCCTCGTCGACTTGGCCCAGTTGCGCTTGAGCAAGAGCGAGGGCTGCCTCGTAGCGCGGCACCGGCAACGCGGTCGCGGCGGCGCCAGCTTGTTGAGCACCTTCCGTCGCGTTGCCATTGGCGGTGGCGGCGAGTCCCTTGGCGTGCCCTGTTTCTGGTCCGTAAGTTCCCGCCGCTGAAAGAATGGCGCTGGCGGACTCGAGGGCATCGGCGGTTCTGCCTTCTGCCAAGGCGAGGTAGATGATCGCTTTGAGACGTTCTGCGGCGGAGTCCGAGTCGTCGGCTTCGACGGCGTCGACGGCGGCACGCGCTTCTTCGACGGGACGCGCGCCGGAGAGAGCCGCCATGGCGATGAGGCGCGCTCGCAGTCCCGGCGCTTCCCCATCATCCAGTGTCGACAGTGCCGTGTCGATATCAGCGGGGCGTCCCGAAGCACCAGCAGCCAACACACTCTCTTCGACGGAGTGCGCATGCCAAAAGAAGCGGACCGCCCACGCCGAAAGGAGTGCCAGGACGGCGACGGCCACGGTAACGGCGATACGCCGAGCCCGCTGCTTTCGCTGTTCATCCGGCGGGAGGACGATTTCCGCCACGGGCGGGATGCTCGTCGTTTCCAGCTGGGCGACCGAAAAGAGGTCCGATATCTCACGGTTTGGATCGCTCACACTGTCGGCATCATCGCGTTAGATGAGCCCAAGGCGCAAGGTTTCTCCCATGACTGGGGTTTACGGTCTTGCGGAGGGCCGAGCTAGCGCCCACCTTGAGCAGGTCGTGCCCCTTCCTCGATTTGCGAAGCTTCCTGAAGATCGCCGCCGTTCGATCCTCGAGGCCGCACGGACGGAGTTCGCCGCAGAAGGCTTCGCGGACGCGAGCTACAACCGGATCATCGCCGCCACGGGCATCAGCAAAGGGGCGATGTACTACTATTTCGCCGATAAAGCGGACCTCTACACGGCGGTCCTCGAAGATGCCCTCGATGCCATCGAGGCGGTGGCCCTGAAGGCTGGGCCGCTTCCCACCACCAGCCCAGATGATTTTTGGACGGCTCTTCGAGGCCGCGCTCTGGAGCTGGCCATGGCCGTCGAAGCAGACAAAGATCTGGCCGCCATCGGTCACCGTCTGTACTCGAGTGGTGTTGGCGTTCAGCACATCACCGCACGGGTATCTCGCTGGATCGGAACGCTCCTGGCCGTTGGGCGCGAGTGCGACGCGGTGCGCGTCGACATGTCTATGGAGATTCTGGCGCATGCGACGACAGGCCTCATGATGGGACTTGATCGCTACATGGCTTCGAACATGGCAACCCTGTCCGACGCAGAGAAGCTTGCGGCGTCCACCGATGCAATGCAGCTCTGCGAAGACTTGCTCCGCGTTCCCTCCTCGTAAATCACCGCGCGCGAGACATTGGTGTGGGCAAGGGTGCCACTCAGTCTTCGCAGCTGGGCGCGTAGTTCACGGAAGGGTGTAAAAGCGGCTACACGGCCAGAATTGACGATCGCGACCGATGCTGGGCTTTTTTGCATCGGATGCGTCGGCACAGGGCTTGCGATGCATGAGGCATGACCCAAACCACATCCCCCGTCGCTGACTTCTTCAAGCGTCTTGCGGGCGCCTTTGGTGTCGGCGGATTGGCGACCCTCGTCGACCTCGGACTGCTCCTGGTTCTTGTCGAACTGCTGGGGCTCTCCCCGGAGGCCGCAAACGTACCCGCGCTTTTGGGAGGCGCCGTCGTGCAGTTTGTGGGGTGTCGGGAGCTCGTCTTTCGAGGAGGCGACAAACGCAGCGTGCGTTCGACACTCGCTCCTTTCGCGTTGGTCGAGGCGGGTACACTACTGCTGAACGCATTCCTTTTTGTAGCGCTCGTCAAGCTGCTCCCGGTTCCCTATGTGTTGGTGCGCGTGCTCACGACCTTCGTTGTTTTCGTCGGGTTCAGTTTCCCCGCCTGGCACTGGGTGTTTGCTCCAAAGAGGGAGCTCCGCTAGTTCGCGCTCGCGATGCGTACCCGCCGAAACGCTAGGTCGTAGGCCTGCGCAATACGTCGATCGCCTAGGCGAACGACATCCCACGCGACGATGCGACGCAGCGCCTCTTCATGAACGGAGAGGCGCGCGTATTCTCGCGCGCTGCAGCGAAAGCGCGGTACGGGGGTTCCACTCGGTCCGTCCGATGCACCGAGCGCGCGGGCACAGCGGTCGAGCGTCAGCCGGGCGCTGGCGAGCGCATCGTCGAAGCGACCCAGCGCCTCGTAGCCTTGAGCCAGCGTGCGGCCGAGGGCCGGATGCTCAAGGGCGGTTGGTTCGGCGGAGCGGAGCGTGGCGACGGCTGCGCCAGGCCGCTCTGCAACCAGATATGCGGTGCTGAGCTCAAGAAGTAAGGGGACGTCGCTGGGGTGTTCGTGGAGCTGTCGCTCAAGAGCTCCAAGGCGCCTGGCGTCGGAGCGAGAAAAGTCCGCCTCGATCTCATGGGGCATGAGCGCCGTCCAGACGAGGCCGAGCCCCGCGAAGAGTACCAAGTTGATTCCAAGCTCCATCGCCTTCCTGACGCCGTCGCGCGGCGGAAGTTCCCATGGAAGATAGATTTTTCTCCGCAGTCCCGAAAACGAGAAGCGAGCGCCCCACACGACAAAGCCCGCAGCTCATTTCTGAGGCGGGCTAAGTCACTAGAGCAGTGCTCCTCGGGGGACCCTACTTACGAGCGCGGCGACTCGTCGTTTTTGTGGCCTTCTTCGCGCTCTTTTTGGCTACGCCGTTCTTCTTGGACGTCTTTTTCGGCAAAAGCGCCTCCGCCAACTCGGCGGCGCGGTCCGTTCGTTCCCAGGTGAAGGAGCGCTCCGTGCGGCCGAAGTGGCCATACGCTGCTGTGGGGCGGTAGATCGGGCGAAGGAGGTTGAGCTCCTGGATGAGGGCGGCGGGTCGGAAGTCGAAGAGCTCGCTCACCACCTGGGAGATCTTTTCGTCATCCACAACGCCGGTGCCGAAGGTCGTCACGTAGACGCCCATGGGCTTGGCCACGCCGATGGCGTAGGCGACCTGAACTTCGCAGCGATGCGCGAGCTTGGCCTTGACGATGTTCTTGGCCACGTAGCGCGTGAAGTACGCAGCGCTTCGGTCGACCTTCGAGGGGTCTTTGCCGCTGAACGCGCCGCCGCCATGACGACCCATGCCGCCGTAGGTGTCGACGATGATTTTACGACCCGTGAGACCGGCGTCGCCGCAGGGTCCGCCGATGACGAAACGGCCCGTGGGGTTCACGTGGTACTTCGTGCTGCGCTTGAGCAGGTCTTCAGGAAGCGTGGCCTTGATGACCTCTTCCATGATCGCGGCCTTGAGCTTGCGGTGGGAGATGTCTTCGGAGTGCTGCGTTGAGACAACGACGTCACTGATGTGAGCGGGCTTACCGTCGGCGTCGTATTGGATCGTGACCTGAGTCTTGCCATCGGGGCGAAGCCAAGGAAGAGTTCCGTCTTTGCGAACAGCGGCCAAGCGGCGCGCGAGCTTGTGGCTCAGGTCGATGGGCAGCGGCATCAGAGACTTGGTCTCGTTGACGGCGTAGCCGAACATGAGTCCCTGGTCGCCAGCGCCCTGGTTCTTGTCGATGCCTTGGCCCTTGTTGACGCCCTGGGCGATGTCGGGGCTTTGCTGCTCGACGGCGCAGAGCACAGCGCAGGTGTCTGCGTCGAAGCCCATGTCGCTGGAGGTGTAGCCAATCTCGCGGATCGTCTTGCGAACGATCGTTGGGATGTCGAGGACAGCCTTCGTGGTGATCTCACCGGCGACGATGGCGTAGCCAGTCTTCACCATGGTTTCGCAGGCCACGCGGGACTTCGGGTCCGCCTTCAAGCACGCGTCGAGGACAGCATCGCTGACGTTGTCGCAAATTTTGTCGGGATGTCCCTCGGTGACGGATTCGGAGGTGAAGAGATGTCCGGCCATGTTGTGCTTTCGGTAAGTCGCGCCGCTTTCGCTGGTCACGATGCTAGGCGGTGACTGTGGTGTCACCGCCAAAGGCTGAGAAGGCCGTTTAGTGGGCTGTGGGGGCGGTGTCAATCGCGCGCGATGGCCTCGACACTCGCTACAAAGGCTATTCCCACGCAGTCATCGCAGTGCGAGAGCCCCTTGTGCCACGGTGACACGCCGCGCCATTGGGCGTGGGCTTCTGTATGTTATTTAGGCCGTTGTGCGGCTCAAGAGTCTATCAACGCTGGTCATTCTTCTCTCTGGGTGCTCCTGCGGCTCCGAGTTGTGGGCGACACCGGCTTCTCAGGGCTCCGCCGCGTCAGCCGGCGAACCCGCGGAGGAGAGTCCGGCTGCTTCGCTCGGGGAATTGGAGCGGTGTGAGGCGATCGATGTCGCTGTGGGTCTCGACATTTCCGGGATTCCATTGGGACAGCATCGGCGAGGGCAGATCGACTTTGCTCAGGCCGAGTCCGACGCTTCCGCGCTCGCCGCAGCGCTGACACGGCTCTTTCATGGGCTCCGCCTGGGTGAGGTTGAGCCCGCAACGATCTTTCGACACGGCCACGAGCAGGAGGAAGAAACGTGGCTTGTGGAACACGCCGCCGGCGAGAGGCTCTGCGGGACCCGCATCGTAGGTCTTCGGTACCCCAATGGCACGCCTGCGCTTGTCATGATCACCTTGAAGATCGAAGGACGGATCTTGGGTCGGCAAGAGGTGGAGGTCCAAGCTTGGCGCTCGGAAAGCGATGACTGGAAGTTCTCCACGCGTCTCGGCACCGACATCCAGAGCATCTGGCGGCTCCACCGAGCGCTCGCCGAACTGGAAGAGCACCCGGACGTTCCGGTGCGACGCTTCGATGGCAGGGGCCCCAAAGTGTCGTTGTTCGGCTCTCCATCCGACCAAACCCTTTGTATCGAACGGCGCGCCGAGGAAGGTGGCGAGCTCATCATTCGCTGCTTCCGGGGCCTGACGCCGGGCTCTCGGCTCGCAGCGAGCGTTCGCTTCGTATCTAACTTTGTTTGCATCCGAGCCGACGGCTTCGAGTGGGAGAGCGGCAATGGGTGGCTCGCGGAATGGCCCGACGGAGATATTCACCGAGGCATCTGCAACGACGACAACCCACGCGTGGCGGCGCTAGCGGCGGACGTTTCGAGAGCGGACCCACCCTTCGATCTCACGCCGCTGCACGGCGTCAGCGTCGCTCAGGTAAATGAGCAGATCAAAGTGCTGTCGGCGGGCTTTACCCAACGCGCCTGTATTCGTCTCGCGGGTAGGCTGGCGTGCAGCGGCTTCTGGCGATGGGACGAAGTGAGTTTGGCCAATGTCACCTTTCGGGATGGGAATGTGGCTCTCGAAAACGGGCAGGGCTGGGTTGTGCTGAAGCGACATCGCCAAGCGGCAGGGGGATCGCATATGGGCGACGAGGCTCTCGTCGTGTTTCGAGTTGAAGGGGAGCGACTCGTTCAACACGGCGTATTGCCGCTTGGCGGCTACAGCCATGAGCGCCTTGCCCATGAACCGGAGGTTCAGACAACCTGGGAGACCCACAGCGCCGCCGCTGGCGACATCGACCTGCATCGCTCCGGCTGCCTTCGCGTTGGCCCTCAGCGAACAAATCATCGCGTGAGAATCGACGGCCAAGGAGAGCGAACCACGGACCGTCCTGGGCCTCGGCATCCAGTCGCGCCGGACGTGCACGATGGTGTCGATGTCGATGCCGCAGAAGTCGATGCAGGAGAAGGCGATAGCGCCGCGCTCTTGGATACCTCGGGCATCTGGCGCTTTGAATCAGACGGCGGATTTCGCCGCGTTCAAAACTGCCCTGAAAACTAGCGGCGGTCGCTACTCAGGCGCGCCGCCGGATTCTGCGGCTTCTTCCTGGAGCACTTCGAGCCAGCGCACCCAGGAGCTTCCAGCGTGCTGAACAAAGTCGTTGCGCGCCGTGAGGTCGATGGGGCTTCCGGGGACGCCGCCTTGGGCTGCTTCCGCATCGGCGAAGAGGTGAGTCGGACCTGGCGCCCAGCGGTAGCGGAGGAGCTGGCCGAGGCCGCGCTCCACGAGGGCGCGTACGCCCGCGGTCTCCATGCCCTGGTCGCGCATCATGAGATACGTCCCGATGAACGCTTCGGTTCGTGAGCCCACCGGAGTCAGGCGCGGCATGACGACGGGTCCGACGCCGTAAGCACCGCCCACGGGCCAAGGCGTGTCTCCGTCGCGAAACTGAAGCATGTCGTTCCACTCCCACCAGCGTCGACAGAAGTCGATGGCCTCGTCGCTCGGCGCGCTCTCGCGCCCTTCGCCGGCTGCGATGCACGTCCAGTGTTCCTCGCCGTAGTAGTAGCGGCTCCCGAGGAAGTCCCAGCTGGCCCCCGTGAGGTGCGTCATGAGCTGCTGCGCGGCCTCCACGTTTCGTTCGTCGCCGGTGGCGCGATAGGCGCGCAGCAAAGCAAAGGCCGCCTCGCCGCTGTAGTAGAGATACTGCACGTCGATGGGCTCGCCGGTTTCAATGTTGAACTCGTGCATGAGTTCACCGTCCTCGCGCTGCTGAGCACGAAGAAACGCCGAGAGACCTTCGACGAGTCGCCGCGCAAGAGGGTCCTCGCCTTGGAGCAGAACTTCGGATGCAGCGACGATGGTGAGGGCCGCGGAGCCCACGTCAGCACGCCCAAAGTCGACGATGCAGAGGTTCCCGTCGCACTGCTGCAGGCGCGTCCGCTCCAAGAAACGCAACGCGCGCATGGCGCCGGCGCGGGCTTCTGGGTGACCCGTGACGCGGTCAACCTGAGCCAAGAAATACGTCGCTCCAGAGTGACGAGGGATGTTGTAGCCATCCATCATCGGGCGTCCGCTGCGGCCGTTGTAGATATACGAGTACATGCCCTCGCTGTTTTGATGGCGGAGCAAGAACTCGGCGCCCTCGATGGCGGCGGCGCGGAGTGTTTCAACGGTGACGTCGACGTTCTTGGGGTATTCGTCTTCGGCGATGGTCAGGGAGCGATAGCGGCGAACTTCGCCGCGGCTGAGGAGCTCTTCTTGCTCGTGGCCCATATCGCGGGCGAGGCGCCCGACGAGTCCGAGAACGTCGGAACCAACGGTGAGGTCCGGGATGGGCGTGACGATGCCCCGGTCATAGGCGCCGGACGAACGAAGCTCTTCGGGGCTGATGACACGCCGCTCTCCGTCGAGGGTCGCGACGAGCCCTTCGTTCAGCGGCACGAGGGAAAGTGCGCGGAGGTAAGGGATGCCCAAGACGACGGGCGCGTCGCCGAGACCCACCTCGATGGTGAAGCGCTGTCCGGGGCGTCGTTCGAACTCGCCGAGGGCCGCCTGAACATCCGCGACGAAGTCACCCTCGCCGACGTAGCGCTGAAGGGGAACGCCGGATTCCCACGCGGTGACGACGTTGGGTCCTGGGCCGTTCCATGTGCTTGGGGCCTCGTCCTGTCCGCCCTGCAGAGCGGCGAGACCCCACGCCGAGAGCTCGTCGCTCGGCCCGTCGACGGGATCGATGCGCATGCGTGCACAGCTCGCGAAGCCAGCAAGAAACGAGAGCGCGAGCCAGGCGACTACGCCGCGAACGAGGTGCTGACGCTTCACTCTTCGGACTCGTCGGGCGTGGCCGCCGCATCGTGCCCCGCGGGGGAGAGACGCGCTGGGCCGTCGAGCAAGAAGTAAAGCTGCGACGCTGGAAAGACGATGAAGTAGGGCACCATCATAAAGCACGCGGCAGCCAAGATGATCGCGCCGCCACCACCGACGGGGCCATAGAGACCCGCGAGGGTGCCCGCTGTGACCATCAGCGCCGTCCCGAGAATGGCGCCGCTCAACAAGATGATCCCAGCACTCCAAAGCCCGAGCTTTCGGCTGCCTTTTTGGCCGCGCCAGAGCATCACGCCGCTGGCGAGGAAGAGCAGCGCGAGGAGCGTTCCAAGCACGTCGACGGGGGCCCACCGCACCGGGAGGGCCTTCCAAATGCACCCTAGAAGGAGCAGCGCAGTGCCCACGTTGAGGGCGCCCATGACGCGTCGAGGTCGGTCCATCGCGGCGAGCTTAGTTCGCTGGGCAAGGCCGCGCCAGCGTCGACGCCCGTAGTTCTAAGCTAGGAGACGACTTTCCGGATCGACCGAAAAGAGCTAGCCTCGTTCTGCTTAGGAGAGTTCATTCGATCGTACTTCTAGCCTTGGCGGCGGCGCATGTGTGTGCATTCTTCGAGACAGCACCCTTGGTGCGATGTTGGGGGGCCAATGACAATGGAGTCCTGGGCGCCGACTTCGATGGTGACGAATCCGCTACGCCCCAGAACATCACACTCTTCTAACGCAACCCTGCGTCGCCTCGTCGAGGAGCGGTGGGTACGCGAGAGCGGACTGAGCTACAGCGCTCCGAAGTCCAGCGCTCCGAAGTCCAGCGCTTGCCTCGCGAATGCAGGGCCTGCATCTGCGAAGCTGCGAAAGACCACATCAGCGCCGACATCGTTCAGGCCCGCCACTTCGTCGTCATATCGGGCCGTCGCCGCGATCGTTCCTTCGTAGCCTTCCGCGCGCAGCTGCTCGATGGCGATCCGGTTCTCCTCGTTGCTCGACATCGCGAGCAGCACGAGCTGCACCCGTTCCCGCTCTATGTGCAGTCGCTCCCAAAAGTCAGCGTCCGTCGCGCTCGCGACGAAGACTCGGCGGCCTTCCGCTTGATGCTCATCAACACGCGTTCGGTCCACGTCGAAGCCGGCGACATTTGTGCCGAGCACCTTTTTGATCTCGTCGTACGCCGGGGCGCCAATGCGACCCATTCCAAAGACCAGCGCGCTCGCCCAGCTCACATCAACCTGCTCCTCGTCAGGCAGCCGCTCGGGCCGCTCGAGACGCAAGAGCAACGCACGCCGCGCGCGGTAGAAGCCGAACGCCCGAGAGTTGAGCGCGGCGCCCAGGATAAAGCTGACGCCGGCAGCGATCGCCAAAGTCACCATCCATGGTGTGGGTAACCAGCCTTTGCTCACGCCGACGGCCGCGACGATCAAACCGAACTCGCTGTAGGTTGTGAGCCCGGCCCCAGCAAGAACGCCTGAGCGTGCACGGAGTCCGAAGCGGGTGAGAAGGAAGAAGAAGAGGCCTGCTTTCAGCGGCAAGAGCAACGCGAGCACGAGCGCGACTCCGACCATCTCCGGCGTCGGAAGCCCAGTGAGCCCAACGGTTAGAAAGAACCCGACGAGAAACACATCCTTGAGGCCGAGGAGGCTGCTGGCGAGCTCACTGCTCTTGCGGTGCCCGCCGCAGATCACGCCGGCGGCCAACGCGCCGAGGTCCGCTTTTAGGCCAACGTAGTCGAAGAGAGCGGCTGCGCCGAGGGCCGCCGCGAGGCCGGCCAATACGAGGAGCTCCCCGTGTCCGCACCACTCGAGCGCCCGGGCAACGAGCGGCCGAAGGGGAATGAGCGCGAAGAGCGCGAAGGCCCAAGGGCTTGGCCACTCACCCCCGGAGAGCGTGATGAAGACCACCGCGGCGATATCCTGCACGATGAGTACGCCGACGGCCATTCGGCCGTACACCGTCGCCATATCATCACGCTCCTCGAGGACCTTAACCGCGAAGACAGTGCTGGAGAAGCTCAGCGCAAAAGCGATGAGACCCGCGGCTTGCAAGTCCACGTCCTCAAAGAGGCCGAGGCCCACCGTCGCCAAACCCAGCACAACCGCCATGAAGAAGCCGACGCTAAGCGCCATGTGCACAAGCGCGGTGCCAAATACCGGACGGGTGGCGAGCGAGCGCACGTCGAGCTTGAGACCGATCGCGAAGAGGAGCAGTAAGATCCCGACCTGGGAAAGCTCGCGAAGTGATTCGTCAGGACGTAGGCCGAAGAGCTCCAACGCAAAGCCCGCCGCCAGAAAGCCGAGGAGTGGCGCCTGACCAAGGCGCTTGGCAAGAAGCCCGAAGAGAAAAGCGATTCCTATCCACTGAAGTTCGATGCATATCCCGTTCGGTTTGAGCGCATCAGGTCTCTATGGGGCCCGATGGCCATCCAAGTCATGCCGGAAAAGCCGGAGCAAGTCATTGGTATTTTCGATGGGTTGCTCACCCACGCCGGGGCGCGTCCAACACGAGCTTTGGCGGCCTTCGTTTGCTGCCGGGACCAAGGGAATGCAGAGCGCCCGACCCTATGCGGCTGCGACGCCCCCAAACGTTCACCGACGGGAACACCCGACGGCCCACGTCAGTCCTAGCGGCTAGCGGGCTGAGCCGGCCGATTCACGACCGCCGGCCGCCGCCGCGAACCCTCGGCGGCACGCCACGCTCTACCACCGTGTCGTCGGCGAACTCATCGCTCACGTCGGGATGATCGATGGTGTAGTGAAGCCCGCGGCTTTCGTGGCGGGACATGGCGCAATGAACGATGAGCTCGGCGACGTCGGCGATGTTACGAAGCTCAAGCATGTCGCGGCTCAGGCGGTACTTCCAATAGTACTCGGCGATCTCTTCTTTGAGCAGCGCGATGCGGCGTGCGGCGCGGCGCAGCCGCTTGTCACTGCGCACGATGCCAACGTAGTTCCACATGAAGCGGCGAATCTCTTCCCAGTTCTGTGAAACAATAACGGCTTCGTCTTCGGGGACGGAGTCCCCCACGTTCCAGTCGGGGATCTCGCTGGCGGTGACCCGCTCGCTTCGTTCACCGAGCGCGAGGGCGACGCGGTGGCCGTAGACGAGACCTTCCAGGAGGGAATTCGACGCGAGGCGATTGGCGCCGTGTAGTCCGGAGCAGGTGACCTCGCCGATGGCCCACAGGCCCGGCAAGCTCGTGCGTCCGTCTTCGTCGACGATGACGCCACCGCACATATAGTGGGCCGCCGGCACTACGGGGATGGGTTCCTTCGTCATGTCGAAACCGAAGTGCATGCAGCGCTCATGGATGTTCGGAAAACGCTCCTTGAGAAAGTCTCCATCTTCATGGGTCATGTCGAGGAACACGGAGTCGGCGCCGCTGCGTTTCATCTCGTAGTCGATGGCGCGGGCGACGACGTCACGGGGCGCTAGGTCCTTCATGGGGTGGTGCTCTTCCATGAAGGCGCTTCCGTCACTTCGGCGAAGAATTCCGCCCTCGCCACGCAATGCCTCGCTGATGAGGAAGCTCTTCGCCTCGGGGTGAAAGAGGCTCGTCGGGTGAAATTGGAAGAACTCCATGTTGGCGATTTGAGCGCCCGCGCGATACGACATCGCGACGCCATCGCCCGTCGCGACGTCGGGGTTTGACGTGTACAGATAAACTTTGCCTGCGCCGCCGGCGGCGAGGATGGTCGCTCGCGCCAAGAACGTGTGAATATCACCGGTCTTCTCTTGGAGAACGTAAGCCCCGACGACTTGCCGGCGCGGCGCGCCGAAGCGCGACTGCTCGATGAGGTCGACGGCCATGTGGTCTTCGAGAATCGTGATGCGCTCGTTTTCCGCTACGGCGGCGACGAGCGCGCGTTGCACCTCGCGGCCTGTGATGTCTCCGGCGTGGACCACGCGCCTGGCGCTGTGTCCGCCCTCGCGCGTGAGGTCGAGGCCGTCTCCACCTTCGTTGGCGCTGAACTTCGCCCCGATCTTCATGAGCTCGCGGATGCGCTCGGGCCCATCACGGACCACCATCTCGACGATGTCGCGATGGGAGAGCCCGCCGCCGGTGCCAAGGGTGTCCTCGATGTGGGCCTCAAAGGAGTCTTCCGGGTCGAGAACGGCGGCGATACCGCCTTGAGCCCAGTTGGTCGCCGAGTCGGTGCGAGAGCGTTTGGTGACGATGGTTACCTCGCCGTGCTCGCTGGCCTGAAGCGCAAAAGTAAGGCCGGCTACGCCGCTTCCGATGACTAGGAAATCACAGTCGACTCGCATTGATGGAGCCTAGTGCGTGATTCACGAATATTGAAGGGGCTTACCCGTCGAATTCGTCCGGCTCCGCGTTATTCGCGATTCATACACTCGTACGACCCGTCGAACTCGGCTGGCGTTTACGCTCTCGTCGCACCATCTTTGGTTCCATATGTCGACGCCCACCTTCTTCGAAGGACCTGAGAAAAAGGTCGAACTGGCCCTTCGCGATGCCAGCGTTTCTTTGCGCTCGCTCGGGGACGAGTTTTGGCATGAAGTCGTCCGGGCGGCGGATGCACAAGTGCTCTCCACGCTGCGGAGCGAAAGCTGTGATGCGTACCTTCTCAGCGAGTCATCGCTCTTTGTCCACGACGCGTTCTTGACGATGATCACCTGTGGCCGCACCCGCCTCGTTCGAGCCGTGGAGCATATTGTCTCCCGCGTCGGCGCAGAGAATATCGCGCTCCTGACCTACGAGCGAAAGAACGAGCATTTTCCGGACCGTCAACACTCCACGTTCTACGACGATTCGCGTGCTTTGAATGCGATCATCCCGGGGCGCGCGATTCGTTTTGGCGATGAGCACGATCACCACGTGCATCTCTTTCATTCCACCGCCGACTACGTCGTCCACGACAAAGACACCACCCTCGAAATTCTCATGCACGGACTTCCGGACGAAGTCGCTCGACGATTCGTGGGAATGACACCGCCCCAAAAAGGCACGCTCATCGAAGAGCACGGCTTCGGCGCGCTCTTGCCCGGATTCGCCATCGACGAGCACGCCTTTACGCCGGCTGGCTACTCGATGAACGCTCTCCGCGGCGACGACTACTACACGATTCACGTAACGCCGGAAGAGCTCGGCTCGTACGTGAGCTTCGAGACCAATCTCGATTTCCGGCCGCGCTTCAACGAGATCGTAGCAGGCGTCGTCGAGGTTTTCCGGCCGCGCTCCTTCGATGTCATGAGCTTCGCTCCGCTGGCCTCGGAATCAATGAGCCTCGAGCTGCGTTCACACCAAGTGAAAGACCACGTTCAGGACCAAGTTCACGGCTACGCCATCAATTATTGGCACTGTTTTGAACAGCAGGACGAGGGGCGGAGCACCGTCGAGGTGTCGCTTCGCTAGGAAAAGACCTGAATTGGGTATTCCAGGGCGTTTTTTTTGCGTCGTGTAGGGGCTGCACTTACATTCCTACTATGTTCACGCGCCTCCTCCCTCTCATCGTGCTTTTTATCGGGCTGGAGGCGAGCTCAGCGAGTGCAGATATCTATGCGTGCCAAAACCCGGACGGCACCACGGACTACACCAATGTGTCGCGGCCAGGCCGCCGGTGTCGCCGCATCGTAGACGGCGCTTCTTCGTCTCGGAGCAATGCTCGGAGCGGCTCGCGTGCTCGGCCGCGGAGCGTCGCAGCTGCCCGCGCCGCCCGTGCACGCTCGACTGCGCCCCACGCACCGAACGACGCAACACGCTTTCGACGCTATGACGGCTACATCGCCGAAGCGGCTGCGCTGTACCAGTTGCCGCTCCATTTCTTACGCGCGGTCGTCAAGACGGAGTCCAACTTCAACCACCGAGTCGTCAGCGGCGCGGGCGCGATGGGCCTCATGCAGCTCATGCCTCGAACGGCAGCGTCGATGGGCGTCCGTGATCCGTTTGATCCGCGACAGAATATCTTCGGCGGTGCCCGCTTCCTTCGTTTGCTCGCCAACCGCTTCGGTGGTGACCTTGTCCTTACCGTCGCCGCGTACAACGCCGGCCCAGGGGCGGTCCAGCGTCATCATGGCGTGCCACCTTACGCCGAGACCCAGCGCTACGTTCGCCGTGTTCTAGGCCACTACTACCGCCTTCGCTCCGGTGGAACCATCACCGGTCCGCGCTGAGCGTCGTGCATTTTCAGGCTGAAGGCTGTCTCTAAACAAGGACACTACAACGCCCAGTCGACCTGCCTCCAGAACATCACTTACTTTAGTGAGTTGCACAAAGTGCGTCGCCGTCCTCGATGGGTAGAGGCGGTGAACGACTATCCGCAAGGCCGCCAGCATATCTGCGGGGCCCTGCGAGTGTTAGTGTCACACCGTGGGAAACACCGGGACCAACGACCTCTTTGAGATCCTCGGGGGGATCACCGATGCAATGCTCTTCGTCACCGATGTGGCCACGGCCGAGACCCTCTGGGTGAACAACAAGCTGGTCGAGCAGACGGGCTACACGCTGGAGGACTATCAGTTCCAGCGCTTCGAAAACCCGTTCATGCCGGCGGAGGACATCCAACGAATCGGTGAGTTCCTTGGCGAGTTCTTGCCAAGTAGCGCCACCACGAGCGAGCTCTTTCACAATCGCTTCATCGATCGCTGGGGTGGCACTCTGCATGTTCAATCGCGAATCGCGAAGGTCGTCTGGGAAGGCCAGCCCGCGCTGCTCTACTCGACGGTTCTCGAAGAGACGGATCGGCAACAATCGATCGAGGTCGAACAGCGTTATCGTTCGCTCGTCGAGGCCGCGAGCGACTCCATCGTTCGTTTACGGACGGACCTCACAGTCCAATACAGCAACCAGTGCTTCCAGGACCTCCTCGGACGCACCCCCGTAGCACTAAGCGCTCAGCCGTTTACCGAGCTGGTGCTTCCGTCGCATCGAGAGTCCGCGAGCAAGCGACTCTTGTCGACGGCAGAGCGCTTCACGCTGAGCATTCCACTCGCGGTCTCGTCCGGCGATTCGATATGGCTGGAAGGCACGTTCGTCCGTATCTCTAGCGGCGAAGATGCGGGGCTCTTGCAGGCCATCCTGCGCGACACCTCGGAATCACGGCGCCTCAACGAGCGCATGCAGCGGGCCCAAAAGCGCGAGACGCTCGGACAAATGGCTGGAGGTATCGCCCACGATCTGAACAATATCCTCACGGGGATTATGGGTTCAGCGATCCTCGCCGAACGGGCCGGCGACCACGGCAGTCTGGTCATGGAGGCCCTCGCCGATATTCAGGTCGCAGCGCAGCGTGCCGGCGAACTCAGCGCGTCCATGCTCGCTTATGCTGGGGAGGGTGAATCCAAACGAGTGACGATTGACGTGGCCGAGCTCACCTCCGAGATGAAAGCTCTCCTCGCGTCTGGGGTCGCGAGAGAGCTCGAGTTGCGAGTGACAACACCGAGTGATGTGATTCCGGTGTTGGCCGACGAAGTTCAACTGCGCCAAGTGGTCATGAATCTGATCACGAACGCGGCGGACGCGACGCGCGCCCAAGGCGGTACGATCAAGGTCGAGGCCGGCGTCCAGGATCGCGGCGACTCTCCCTTGGAGGGCTCGCCGCTCTTCGGTACCCCACCAGTCGACGAGCGCGTGGCCTTCGTGCGAGTGAGCGACGGCGGAGCCGGCATGTCGCCCGAGGTGCTGAACCAAATCTTCGACCCCTTCTTTTCCACCAAGGCCAAGGGACGAGGCCTTGGGCTCGCGGCGGCACTCGGCATCTTGGAACGGCATGGTGGCTGTGTCCGGGTGGCAAGCGAACTCGGTCAGGGCACCGTGATGGAGATCGAGCTGCCTCTCAGCGTGGAGAAGTTGGCGCGTCGCGTAAACGTGGCTGCTTTCGACACGACGATGGCTGGCGAAGGGCCAATTCTTATCGTCGATGACGAGGTCACCATTCGGTCCATCATGGGCAAGATCCTTGTGCCGCTCGGGTACAACGTCCTCGAAGCCGGTTCGGGCGAAGAGGCCCTCAGGCTCATCAGTCCAAAGGTCCGCGTCGTCGTACTCGACCAGACCATGCCCGGCATGAGCGGCGATCGCACGTTCATGGAAATCCGCGCGCGCTTTCCGGACATGCCGATTGTACGAACCAGTGGCTATTCGTCTCTCTCGTCTACGCCGGAAGACGGTCTCACGGTGTTCATCAGCAAGCCCTTTGGGGTCAGCCAGCTGATTGAGGCCGTGCAGCGAGTGCTTCCTTCCTAGGGCAGGCGTACGACGACGCGATAGAGCCGCCCGGGCGTTCGGAAACGCGGCCATGGCCTCTCGCTTACTCCGTGTTTTCTTCGGCCCCTTGCAGCACGCCGCGCACCGTCGAAGTCAGCTTTTCCATGCTGAATGGTTTGTCGATCAGAACCATATTGGGGTCTCTAGCCGTGTGTTCCGTGATGATGTCTGCGGTGTAGCCGGACATGTACAGCACGTTGAGTCCAGGCACCATCGACCGAAGTTTGTCGGCGAGGTCTAGCCCGTTCATCTCAGGCATGATGACGTCCGTGAGGAGCAGGTCGATGGCGCCTCCCTGGACGGCAGCGACGCGAATCGCTTCGCGCGGCGAGGTGGCAGCCAACACCTGGAAGCCGCTCGCCTCAAGCATTCTCGTCACCGTTCTGGAAAGGACCGGTTCGTCTTCGACCACAAGAATGGTCTGACCCGGGTCCTCGGATGAGACGACGGTGCCTTGCGACGCTTTGCTGAGGTCACTCACCTTCGCGTTCACGAGGCGCGGCAGAAAGATCTCAAATGTGGTCCCAGCGCCGGGAGCGCTCGTGACTTCGAGAAACCCGTTGTTCTGTTGGACCGCGCCGTAGACGGTGGCGAGGGCCAAACCGGAGCCATCCCCCACGCGTTTTGTGCTGAAAAAAGGTTCGAAGAGGTGGCGCATCTCCTCTTCGTTCATTCCAGACCCGTCGTCGCGCACCACGACTCGCACATATTCCCCGGGCACCGCTCGTCCGTGCGACGTGCGGTAGGCTTCCGTGACGCGGGTGTTGCTCGCGAATAGATGGACCTGGCCAACCGTGGATATCGCGTCCCTCGCGTTGATGCACAAGTTCGTGAGCATCTGGTCAAACTGCGTCGAATCGATGGTCGCATTCCACAGAGTCGGGTTCGGTTGCCAGACGAGTTGAATGTTCTCGCCGATCAAACGAGTCAAAATGGGGACCAACACGGTCATCGCCATGTTGATGTCCAATGGCCGCGGGACGATCGGTTGACGGCGGGCAAAGGCCAGCAGCTGGCCTGTCAATCGGGCGGAACGTTGGGCCGCATCGTGCGCATTGACCAGGTATCCCCTTGGATCTGCGTCGCGGTCTAGAAGCGCCAGGTCCAGGTTCCCCAGGATGATAGCCAACATGTTGTTGAAATCGTGCGCCACGCCTCCGGCCAAGCGACCGACGGACTCCAACTTCTGGGAGTTGAACAGTGCGTCTTGCAAGCGAACTCGCTCTCGTTCCGCTTCCTTCTGTTCCGTGAGATCGGTGATGATCCCGACGTGACCCAGGTACTCTCCACTGGAGGAACGTCGCGGCTCAGCGATGGTTTCCGCCGAACGCCATGCACCATCTCCGCGGCGCACGCGGAGCTCACCCCGGAATGGTGCCTGCTCTTGGACGGCTCCCAGGAAGCTCTCCAAATATTGGTCTGTATCATCCGGGTGGACCAGCGGCTTCCACTTGCCACCCTCAACCTGCTCGGGCGTAATCCCGAAGTACTCGCAGTAGCTCCGGTTTACGAACTGAACCCCACCACTCGTGTCGTTCACGAAAAGCACCACGGGCGCGCCGTTCGCCAGTACACGAAAACGGTTCTCGCTTTCGCGCAACGCGTCTTCGGCGCGCTTACCCGTCTCGATGGCGGCTCGCAGGGTTCGGATCTCCGCTTTGGCTCGTTCGAGCTCAGCGGTCAGCGTTTTGGTCCGTTCGGCCAGGGCTACATCATCGGTCACTTCGATTTTACTTTATCATATCGTACGACGGATCTGATGAAACTGTGACCACTGTGTCGGCGCACCGGGAAACTCGGGCAATAGGCTGTATCCGTCGAGCGGCGAGACATGCTCATGCAGGTTCTTCGCCCAGGTCGCGGAGGAACTGGACCGACCTTCCGATGACCTCGGTGTCAGGGGCGTCCGCACCCAGCCACTCGTCATGCCATCGCAGCGCATCACCGACGTCTTTGAAGACCTGCGTCTTCGCTTGGCTTTGGCCTCGTTGGGCGAAGAGAACCGCGGTCAAAAAGCCACGCGCCGCGCTCGACCAGAACCCTTGTCCGTCCACGACCACTGCGATCGAGGTCATACGCGATTGACGGTTGTAGGTGGTGGCCACTTCACGCGCTTCCGCCGTCGGAAGCTGCGTGTTGTTGATGACGGCGGGGTGACCCACGCAAGGATAGAGATCAAGAAGAGCGAGATGCGATTGGTGAATCGCCCGCATTGGGCCCGGCGTTGATGCCTTACCCCACACGGCGAGGACCAGGTTTTGGCACGTCGCCACGACGTTGTTTCCTTGGCGAAGAACGATGTTCAGCTCGGATGGCGGTCCGCCCACTCTAGGAGAATAACGAGCCTGGCCGGCTTGTCTACTCGGCCATTCTCAGACTAAGTCGTCTCGACCTCGACCTCGACCTCGACCTCGTCCACGGAAAGGGCTGTTCCATCACGGTAGCTCGGACGTTCTTTAGGCGGGGTTTGAGCTCGTCGTCCAGCAATGCGTCACGCCGCGACTTTGCCCTTGGAAGAGCTCTTTTTGGCGGGCCGTTCATGCTAGGTTCAGCAGATGAGCCGGCTGAGTCTCCTTTGCGCCCTCGCACTTTCCCTCGTTCTGCCCGGGCTCGCGTCGGCGGATCCGCCGGACGCGACGCGCGCCACCTATCTGCGTGAGGTGCACCAAGCAAACGAGCGACTCGTGGCGGGCCAATCAACGGGTGCCGAGACCATCCTCCGGAGCGCCCTCGGACGTCTGCCCGAC
>JBLHKB010000031.1:0-25961 GCA_047619315.1 Polyangiales bacterium
ATAAGCAATCGACCCGCGGGAATCTCGCCCACGATTTCGAGAAGCGGCTGACCTCGTCGATCATCACAGATCCAGCCAGTGACTCCGATAAAAAGGCCACGCTCAAGATATTCAAGCAACTCACCCCGCTCTCCCGTGAAGCAATGCACCACACCTCGGACCGGACCGGTTCGGTCGAGGATGGCGCAGAAACGCGCGTGCGCCTTCCGCTCGTGGAGGAAAACTGGCATCTCGTGGGCCTGTGCCAGACGAAGCTGCGCCTCAAAGACCAATTCTTGAACGTCCCGCGGTGAGTAGTCCCGGTCAAAGTCGAGGCCGCATTCCCCCACAGCCACGACCTGAGGAGCGTTGATGAGCGCAGCAAGAGCAGGTGCGCCGCCGTTCCCGTCAAAGCTCGCCGCGTCGTGAGGATGAACCCCTGCTGTGCAAAACTGCCCGTATCGACTCGCCAGTGCCACAGCTCGTTTTGAGCTCTCGTGGGATGTTCCAGTGATAATAAGGTCGGAGACGCCTGCCTCGCGAGCCCGATCCACGACTTGATCTCGGTCTGCCTCAAAGCGGCGATGGTCGAGGTTGACCCCAATGTCTACGTAGCGGTGCGCCATCTGCATGAAGCGCGTATCCTCTCCCGCAGGATGAGCGCAAGGGCAGAAGAGCGAATCGGCGAGATCATCGACCGTTACCGCATCGAGGCTCTCCTCGGTGAAGGTGGGTTTGGCGCCGTATACCGCGCGAAGCACACCGTGATGGAGCGTGACGTCGCTCTGAAGCTACTTCACCCGGGCTCGGACCAGGACAACGACACGCGAGACCGCTTTCTCCGGGAGGCACAAGCTGCGGCTGCCGTTGGGCATCACGCCATCGTCCAAATCTTCGACTGTGGGGTCACGAAGGATGGTCACGCGTTCATCGCTATGGAGATGCTTCATGGCGAAGACCTCGAAGAGCACCTCAAGAAGCATGGAAGTCTCACGCGAGAACGTGCCATTCGTTTGGTCGTCAACCTCCTCGACGCATTGGAAGCCGCCCATCGAGCAGGCATCGTTCATCGAGACCTGAAGCCAGCGAACATATTCCTGCTCGAAGATTCAGACAGCATAAAGATTCTGGACTTCGGCATCTCACAAATGCGTGGGGAAGGCATCCGAAGCCTGACACGCACCGGCATGGTCATGGGGACGCCGCACTATATGGCGCCGGAGACATTTCGGGGTGTGGCAAACGTCGATTTGCGCGCGGATCTCTACGCTGTGGGTGCGATTCTCTATGAGCTGTTCGCAGGGACGACGCCACATGAGGCGAACAGCTACGAGCAGCTTGTGGTCCGTGTCGCGACGATGCCTGCGCCGCTGATTCGCGAAGCTGTTCCGGATCTCGTTCCAGAACTTGCACGGGTCGTCGACTACGCACTGGCATCAAACCCAGACGAGCGTTGGCCCGACGCACGCTCCTTCCGCGAAGCGCTCTTGCCTTTCACTGGCCCGGGGTTGGGTACGACCCAAGAAGACGCATCCGCTACGATGGGGGCGCCGATTTCGATGACGCCCGCATGGGGAATCGGCGCGGCACCGACGCCGAAACTGCCTGAGAGAACGGAGCCCGTGGCGGCGACTGATCCTCTCGGGGCGACAGGTCTGGCGGACGCATCGCGCACTCCGACCGAGTATGTCGCGACGCCCTCGGCTCACCCGCCAGCGAGTCCCGATGGCCAAAGCCCTTCCAGAAGCGCTCCGCTTTTCGTTGTCGGTGCAGTCTGCACGCTGCTCATCGTTTTGGGCTTCGTTTTCCTCGCCGCTCAAAACAGCGACGATGATGTGTCCGTCCAGACCACGCCGGCGTCGCCGTCATCGTTTCCTGTGCAGGCGCCGACACCCACCTCAGCGCCAACCCCACCGGCCAACGTCGAGCCGGAGACACTCCCGGACAAACCCGATCCTCCGGTCGAGGTTCAGTTTCAGGTTGAGGCGGAGCCGGTCGCACCAAGCGACTCACAACAGGGTTCGGTGCAGGCGCCACTTGCACCGCCAGCACCGCTACCGCCGCCCGCCAGCGACGAAGTCCGTGTTGAGCTGGTCAGCGCGCTCTCGACCTCCCGGGGGCCGGCCATCGTGTTCGGCGACAGCGTTGGGCCGCATGTGCTGCGGTGTGCGCGCAACGAAGCGCACACGGTCCGGGTGATGTTGATGGTCAACGACGGCGGGCAGATCTCAATCGCCCAACCAGATCCGAACGAAGAGCATGGAGATAACGCAGTGGCCGCCTGTGTCGCCAACCGAATGGGCGGCCGAGGTCCGATCCCCAACGGAGACCACGGTATCCTCGTCTACACGGTCGAACTCCCAGCCCGTTGAGCAAACGCTTGTCGAGAGTTTCGGATTCCCGAGAAGCACGAATCGGGCTAAGGCCAGTTCATGAACGAGTCTATTCGATTTGAGCTCCAGGACGAGGTCGCTGTCATTCATCTGGACGACGGGAAAGCGAACGCGCTCACCCCCGGTACGTTGACGGCCCTGACGAGCGCACTTGCTCGCGCCCGAGAAGAGGCCAGCGCCGTCGTGCTTGTCGGTCGCCCCGGTCGCTTCAGCGCTGGGTTTGATCTCAAGATCATGGGAAGCGGCGCAGACGCCGCGACGGCACTCGTAAAGACGGGCTGTGACTTCTTCATGGGTCTCTACGCTCACCCTCAGCCTGTCGTGGCTGCTTGCACCGGACACGCGATCGCGGGCGGCGCGGCCTTGCTTCTCTGCTCAGACCATCGTGTCGGCACCGAAGGCGACTTCTCAATTGGCTTCAACGAAGTAAAAATTGGTCTCCCGATGCCTGTTTTTATCAGTGAGCTTGCCCGAGAACGACTTGCGCGCACGTCGTTGTGCGGCGCGACGCTCCTTGCCCGCACTTTCTCGCCGGCGGAAGCGCTCGTGGCTGGGTTCCTCGATGAGGTCACTGCGCCCGATGATCTACTCGCGACGAGCATCACCAGAGCGAAGGCGCTCGCTCGCCTTCCAGCGAACGCCTACGCCAGTACGAAGCGTAGTCTCCGAGGCCCTTTGATCTCACACGTGCGCGCGACGCTCGAGGACGATATGGCCCGCGTCATCGACGACGGAAGTTTGTAGTGCTCTGTCTTAGAAACACTGAGCCGGTGAAGTAGTGCGCCACCCACAAGAGCATCCATGGTTTCAGCGTCTCGGCGGAGCTGTCGGCGCTGCAATGGATCGCTTTGTGGACGAGGAAATTCGTGAACGCGTCGAGGCGATGGACATTCACGCTGGCGCTCACGGCTATGACGGTTGGGGGGGCTCAAAGCTCGCCTCTACTCGTGCGCTTGGCGTCGCGCGCTTTTTCTACCGCCACTACTTTCGTGTCGAAACGGAAGGTCTCGAAAACGTCCCCGAAGGGCGTTGTCTTCTAATCGGCAACCACAGCGGTCAACTACCCATCGATGGCCTCATCGTCGCAGCGGCGCTGGCCCTCGACGGGCATCCTCCACGCTACGTTCACGCCATGATCGAGCGTTTCTTCGCTGGCATTCCCTTCGTGGGTGTCGGGATGTCTCGTGTCGGTCAGCAGATCGGACTCCCACAGCACTGCGAGCGGCTCCTGACGCGGGACGATGCGGCCGTGCTCGTTTTTCCGGAAGGCCAGCGAGGCAGTGGACGCGTGGTCTGGGACCGCTACAAACTCCTGCAGTTCGGCAGCGGGTTCATGCGCTTGGCTCTTCGAACAGGGACCCCAATTGTCCCATTTGGCTTTGTCGGCGGCGAGGAGATGGCCATGAGCTTTTCACGCATGGAGCCAATCGCCCGGCGTCTTGGGCTGCCCTACCTTCCTCTTTCGCCCACACTGCTCCCGCTTCCAATGCCAGCAAAGTGCATGCTGAACGTCGGCGCTCCCCTTCGCTTCGAGGGCACTGGAAACGAGCCCGACGAGGTTGTGCTCAGCTACATTGATGAGGTCAAAACCTCCATCGCCGACCAGATTGCGATCGGACGCGCTCGCCGTCGCCATCCCTACTTTGGCTAGGCTCAGCTCGTCAAATCGCGGACTTTTTGCCCGCTTAGGGCGGTCTGGGCGAGGATCGCGGGATGGGTGGTGACGACGAGAAAACAATCGGGCGATTCTCGTCTGTTCCGGACCGGACGATTTTGACGGATTCGACTCCGTCGGCTGACGCCTCCAACCTCTCCCTGCCCGAACGCTACGGCAACTCAATGCTCCTCGACGAGGGAGGAATGGGGCACGTACTCCTGGCACAAGACCGCTCGATGAACCGGGACGTCGCGGTCAAAAGACTGCGAAGCGAGTACGCGGTTCGCGAGGATCTTCGCATCCGGTTTCTCCGCGAGGCGGAGGTACAGGGTGGACTGGAGCACCCAGGGGTCGTCCCAATCTACGATGTTGGCGACGCCCCGGACGGCGCGCCGTTCTTTGCAATGAAGCGTCTTCAAGGGAAAACGCTACACACCATCCTGAACGAAGTCGCAGCGGGAGACCCCGTTGCCCAAGCTCGTTTTCCGCTTCGGCGCCGAATCGAGATCCTCGAGAGTGTCTGCCAAACCCTCCTCTTCGCCCATCACCGGGGCGTCGTGCATCGTGATGTTAAACCCGCGAATATTATGGTGGGCGAGTTTGGCGAAGTCTATTTGCTCGACTGGGGTATCGCCAAGCTGATGGGACAGCCTGTCGTCTCACAGCAAACGCGTACGGGCGAGCAAATGGGAACACCTGGCTACATGGCGCCGGAGCAAGCCATTGGCTCTCTCGACATCGACGAACGTGCCGACGTGTACTCCCTCGGCGTCGTTTTGTTTGAGCTCCTCACGCTCCAATCTCTCTTCAGCGGAGACCCCGACGACAAGATCCGCGCAACAATCCAGGATCTTCGCGATTCACCCGCGGAGCGCTCTCCTCTGCTGGAGATTCCCAGCGAGCTCGATGCGCTCTGTCGGGATGCGACGGCCTTCGACCCAAAAGAGCGCATGCCGAGCGTTCGCGAACTCCACGCCCGAATCCTGGGTTGGCTCGACGGAGAACGCAGCGCCTCAGAGCGAGCTCGTCTCGCCCAGCTCCACACTGCACGGGCGAGCCAGCTTGAGAAAGCGGACCCGCCCGCAGCCCTGCGTGAACTCTCAGCGGCCCTCGCTATCGACCCTGATGATCATGCCGCGATGGCGGGTCTGCTGCGCCTTCTCGCGGCACCCAATGAGTCGACACCCGAGGCAGAGGCCGCCCTGAATGCGCGCGCAACAGACAACTTGGTACGATCCGTCGGCAAGACCTATTGGGCGTACGCCGCATATCTTCCGTGCATCGCGTTTATCTACCTCGCGGGAATTCGCTCGACGGCGCTCTTCGCTGTTCTCCTAGCCATGCTTGTGCTTACGGCGTTGACCGGCGCTCTCGTGCGCTGGCGCCCGAGCAACTCGACGCTCGCGGTCGCGTCTGGGTTTGGGTTTGCGGTGCTCGCTTCGATCTCGACACTCGCTGGCCCCTTCAGCATGGCGACCGGCATCGTTGTCGGGAACGGTGCGTCACTCATCCTCGCCACGCGTGCAACCCGGGGCCAACGCTGGATTCTCGTCCTCGCCAGCGCTCTCGCTCTGAGCTTGCCCTACATTCTCGCCCTGCTTGGACTCACGCCGATGCCGTATCGAATCGAAGCGGGAGTGCTCGTGACGGAACCGGTGATGGCCAACTTCGATCCGCTCTGGACGATGGCAACGGCGACGTTGGCGACGGCCGTGAGCCTCACGGCGACGTATCATCTGGTAGGACAGGCCGTCGACCGTCTCAAGGAAGCAGAGCGCGAGGCATTTCTCCGCGCCTGGCGGCTCGGGAAGCTGCTTCCCGCGGCAGCAAGCGAAGCCGCCGAAATCGAGTAGACGCGATTTTCGAACGGTGAAGAACCTTCATCGTTGTCAGCCGTCTTTCACTCTATGATGGCAAGAACCTCTCTCTTTCTTGCGCTGCTAAGCGCCCTCTCCCTCAGCACCCAGGCCGAAGGTCAAACATGGGGTGTTCGACCGCCCACGTTTAGCGAGACCATTCGACAGGTGACCGCACTGCCGTCCAACCAAGGCGCCCAGCGGCTGGCCGCTCAACATGGATTGAATGTTGTGAATGTGATGTGGGAGGACACCGGGCGAAACGCGGGCTCGTCCGTGGGTCCGAACATCAGCGACATCACGCTTCAAGTTCGTGAACCGACCGCAGGAGGTGGTGTGCGCACTCACCTCTTGCCGGTCATTCGTCATCCGAACTTCAGCGACCACACGGCAGACGTCCGCGCTGATCATATGTGTGGGTACGCGTTGGCAACCAGCGCGAAGGCGAGCGACTTCGCAACGTGCCGCTCCGCGAAGCGTTGAGCCACTTACGCGCGTACCTCAGCAACCCGAACAGTCTTCGTGGCGAAGATGATTTTAGTGCACCGCGCGACACCCACTACCTGGTCAGCGCACAGCATGTGTTCGTACCGATTCAGGCTGTGGGTCAGGCCGAGTTCAACCCGGTCATTTACAACTACCAGAGCTACCCAGAGTCGCCGGCGGTCATGACTCTCCTCGTGACCCGCCAAGGGACGAGCGCGACCATCGTCGACAACCGCTCGGGAGACCAGTCTCTTCAGGGCTGGGGCCAACAGCTCTTCTTCAACCACGCAGGTCAGCGAACGACATTTACCGCCGAACGCCGAAGTGCCGTCGAGGCACGTGTGGAAAGTGGGGAGACGTCGGCCCAAGACGTGGGCGCCCTCGACGAGGGTGCGGATATGATGATGCTGATTCAGGTGCCACTGAGGCAGCGAAACCCGCGTCCACAGATGCCTATGATGGACATGGCCCTCGGAGGTATGCAGATGCCAACGCCGAGCCGGCGATCAGAAGCCACGGGCTCAGCCGGAACCTCCGACGTTGAACGCGCCGTCATCGGTCATGGCGAAGACATGGGCGTCTTTCGGGAGATGGGCCACATGCGCCTCGTGCGCGACGAACGCTTCCCGGTACGTGTCACGGTTCAGTTCTACCGAGCAACCAGCAACGGAGTGATCAGCGCCGAAGACATGGCGGACGTTCGTCGGAGCATCGACCGCGTCTACGAAGAAGGCGATTTCGTGGGTTCCCTCGTGGTGCCACGCGGACAGCGAACGAGGCCCACCGACTGGATTCGAACCCGGCGTCGCTTCTTGCGACAGCACTCAGCACTGACGCCCTTCCACTTCCCAATGCGCTCACCCTTCGCTCGGCTCGCCGCTCTGGTTCTCTGAGTTCGCTGGAGGCTAAAAAGCGAGGGCGCGCAGGCGTGCTCTCGCTTCTTTTTGTGCCTCGCGATAGCCCTCCGACTGGGTCAGCGAACGCGCAAAGTCGCCGACGACGCCCACCGTCTGACCTCCCACCGCCATCGCGTGGATCGCACCGGCAGCATCGCCATACACCAAGGCATGCAGTGGGTTGTCCGCCGGCCAGAGCCCAGGGTGGTCGGTGTCCCAAACGAGGAGGTTGGCGAGACCGCCAGGCTCGATGACTCCCGCTCGAAACTGTGGGTGAAGGCTCCCCGCCATGCCCCACACCTTGTCCAAAAGTCCATCTACGGGGACCTGCTTGGCCTGTTCTTGCCTGTGCTTCCACACGGCTGCAGCGCTGCTTTTCTCGTCCAAGAAGCTCTCGTATTCCGCGGACCAAGAGGCACCAGCGGTGCGCCATCCAGCCGCAAAGCGCAGCTCCTTCAACAGGTTAACCGAGTCATTTGACGCCGACGCGTCCGTGGCCAACGTCCAACGCACCTTCTCTTCGCTCCACACATCAAAGCGAGCGGGCAGGCCGAAGAGAAGCTGCGCGTGAGGACAGGCGACCAGGGTCTGCGACTCTCCGAGGAGCGCGAGCTCATTGCGGGTCACAAAGATCGCGTGGGCGAACACAGACCGCACATCAGGCTGAAGTACGCCCAATGAGTCGAGCCAGCGAAGTGGCGTGCAGCCGTGACGATCTAGACAGCGGGCGACTTCTTCTGGAGACTGGGCGAGATGCGCATGAAGCGGAAGGTTCTCCGTGCGCGCGAGCTGTGTGACACGCGCCCAGTGTTCCGCGCTGACGGTGTCCGTCGCGTGTGGACCGACGCACGAATAAATGTTCCGTTCACGCCAGGCATCCGTATTAAGAGAAACGCTCGCCTCATAAGCCTGCTCGAGCGTTTCAACGCCCGGCCCAGAGAGGTCCTGAACCGTTGGCGCGATGACTGCGCTGAGTCCTACGTCTGCGATGGCCGCGGCAAGAGACTCCGCATGAAAGTAGTGGTCCCACACCATGCCGATGCCGTTCAGGAGCGCTTCGTACGCACCGACCCGAGCAAACGCGGCGACGTCGCTTGGGGAGAGTTGGGATTCAAAGCGATAGAAAAGATCCTCGACGACATTCCCCTCACATGCGGAGGGATCGAATCCACGCAGCGCGACCAACGCAAGATGCGTGTGGGGGTCGACGAAGGCAGGGGTGAGTAGCTTGTCACCAAAATGCTGAGCGCCTGGCGGCGCGGGGCCTCGCCCACACGCCGCGATGGTCCGGCCCTCTGCGCGCACCCAACCTGGCTCGATGTCATAACGGCCCGAAGGACCTTCAAACACAACTCGATTTGACGCCCAAAGCACCCGTCCTTATCTCACACGCGCGTGATGCCTAACAACGAGCTTTTTCGCCCTGGAGTGATTCTGACTAGTTCAGCCGGCGCATGATCCGCACGGTCTCTCCGGCCGGAACCTCGACGGTGACATTATGCATTTCGCCGTCCTGTGTCTTCAGACCAATACGGTGTGAACCTGCACTAACGCGGTGTCCGCGAACCGGCGTGTTGAGACCCGTGGCGCGGCCGTCAATATAGACCTCAGCCCATGGAATCGTGTTGATCACGAGCGTCCCGCGACCACCGCTCGACATCATGCTCGGTGGACTATCAGTGCGTGCGATTCGCATGATGGTCGGCTCGTTGTCTTCGCGTGGTGCGACGCGCATGGTCGCTCGCATCGCCGTCACCATCCGCGCTTCGACTTCGGGCTCGTCTTCCACTTCTGGAGGATCCTCAAGTTCCGGAAGTTCCGCTTCAGGCAGCGTCTCCGGATCGACGACTGTGTCCGCAACGGCGACCACCTCAGGCTCTGGAGGCTCTGGGGGGGGCTCCGGGGGCTCAACGGCGACCGCCGCGGTAAGTGCAACAGAGAGAGTCGAGATACCGCCTTCGGCGACTGTGACGTTCTCCTGCCATTCGGCGTAGCCGGGAGCGACGATTGTGACGACTCTCGCGCCTGCGGGCACGCCTTCGATCCGAACCGGCGCTGTGCCTCGTGCGACTCCGTCGATGCGTACTTCAGCGGCGATGGGCGGCGTCGTCCGAATTTCAATCGTGCCAACATCAGCACCCGTCAGCGCAAACACTGCGGCGGCAATGACGGCCAACGCGATCACGCCCGCGAGCGCGAAGATCAGCCATGTCTTCCGGGGTTCTTTTTCACCAGGCAGAGGAGGTCGAGGTAGCTCGGCGGTGGCTGAAGCCATCGGCGGCGCCGTAAATCCTGGCGGTGGTTGATGACCGAGCGGCCCTGGCGGTGGAGCGAACGGCGGTGGTGCGAACGGCGGTGGTGCGAACGGCGGCGGTGGGCTTCCCAGGTCAGGGTGTTCAATACCCATCAGCGTCGCTTGGCTTTCGGGAGCAACGTTGCTTAGACCGGCCCCACGACCAATGCCTGGGGACGGCGCCAACGGAGGCACACCAAGTGGTTTCGGCGGAGCAAAGACCCGTGGCGCTGGCACTGGCGCGGCCGCAGACTCCAAGACCTCCTCGAACTCTTCGGACGAGAAGAAGATCTGAGTGGCTTCCTCTTCAATCTCTGCAGGGGGCGGAGGGCCCGCCGCGGCAAGAGCCTCCATGGCGTCGAAGGGCGACGCCGTGATCATGGTGGATTCGCCCTCTAGCTCAGCGTACGGATCCGGCTCCGCAGGTTTCGGCGGTGGTGGGGGATTCGTGAGTTTTGGCCCGGTCTCGTTTGCGGGTGGGTTACTGGGCCTTGCGACTTTCGCATAGCCATCGAGGCGGCCCTTCTCTTTCGCCACCTCTTCGGCAAACGCGGACGTCATCCAGGCCGCAAGCTTCGTGGTGGTAAACGTCGGACGCTGTGCGACGAGGAACTGCTGGAGTGCCTCATGAAGGTCGCCCGCGGACTGCCACCGGTCATCGACGTTGCGTGCGAGCGCGCGCATCACGATTCGCTCGAACTCAGGCGACAGGTCTGGAATGAACTCCGATGGGGGGCGCGCGGCGGCGTGCCGCACTTTCTCGAGCGTCGAGAAATCGCTCTCGCCGACGAAGAGTCGATCCGCGGTGAGCATCTCGTACAAGCAGGTGCCAACGGCAAAGAGGTCCGAACGATGGTCGATGGGCAACCCTCGAACTTGCTCGGGGCTCATGTAGCCAAACTTGCCTTTAAGAACGCCCGCCTGTGTCGTCGTCGTTCGCGAGGCGGCCTTTGCGATGCCGAAGTCGATCAGCTTTACGGCGCCTTCGTAGCTAACGAGAACGTTCTGTGGGGAGATATCCCGGTGAATGAGATTGAGGGGCTGGCCATCACGATCACGCTTACCGTGGGCGTACTCCAGAGCCTCACACATTCGGGTACCAATGAACGCCACCATCTCGGCGGACATTCGCTTTCGCATTTTTCGAAAGCGATTCATGATCTGAAGCAAGTCTTTGCCCCAGACGTACTCCATCGCGATGTAGTGGCTCTCGCCGATCTTCCCGAGCTCGTAGATCGGAGCAATATTCGCGTGGTTTAGATGCCCCGCGATCTTTGCTTCATCGATGAACATGTTGATGAAGTCTTCGTCCTCCGCCATCGTCGGGAGGATTCGCTTGACCGCGATGATCTTCTCAAAGCCCTCAATGCCGAAAGACTTGGCGAGGAAGACCTCTGCCATTCCGCCAACGGCGAGTCGGTCGAGAAGAAGGTATTTCCCAAAGGGGATCGCGCGCCCTTTGGACTGAGGGCTCTGCCCCCCACTTGTGTGCGTCATCGCCATATTCTCTTCCATGATGCCCCGCCATTTGCGTGGGATCAACGTTGGACACGTTTTCCTGCTCACACAGGGGGCTGCAGACCATGGCCTGCAACCCCCACATGCGTGTGTAGTGACGGACGAAAAAAGCCAGCTCCGAGAAGCTGGCCCATTCGGTGCGAAGTCCGAGGACCTAGCGCGTGACACCCTCAACAGCGGGAATGGCATTGAAACCAAGACCCAAGGAGATACGTGCGCAGATGGTGCCCTCAGCGTTCGGCTCGAGGTCGCCGAAGCCCTGAAGCAAGCCGCGAGCGGCCTCTTCGTCGATGTCTGCGAGCATGGCGGCGCCAACAGCTGCAGACAACTCGTCGATGCTGAGGGATCCGGAGATCTCGCCGTTCTCAAGACCATTCTCGGTGAGGTCTGCGGAGAACAGGGCCTGGCTCACGTTGAGGACGAGGGGTGCGTCTTCGAGAGGAAGCATTACGGGGAAGTTATCGAGACTCGCGATAAATCGGCCGTCGATGATCGAACCGTTGATGGTGATCGGAGCGGAGTCGATGTCGATGGTCTGGTCAGGAGCAAGGCCACCATCAGCGGTCAGCACAGGTGCTGTGTCACCGGGAATCGCGCCGTCAGGGTAGAGCGTACCCGTGACCTCGGCGTCGTTCATGCTGTCGACACCTTCGAGCTTGATCGTGATGAGCAATGAGCCCGCGGCGATCTGTGCTGTGAGCTGGTCCGAAATGGGCTCATCAAGCATGGTTTCAATGACCGGAAGGATCCGCGCGAGTGCGTTGTCGACGCCAAGCGTTCCATCGGGGTGATTGAAGTCGGGCTTGCCACAACCGCCAGGATCGCCGGCCGTCGTGATCTCGTCATCAAGGTTTGCGCCGATGACGGAGCCCGTGTCCTCATCCGGGGCTGGCACACTGAGCTGGTCGGCGACGAAGAAGCACGAACCGTCGGCACATGTACCTGGCGGTGGGATGACGGGCACGTCGGCTCCGCCGCTGTCGACTACGGGGCCGCTGTCCACGCCGCCGCCGCCGGCGTCAGTTGCTGTCATGTCATCGTCACCACAACCGACGAAAACAAGGCTCGTTGCGAGCAGGGAGCCAATCGCTAGGTTTTTCAAGTTCATCTAAATCCTCCTTGGTGGGTGCCTGGAGAAAAGTCACCCGCGGCGCGCGAAATAACATGGTCCTGGCAGGCCCACAAGCTAGTTAGAGCAACCTATCATGCGGATTGAAGAGTGCCCAAAAGCAGCTCAAAATTCGCCGATTTGTTGAATTAACGAATGGTTCCGACGACTTCAGCGGTCCGCCGATTCCCGCCCGCGTCGTATGCGCGCAGCGCGAATAGGTGGGAACCGCTGCCAACACTGGACACATCGATGGCGAAGGCTTCACTTCTTTCATCGAGAAGGCCGTCGTCGGTATGGGCAGGGCGGAAGGGGCCGTTGTCCACGGACCATTCAATGCGGCGAATGGGTCCGAGCGTGTCAGTGACGCTTCCAGCGAGCGATCCTCGGCGAAGCGCTAGGATGATGTCCGGCGCGTGGTTGTCCACGAGGATCGTCTCACTCTCGCGGCTGTCGGCCAAGGCTAGGTCCGCTGGGTTCGCGATCGCATCCGTGGCTTTCACTTCAATGATGTAGAGCCCATCGGGGATTCCCGAAGTATCCCAGGTGTAGTTGGTCGCCGTGTGAATGACGTCTTCGCTAAACATGTCTCGCCACAGCGATTGGTTCTCGGCGCGAAAACGAAGCCGGTAGCGAAGGGAGTCTTCGTCCGGATTCGTCACACTCCACGTAAGCTCCACGCGGGTGGATGCCTCCGGGAGGGCGTCGCGGGCCTGCTTCTTCGACGGTGCCTTCAAGCCGATATTTCCGAGCACGGCGCGCTGATTCTGCGGCAAGTAGAACAACTCTATCTGACGAATTTCGGCGTCCGCGCGGAGGCGCGCTCGGACCTGAATATAGCGAGCACTGGCGGAGCGCACGGGTCCGGGGGTGGTGAGGTCCGTCGACCACTCCGTCCAACTCTCATCAGGCTCGGCCGTGTTTCCACTTCGTGAGGCAACGCTCGCACCACCGGTTCCCGTCCAGGTGAGGCGGCCAAAGCGGGAACGATATTCTGCATCGAGAACCTTGCTGATCCAGAACGGGTCCGCACCTGCGGGCTGCGTTCGATAGAGAGCGGCGGAGTCGCCAGTGATGAGCGTGGGGCTTGCGCCGCTGACATCGATTCCGAGAACCTGACGCTCATCGAGATCGAGCCACGTCGCGCTGGTGCGGTCGGAGGCGACGCGGTAAACGCGACCTTCAAGACCCGATCCGATGAGCGTGACGCCTTCCGAATCGATAGCGACGGACGCGAAGTGTTCAGTTTCGACCGCGAACACTCGCTCGACACGACCATCTCCATCCACGCGAAAGAGGCGCCCCTTGCCGGGCCGCGCACGTCGCGCCGCAGCTAGCTTCGACGGCGCCTTGGTGGACGTGCTCGTTGTGCGTGGCGCGGGCATCTCATTTGCGACAACGGACAGCATCCCGTCACGGGCTGCCAACGCGGTGATCTCGTTGCCGGGAAAGTCCGCGACGACGGACACGTCATCGCCGTCGACGCGATAGACGATGGCTTCTCCGTCCGTGCCGGCGTAGAGGGCGCCATCGTACGCCAGGGAGAGTACGTGGCCTTGATCCGTATCGAGGACCACTTCCGTAGCGCCGGACTGCGTGTCGATGCGGAAGACCTTTCCTTCGGGCCCGGTGCCGGCGTAGAGGAAGCCCCCTTCGAGGACCAAAGACCAAACGTGCTGGGTGTCTTCAAGTTGTGCGAGCTCCCGAACGTTGCCGCTGGTGAGCTCCACCGCAAAGATTCGCCCCTCGGGGATCGTTCCCGCGTAGAGCGTTCCGCCACCAGCGACACAAGAGGCGACCATGAGCTGCCCGGTCTCTGCGAACACCTCAGATGAGCCTCCGCGAAGGCGGTAGATCTTGCCTTCGTCGCCCGTACCGACAAGCCACGAGCCGCCTGCCCCTGGGGCGAGACAGCGTGCAATAGGCACGCCCTCGAGGCCGACACGCTCCGTGGATACGCCGGCGCTGAGGTGGCCATCGGAGTGAACCATGGCGCCATCGAGCTCGCCGCCGTCGAACTCAGCGGCGGAGTCCAATCGAAACGTGCGAGTCGAAATGGCGTCGGCGGATTGGGTGAATACAAAACCACCTGCGAGCACACTCGCGAGGGCAATGGAGAGGAGTAGTCGGCGAACTCGAAGTCGTTGATTCATCGGCGGTGTTCTTCTGAAACCTGTCGTACTTGCAGTGAAAGTGTCGCGCGTCCGGCGACGACGGCGCCCATATCAAAGGGCTGGTGCATTTGCGTCGCGAAGGCGCGACCCGGCGATTGACCGGTTCTAAACTGAAGGCTGTCAACGACGCTCCGCGGGAGCGAATCGGCCACATGCCCAGGAAAACGTAGTCCTTGGCTCCGCAAGCGAACCGAAGCGACGAGGCTGGTAGCGGGGTAGCGGTCGATGGCTCGCTCGACGAGGTCCGTCAGATTCCTGGCTTCGGCCTGCTGACGACGAACCGTGGCGCCCGCGGCAAAGTTGATGGCGACGGTCTGGCCGGCGGCGCGTGCAGGAATTCGTACCTGAACCGTTCGATACACGTCGTCGCCTTCGCCGAAGCGCCGCAGACGGACCTGCACCGGCACGGTGGAGCCAGGATCGACGCCGGCAGTTGGCGTGGAGACATCGACGATGGCGAGCACGTCGTCGCCGAAATGAAGCTCCAGCTCGACTTCGAGGGACTCCAGCCGCGAGGGAACAAATGGGTTCCCATAGGCGACCTCCATGATGTCGAAGAGGCGAAGGCGCGACAGCGCGCGCGCGTCGGCGGGTCCCGCGCCCATGTAACCGCGGTCTTCAAGCGTCACGGGGTCGTGGCCGGCGATGTTCGCCGTGTAGCGCGCCGTGTACATCACGTCCGCCTCATCCGACGACGCCGCTTTGATGGCGTTCATCATGGCGCCAAACACAAGTACCGGCGTCAGGGTCCGGTGACTTGCCACGTGCATATTCCATTCGGTGCGCGGAGCGTCGACGAGGCCCCGAAGCCGAAGTCGAACCGGCACGGTCTCGGGGACCGCGTTCGTATCGACCACGATGGCTGCCTGGCGGTCGTGGACAAGCGTTCCGTAAGGAGTGAGGCCCTCAGCGATCTTAAACGAACGCGCGGCACTCGCGAGGATATGGAGCACACGCGCCGTCGATGTAGGGAGACCCACCTCGCCGCCGTTCATCATGGGGTGCCCGAACGCAACGAGCCGGTTGCCTGAGCCGACGTGCGTCACAGTGCCGATCGCCGTCGCTGAGATATCACCGCGGATAAGCTGAACTCCGATGGCGCCGCCATCGACAAAGCTCGGCGACGTGCTTGTCGTCGCTTGTCCGCCGCCTCCCTGAAGCGCTGTCAGCCCCAGGGGCGCCAGCTCTGCGCCAAGCATAGCAGCGATGCTCTCGTCGAAGCCGCCCAGCATCAGCGGAGTGGCGACGCGTTCGATTCCCGTCGGCATCGGCGCGCTTGTCTGCGCGAGCCTTCGCAGTGGCCCAAGAGCGCCGCCGGTCTCGCCGCCCAAGTAACTTGGGATGCCACCCCGGGATGCGCGACGAGCACGAGTACGAGCGCGGCCGCGTCTTGGCGGCAAAGGCGAGGCACCGGCGAAGAGGCTGGGCCGAGTGGGTCGGTCGATCTCTCGAAGCATGCTTCGAATCGGCGTGACCCCGATTACCGGGTCGAGACCAAACTGCCAACCATATGCATACGCACCGGCAAGGCGCCCATCGATGTAGATGGGACTGCCGCTCATTCCGCCCACAGCCTTCGCATGCTCCAAAAGCGGATGCGGTGTTCGTACGAGGATCAGGTCTTGATCGGGGCGAAAGTTGTGAAGGACGTCGATGACTTCAACATCGAAGCGTTCGGGCGTGGTGCCTCGAAACACAGTGAGGCCGTGCCCCCGCATTCCCGCTCGAATCTCCGAGACATCAATGATGCTTGGGCCGCTTTGGGCCATGGCGGCGCCAACAAGACAGAGCGCGCCAAAGGCGAGGAAGCCTGCTGTGCGACGCCGGCGGCGAGAAGAGGATGAGATGACAGACAAGGGCTGTCACCTTAGGGCAAAAGCATGCTTATGACGAGATGAAGCCCTGTCGAATTTAGGGTGTCAGCGCCAAAAGCTCGTCTTCTCGAAACGTCGAATCCGCCAGACGCACGGATAGACTTGCCAGATCGACGGGGCGAGAAATGCACCCACGGGCGCCGGCGCGCCGGGCGCTGGCAAGCACAGATTCTGCCGGGTCATCTGCCATGATGAGAACCTGAACGTTGGGACTGCCCTCGACCATCCGGCGGCAGACTTCAAAACCGTCCATTCCGGGCAGTTCATCAGCGATGAGGACTGCATCGACGGTCCATTCGCTCACGAGCGCGAGGGCGCCTTCACCAGAGCTTGTGCCGACGACGCGTGCGCCAGCGTCTGTCAGACGGCGGGCAAGCAGCCACTGTTCATCTGGGTCCGCTTCAACGATCAGAATGTTGCCGAGGCTACCGATCGCCGCTCGCTCACCACTTCCCTCATCAAACGCGCCTGCGAGCGCCACAGGGCTCGAACTGACTCGTTTGTTTGGAAAATTGTCGCGCATGATGGGAAAACGGGGGCACGTGTCCAATGGCTGACGAACGGCTGTGAAGCGGTATTCTTGACTCCCCCGAGCGGGCGGAACCTAAGGCTCCAAACGGACGTGCGCAAGGCCCGGAAGCCTCCTTCCCTATAAGCATCCGTTATCATGAGTGTTTTCGACCAAATCGTTCGGAAGTCTCGGCGAAGCTGGCACTTCCTTGCGGCAAGCCACTCTTCGGAAGTACCGTCGATGTGTGCACCCGCCTCCACTACCTCATCAGGTCGCCGTTCTACAACGTGTCCTAGACCGGGTGACCGTCGCGTCCGTCGACGGAGGCCCATGCCCACTGGTGGTCTTTGGTATCGATGGGACTCTCTACGACAATCGACCCCGAACCCTTGAGATCCTCGCCGAGTACGCCGAGATCTGTGACGCGGACATTCGCGACGCGCTTCTCTCGTTGGAGAATGAGCACGTCCACTATCTTCTGAGCCAAACGCTCCGCGAGTGTGGTGTTCACCACGATGAGGTCGTGACGGAGATCACGAGCTTCTGGCGAGAGCGCTTCTACTCGGAGCTCTATCTTCAGTGGGACGAGGCGCGTGTTGGGGCCGCTCACTACGTCCGTGCCCTGCGCGATGCGGGAGCGCAGATCGCCTACGTCTCCGGTCGAGACATTCCAGGCATGTTTCTCGGGACCCTCGCGCGAATGCGTGATGACGACTTCATTGTGGCGTCACCAGGTATTCAAGTGGTTCTCAAACCGGACGCAACGCTCGGCACCGAGAGCTTCAAGCGTGGAGCCTTTAAAGCTCTCCGACGAATGGGCGATGTCGTCGCCGTGTTCGAAAGCAATCCAAACATTTGCGAGATCGCTCGCGCGCAGTATCCGAAGGCAGACATCGGACTCATCGACGCGTGGGCGATGGGTCCAGCGGAAGACGCGGACATCGAAGTCGTTCGCGACTTCCGTTTGTAAACTCTAGACCGTAGCGGGCTTTGTCTTGTCCTGCTCGGCCGCTTCTTCCGACGCCTTCTTAGGCTTCGCATTCCAGAGGCGTGTCGCTAGAACGAAACCGATGAGCGCCATTGGGATCATGGCGACGGGCCAGCTGATCCAGTTTGCGGGGTCTGCAGCGAACTCCGCGTTGGTATCGTCGGGGAGCAGGAAGCCGTAGGTCATCGACATCACGGCGGTGCCTGCGTAGACGAAGCCGTCGATGATGCCAACCGCAACGCCGACGTTCTTGCGGCCACCGAAGTCCATGCTCGCGGTGCCGCTGAGCATCCCGTGAACACCAATGACAGCCATCGACATGAACACGACGAGCCATCCAACGACCGGTGTTGCATAGACGAACGCCAGAACGACTGCGCTGATGCCCATTCCCGCATAGAGAATCGCGGCTACAGGGCCACGTCGAGATTGGAACACGCGGTCCGAGATGATCCCGGCAACCACACCGCCGAGAATGCCTGCGCAGCAGAGGAGCATGCCCCAGTTGTCGTAGACGAAAGAGTCCTTAAGATGAAGCACGCTGTCCGTCTGCTTCGCGAAGGTGCGGAACCACTGCATAATCGCCTGCCGCAAAAACCCGCTGCAGAACTCGACGCAAGCGATGGTCATGATGATGGGGTTGCGCGCCATCTTGATGAACACTTCTTTTGCGCCGAGCTGCGGACCGTCGTCACCGCTCGACGCGTCTTCGGGGTCGAAATCGTCAAAGCCCGCGAGGACCGGAGTGTCTCGCACTTGAACGAAAACAATGACCCAGCACACGACGAGAATTGCGGCGGGAACAAAGAACACAGCGTCGAGACCAAAGTTCTCCAAAACCTTGTAGCCCCAGTCAAACGCGAAGTAGACGCCCAGGGAGATGAGCACGCCGAAGATGGCTCCGAACACACCGCGTTCGCGAACGTGAAACCATGGTGCGTTGCACTTGACGATGGCGACAGCACCGAAGCTCTGGAAGTACATATTCATCGCGTACAGAACTGAAAAGATAATCGTCAGATTCTGAGCGACGCTGCTGGCCGGATTGGCGACAGCGAGCATCGTGATGACACCCATCGCCGCGTTCATGATGAGCGAACCACCTGCGCCGAGAAGAATGGCTTTGCGTCCTCCGATTCGGTCTGTGAGCGGCCCGTTGATGACGAAGCTGGTGCCGTAGGTGGCGGTCCCCCAGAAAAAGATCGTAGCGAAGTCCCCGTTCGTCATCAGCGGTACGCCCTCGTTGAGGATGTCGCCGAAGGCGTTCTGACTGACCGTTACGTTGTAGCGACCCATGTAGAGGAACGCGTAGGTCAGACCGAGAGGGAGCCAGTTACCGACACGACGACGAAGGAACTTCTTCGAATGACCGAGATCCACCTTTGGGAGGCGGAGGAAAACCACGCCGATGACGGCGAGGAGAATCAAGATCGGTAGAAACTCTTTCATGGGGCGGATTCATATCATGCACTCGGGCTGGCCGGTGGAGATGACGCCAGAACGTGCCAATCACGCACACACGTGACGCTGCGTTCACGCTTCAAGAAGCGCGTAGAGGAAAAGACTAGGGAAAACCCATTAAAAGTCGCACGGCACGGGTCGTGCTTAGGCGATTGAGTACTTATGCCTGCTAAACTCGCGATCCTCGTCCTCGTCCTCACTACCGTCGCCGGCTGTGGCCGAACCCGGTATCAGGTGGAAACCCAAGGCCAGGTGTATTCGCTGACGACTCTCCATGCCGATGCGCGAGGGCGCATCTCGTCTGTGAACTACACGAACGGAACGCGGATCCCGATCTGCACGCCGGTTGAGTTCGGCGCCATCAGCTCGCGACAAGCTCGTTTTACGCACGCCCAGACGGGACAGCGGTTCACCTACACGATGCATCGCTCGGCGCGAACGCCTATCGACCAGCAGATGGCTCGCAACTTTGGCACCGCGTGCCCCAACACCGCCGCCATGTCTCCCGAAGACCAAGCGGGGATTCAGCAAGGTCAAGTGTTTCCAGGGATGACGAAGCAGGGAGTGATCATGGCCGCGGGCTACCCCCCGGAACATCGAACGCCGTCGCTTCAGCAGGACACCTGGCGCTACTGGGGTTCTCGGAACCGCACCTTCGAAGTCCACTTTGTAAACGGCGTCGTCGCTGAGATTCAGTAGACTCGGTTCGTCCCTGTTGGCAAAGAGATCCAGCCGACACATAGTGCTTATGTGAGTGAGGACTTACCGCTTCCGGACTTTGATACTGATCCGGTCGAGTCGTTGCCGCCCGCGCCCACTACGAGCGCACACGACGCGGCGCTTCTCGCGGTCGAGGCCCGAAACGCGAGCGTCACTTCGCAGACTCCGGTGCCACCTCTCTCGCCGCTGCCTCTTCCAAGCAGCGACATTCGAGAGATCTTTTACGTGGATGTGCCGCACCCGGGTTTCGATGCCCGTTTTGGCGCTGCATTTCGGGCACCCTTTGTCGGTGCTGGAACCCTATGGATGGTAGCGATCGCCTTGAGCGTGCTCCCCGCGACATTCTTCGTGTTCAGTCCGAGGCTCTTCATCCTCGCCCTTCCCACCAGTTTCGCGTGGGCCGCAGCTCTTCAAGCGGTGCATTTTGGACAAGCCGCAAACGCGGGGATGCACGACGAAGGCGACAAGATTCAGGCGATGTGGGCTCTTCCAGCCCGGGACGAGCTGAGTCAGCTCGGTCTCGCTTTCGCGTTTTCGTCGGCGGCACTCTTGGCCCCAGCCATCGCGGCAGCGCATGTGGGCAAACCGCTCTTGGCGCTGCTCTCCATCGGCGGCTTCTTGCTGTACTGGCCGATGTCCCTCGTCGGTGTCGGCATCAGCGGTAGCGTGATGACGCTCTTTCGACCGGTGCTCATGCTACGGATGATCGCTCGAACGTTCCCACAGTACATTCGCGTTGTGGGTGTTGCGGCCGCTCTCCTCCTACCTCCCATCGCGTTGTGTCTGCTCGGAAGCGGCGGCCTTCGTTTTCTTGGGGCCCTCTGGCTGGCTCCAGCCCTCGCCTACGCCTCCGGCGTATTGGGCTTCATGATGGGGTGTCTTGCCGCCACCCGCGTCGAGGCGTTTCGCGCGTTTCGCAAGTAAGCCCGTGTTCACCGCACCTGTCGGATCACTAGCGTGACCGAATGAATGATATTCGCTCAAGCCACTCGCCCGCTTCGTGCGCCAACGCCGGGTCCGAGAGTGCCCGGCGCCATAGCTCCGCGGCGCGGTCGTAGTTTTCGTTGCCCGCATGGGCCAGCGCGAGGCCGCGCGTAAGTTCACGGCTAAGCGCAAGGGTCGGTAAACTGCGTAGCGTCGCAAGCTCGAAGCGCTGGGCAGCGCGCTCGTAGTCGCCCGCCGCCAAAAGCTGGCGTCCAACGAGATAGTAGCCAAGGCCGTCCGTTCGAAGGTCCGCGACATCACGAGCGAGGTCGACGATCTCAGCCGTCGTTGGCATTCGCGGCGCCTCTTCGACAAAGATGCGGCGAACTCGCGCCTCAACGCCGCCACCAGCCATCAGCCCCAAGAGTTTCACCTCTCGGAGGCGTCGCTCACCCTGGCTCTGAGGTTCCGAAAGAAGGCGACGGTAGATGCGGCGCGCGCGCCGTCGCTGGCCCCTCGCCCACGCAGCGTCGGCGATAGACTCATAGGCCCCGGCGCGCACCTGTGGCGGTGCGCCGGAAAGCCCCTGAAGAAAGACATCGGCTTGCTCATGCCGACCCAAACGCGATGCGACGCCGACAAGCGTCGCCCGCGCATCCAGCGCCGAGGGCTCGATCTCTAAGAGTTCGGCGCACGTACGCTCCGCCGCTTGGTCGTCGCCAGCGCTGAGATCGGCGCCCAGTTGGCCACGCAGGCGCGCCATCTTGTGGGGGCAGACGCGCTCAAAAATACTGCCTCGCTCAAAGCGAAGTTCGGCGAGCCCCAGAGCGCTTGGTGGGAGAACGATCTCGTCGAGGAACGCATGCCACGCCGCCTCGAGTTCAGCCAAGTCCTCGACGACGTCAAAACGACCGGCGCGGTGCGCCTCGCGAAGAGCATCGACGCCGTGACGCTGGGCAAAGAAACGCGTGAGCGACCCAGCGGCGGCATAAGAGCGACGCGCGTCAAAGCGAAGGAACCCAACATCCTGGAGTTCACTTGCACGCGGGAGAATGTCCATTTCGCGCATCGCCTTCGACCAACCATGAGGGTCAAGGCCGTCGCTCTCGGGCCAATCCAGTGCGACGGCGACACCCTCGATGAGCATCGCGTTTGGGAAGTAGCCACCAAGAGTTCCGCTGACGCGAAACGGACCGCGTGCGGCCTGAGCGGCGACGGCGTGGACGACCTCGTGACCAAGAACAGGGTGAGGCCAGCCGGCCATCTGGAGGTGCACTTCACTTCTCCACGGCTTCGCGATGAACGTGCGCCCGGCTCCCATGAAGCGCATTTTTTCGGCGGCGTCGCGGTAAAAGAACGCGTGGACCGGTGAGGATTGAGTGACGCCAAGGAGGCGCTCCGCCCGGGCGACTCGAAAATCGCAATCGGCCGAGAGTCGGCGCGCCATCTCACGCTCGAGTTCGCGTGGATGGTGCACGACACATCGTTGACTTCGACGGGTCACTCCCAGGTGTTCGGCGATGTCGTCGACGGTCGCGCGATGACCAAGGCTCGCGCCGGCGCGATGGCCCCAGATCCCGAGGCTGAGTAGTGCGATGGACGTCACGAGGGCAACGCGGCGATGACGACGCTGACGACTCAGGCGCAGCCACGCTATGGCAAATAGCGCGAGCACCCAAACGAGAGTCAGAGCGCGAAACGTCAACAGCTGCAGAGGAAAGCTGCGACCCACGTCGTAGAGCGTGCCGGGGAACCAACCCAGCAAGTGACTGAAAACAAAGATGGCTGGCGAAGACCAAAACTCGTGCAGCCCGAGTAAAAGCGCGATGACGGGGGCAAGGCCAGCCAACCACAGGGTGCGTTTTCGTACAAAGAGGCCAAGCGTGGCGCCAATGGCACCGGCCAAGATGATGCTCGGAAGCGGCCCTGCGACCATAAAGAGGAACCCTATGCCGGGTTCACACTGACGCACGCGAAGTGCGTTGAGAGCCAGTAGCAGCACGGGCAGAAGCCAGGTGGCAACCGCAAGAAAGAGGGCCGCGCCGAAGGCCGCCACAGGCCGCTTACGTCGCGACCGTGCGACCGCCGCTGCACACGGTGTCACGAAGAATGGAAAGGCCGCGCCGATGGCGAAAGCAGCTTCGATGCCGTGAACACCGAAGAGCGGAAACGCCATGCAAGCGAGGGAGCCGACGAGCGCGAGCACGAGGCTCACCCTTGCAGCGCGCTCCCGGAAGAAGGCACGCATGAACTCGCGAACTTCACCGCCGGTAGTCTCGCTGCTCACAGGGCTTGGTTCGGTGCTTCCTTCGGCACGACGGGCATGTCTAACAGCAGCGGCAGCGCGTCCGCGATCTTCGAGACGAAGTGAATGTCGAGGTCGCTCCGCACTTCTTCTGGAACCTCATCCAGGTCAGGTTCGTTCTGAGCTGGCAGAACGATACGCTTGATTCCGTGGCGGTGAGCGGCGAGACACTTTTCCTTAACTCCGCTGATGCGAAGAACATTTCCGCGAAGTGTAATCTCTCCGGTGGTGGCGGTATCGCCACGAACGCGGTGACGCGTCAGCATGGATGCGATAGCGGCGACGATGGGCAGTCCCGCGGACGCGCCGTCTTTGGGTACAGATCCCTCGGGCAAGTGAACGTGGATGTCGATCTTCTGCAGGAAGTCGTCTGGAAGGCCAAAGCTCGCTGAGCGAGCGCGAACGTAGGTAAAAGCAGCGGCCACGGACTCTTGCATGACGTCGCCGAGTTGGCCGGTGACGCGCACTTTGCCTGAACCGGGCATTCGGCGTGCTTCAACATGGAGTAGCTTTCCGCCGGCGGGCGTCCAGGCGAGACCGGTCGAAAGGCCCGCTGCCGGGTTCGGGTCTCGTTCTTCGAGATGATAACGCGGCGCACCGAGAACCGATTCGACGAATGCGGGATCCGCGACTTGAGCGACGTCTTCACCTTGGGCGAATCGGACGGCGACGGCGCGGCAAACGCCCGCGACCTGCTGCTCGAGACGTCTGACGCCGGCTTCGTTCGTGTAACCATCGACGATGGCGTCGACGCCTTCCGGTGAGAAGTCGAGACGCTCGGGGGTCAGACCATGGTCTTCGAGTTGGCGCGGGATGAGGAACGAACGCGCGATGGCCTTTTTTTCGCGGCGCGTATAGCCAGGCAGGTCGATGACCTCCATGCGGTCGAGGAGCGGGCCCGGAATGGTGTCCTTTCGATTCGCCGTCGCGATGAAGAGAACGTTGCTCAGATCGAAAGGCAGATCGATGTAGTGATCGGCGAAGGTCGAGTTCTGCTCGGGGTCGAGAACTTCGAGAAGAGCGCTGGCGGGGTCGCCGCGACTGCCACGGCCGAGCTTGTCGACCTCATCGAGGAGAATGACGGGGTTGCGGCTGCCGGCCTTCTTGAGTCCCGTGATGATACGACCGGGGAACGCGCCGATGTAGGTTCGGCGATGGCCACGGATCTCCGATTCGTCACTCACGCCACCGAGGGACACGCGAACAAACTGTCGTCCCGTTGCCCGCGCGATGGAGCGAGCGAGCGAGGTCTTGCCGACGCCCGGGGGCCCCGCAAAACAGAGAATGGGACCTCGTTGATCATGGCGAAGACGCCGAACCGCGATGTACTCAAGGATGCGCTTCTTTGGCGTGAGCAAGCCATGGTGATCCTCATCGAGGACGCGACGCGCTTCGGACACATCGAGGCGGTCCGGCGTCGTCTTCATCCACGGGAGATCCGTGAGCCACTCTACGTAGGTACGCGCGACGTTGAACTCACCGCTTGCGGAGTTCATTGTGTGCATGCGCTTGAGTTCTTTTCGCGCCGCCCTCTCCGCTTCGATGGGAAGGTCGCGACTGGCAACTCGTTCACGCAACATCTCAACGTCGTCTTCGTCGTCGGGTTCGCCAAGCTCTTCTTTGATGGCACGAAGCTGCTGACGCAGAAGGTACTCGCGTTGTGAACGCGACATCTCCTCTTGCACCATCGTGGAGATCTCTTTTTTGACGCGATAGACGTCGCTCTGACGGCCGACAAGTTCAAGCACCTTCCGAAGTCGCTCACGGACGTCGAGGGTCTCAAGAATCGATTGCTTAGCGTCGTTGCCGACGGGAAGGTTAGACGCGACGAGGTCCGCGAGAGCGCCAGGCTCTCGAACGTTATCGAGGATCGTGCTCGCGTCACGCGGCTGGTTGGGAAGAAGCGTCGTGAGTGAACGCGCGGCTTCGCGAAGATGTGCGGCCAGCGCCTCCACCTCTTCACCGACAGCAGGTCGTTCGTGAATTCGCTCAATCTTCGCGCTGAGACAAGGCGAGCTCGACTCGAGACCGAGCAAGCGCATCCGCGACGCACCTTGCAACACAACCGAGTAGTTGCCGGAGCTCAGACGGATCACTTTCAAGATTCGTGCGACGGTCCCGAGATGGTGAATCTCGCTGAAGTCGGGATCTTCGATCTCTGGCTTACGTTGGGCGACGACGCCGATAAGGGGTCGCTCGACTCCTTCGCCAACGACTTGCTCGATGAGTTTGACCGAACGCGCTCGTCCCACGTTGACGGGAACGACGGATGCCGGGAAAAGCACCGAGTTTCGGAGGGGAAGGATGGGAAGGATCGGGGAAGGATCCATCGGAAAAAGTGAATCAGTGGGTGCCACGCGCGCACAATAGCCGCTCTGGGGGCCGCGATCGATGAAGAGCTGCTTCAAGAGCGATTCGTTGTGCCGTACGTTGGCCTGGCGATCCAATAGTTCCTCTGATAGGAGACAGGCCGGTTCTAATGAGCCAGAGTCCGGCTCGAAACTTGAGCAGTAAGTGTTTGTGATGTAATGTCGCACATGTAGGACACGGCCCACACTGGGCACTCTGGAACACTGGCACTCTCGAAAACGGATCCCCATGAAGTCGATCACGCCGCTCGCCCTCTCACTCTCCTTCCTTTTGACCGGCTGTAACGCCGCGATGTGGGGGAATATGGCGGTGCTCGTCGTGACCTTCGGCATCTTCTTCGGAACTCTTGGGCTGGGTCGAGTCTCAGACGCGTCACGTTCTCGGGCAGATTCCTCCACGTCGGTTTCGCCGACCCAGCGCTGAGCGCGGGCCGGATGGAGAGCGGTGA
>JBLHKB010000032.1:0-25758 GCA_047619315.1 Polyangiales bacterium
CGGCGCGGACACTGCCCTTGAGGCGGCCGTTCGAAGCGCCCGTCGCGGGCGGCAGCGCCTTAACGAAGGGCTCTACTTTGCGGCGCAAGCCCGCTACCTCCAGGGTGAACGCGTTCTTCGCGAATACGAAGCCGTGCCACTCGCTGGCGACAGCGAGGGCCTTCGCGCTCGGCTTGAGCAAAAGAGCGAGCTCTTGGGCCGCGCCGCACGCATCTTCGCGGACGTCGTGAGCTTTGAGGTGGCAGAGTGGGTCACCGCCAGCCTCTTCCAGATCGGACGCAGCTATGAACTCTTCGCCGAAGCGATGCGCGCCTTCGAGCTGCCGGAGGGGCTGACGGAAGAAGAAGAGCAGGTGTACTTTGACCAGCTCGCGCGCTTCATTGTTCCGATGGAAGAGCGCGCGCTGGAAGCGTTCGAGGGCGGCTACCTACGCGCCCTTGAGCTCCGCATCTTCAACCGCTGGACGGCGCAGCTTCGGGAAGCTCTTACTCGTTTGAACGATGTCCAGTACCCAGCACTTCGCGAAACCGGGGGTGAGACCGTCGAAGCCGCGCCCATCGCCCAGCCCGAGTTCTTGGGTGGGTTGCGTCGTGATACCGAAGCTGACGCAGAGGCTGACGCCGAAACAGAAAGCGAGGAGGAATCGTGAACGTCTCGACTCCATGGCGCCTCTGCGCAGTTCTCCTATTTGTCGTCGCTTGCGGCGGCGCCCAGACACAAACAAATGAGCTTCCGCCCGCGAACCCGGAAGCTGTCCGCGAGTACAACGCCGCCACACGTCTTCTCTCTCGCCGAGGTGCCCGCGCAGCAAGTCGTGCTCGTACGCGACTTGAGCGAGCCGTCGAGCTTGACCCGAACCTCTGGGAGGCTCGTTACGACCTCGGCGTTGTCCAGCGTAGAGCCGGCGAGCTAGAGCAAGCTCGCGCCTCGTTCGAGGCCGCCATCGCGGTGCAGCCGAGTGCTCCTGAGCCGCGACTCGCGGCTGCGGAAGTGGCGTACGAGCTTGGCGATCGCAGCGCAGCCGCACGACAGCTTCGTGCCCTCGTCGAAGGTCACCCAGGCAACCTCGAAGCACGCGTGGCCCTCGCTGTGGTTCTTCGCGAGGACGAGTCCTGGGATGATGCCCTCGCTCAGGCACGAGAAGTTCTTGTTCGCGACCCCACGAGCACACGCGCCTTGCTCGAGATCGGCCGCGTCTATCGCGCACGCGAGCTCTTCGATGTGTCGCGTCTTGTGTTGCAGAAAGCGCTCGACCTCGCGGATGAAGGGAACACCACGCTTCGCGCCGAGATCTTGAGCGAGCAGGGACTCTTGGAGCTGGCACGCGGCGATACCCAGGCGGCGTTTGCTGCATTCGAACTGGCCATCGCGTCCGAAGCCGCCTTCGCCCCAGCTCGTATGAACATGGGGGCGGTGCTCCTCCGCGCCGGTGACTTCGCCGGAGCCAAAACGCAGTACGAAGCTGTCCTTGGAAATGACGAAGCTAACATCGATGCACGCATCGGCCTTGGTATTGCATTTCGCGGAGAGGGCGATCACAGCAGCGCCCGTCAGAACTACCAGCGCGTTCTCGACGCCGACGAACGACATCCCGACGCGCTCTTCAACATGGCGGTGCTTCAAGCGGACTTTCTTGATCAGCGACCCGCGGCGCGCGCAAAATTTGTTCGCTACTTGTCTCTTGCGCCGCGCAACCATCCAGGGCGCGAAGAAGCCGAGCGCTATGTACGAGAGATCCCAGACCCTGCCGCACCCGGAGGAGCACCATGACACTCAAGAAGAAGAGACTTAGTCCGGCGATCCTTGTTGGCCTCGTCGTCGTCAGTGCACTTGGCAGCGGAGGTTTCGTCGCCGCTCAAGATCCCGCCGGGCGTGCCGAGAATGCAGCGCCGGCCGGTGAAGCCACGGCAGAAAGCAGCGAGTCGGCGGAGAGCGCAGACACGCGTGAGGTTAACGAAGGCGACTCGAAGGTGAAGGTCTTTCGTTTTAGCGGCCTCGATATTTCCGGACGACTCAAGTCGCCCCAGCTGCTCTATTTTCTGAACCGCCTTCGGGCTGAGTTCGATCGGCCGAAGCTGCCGCATCGCTCCTTTATGCCGGAGCTACAACGCAGCACGAAGACCAAGTCGTTCTAAACCACTAGAACGACACCCGGGGAAACCCTTGCTCTTGGTCCGGCGCTGCGTCTTTTGACAAGATGGCATGTCGCTTTGACGTTTTGCGCACGTGGACGGCTTTGACCGAGGCGCTACCGGCCCCTACTCTTGAGTCATGGCCCGTCTCCTTGTTCTCGCCCTCATCACGCTTAGCGCGTGGTCTTTCAGCTCCGACGCCTCGGCCATGAGCTGCCAACGTCGCGTGGTGTCGCGCGGCGATAGCCAAGTGCGTGTGCTTCAGTACTGCGGTACTCCCGAATTGAAGTCTGAGCGCCTGATTCAAAACTCGAGGTCCATTCTCGTGCCCCTCGCGGGCGGAGGCTTCGCGCTGCAGGCCCAAGGCGTCTCCGTCATCCAGGAGCGGTGGGTCTACAACTTTGGTCCGCGTCGCTTGATGCGTGAGATCACATTTGAGGATGGCATCATCGTTCGTATTCGAACGCTCGGCTACGGTAGTGAGCGCTCCGCCGCAGCGGCTGAGAAGGGGACTCAAGAACCCCTCCTCTTCAAGCTTGGCTAGTCGTGACGTTGACGGCGCGGACCAACGGGCGAGAGAATCGACATGCGCCTACACCCGCCGCCCGCTTTCTCCCTGCGTCAATCGTCGCCCGTCGATGGCTAGCAAGTGATTCCGAAGGCTGAGTGCGAGCCGGCGTCTATGACTCGATATTTCGCCGTCGAAATCGCTCCACTGGCAGCCCCCCGACTCCCCAATTCGACAGGGGTACCTCGTCGATCACGACAAACGTGGTGTTTGGGCTTTTCCCGAGAACGCGGACCATCACTTCTGTCACACCTTGAATGAGTTCCGCTTTCTGGGTGTCGCTCACGCCTTCGTCCGTTACTCGAATGTGTATGAACGGCATTTCTAGGCTCTCTTTTCGTTGTTGCGTTCGATGATTTGAAACACCTTCGAAATGATCTGCCATCGCTCCTCGACGAAGATGAGGGTGAGGAGGTCGACGAAGTCCTTCGACCCAATCGAACAGCGCACACGTGCAAGCGCGGTGCGTTCGCCAGCGAACTCCACCGAATCGATGTGGTCGCGGCGTCGCTCCCCCCGCTGCGACGGAGCCTGGCGGGCTTCGACGACGGCGAAGTACTCTTCCATTGTTCGGTGGAGCATTGGCGACTCGTCAGCGCTCACATAGATGGCGCGCGGGTGGAAAACCGAGCGCAAGATCGAGGCGTCCGCGTCGTGGAGGCCGTCAAAATACCGTTCGACGAGATTCTGTACAGGTGAGAAGGCTGGCTGGGTCATGAGGCCTCCGCTGGAATCAGACCTTCAGTTTGCATCGAACGGCGCACGGCGGGGCGTGCGAGCATTCGCTCGACGAAAGCTCCCGTGTGCGGCCAAGGTTCCATGGATAGATCAGTCGCAGGCAGCCAGGTCAGAACGACGAAAGCATAGGCATCCGCGACGGAATACTCGCCCAACAAGTAGTCTCGGCCGTCGGCGAGTCGATCTTCAATGTGTTGAATGCGAGCGCTCGCGTTGGCATTCACGCTCGTGCGTTCCGCTTCACCGAGCGAAGTGGACGTGAAGAACGGGCTGAATGCTTTGTGGAGCTCAGAAGAGATAAAATTGAGGAGCTCGTGCAGGCGTGCACGCTCCAGTAGGCCAGAGGGTGCAAGGCGAGCCGCTGGGTAGCGTGCGGCGAGGTACTGGAGGATCGCCGGATTCTCGGTGAGGGTTACTTCCTCGCCGATCTGAAGTGCCGGAACGTAGCCGTTAGGGCTGAAGGTTCGAAAGTCATCGCCGCTCGCCGTCGTTCCAGCGGCAGGGTCGGCCTTTTCAAGTTCGAAGGGGACGTCGAGTTCACTCAACACGATGTGCGACGCGAGCGAACATGCGCCTGGTTTGAAATACAGTTTCACGAAGTTTCTCCTGGAAGGGGTGAGCCCTGACAATGTGGAGCGTGATAACCGTTGGCAACTAGGTAACCATCAGATACTTAATGGAGCGGTTACCGCGGAGTAACCTTCGGAGGTTCGGGTGATGGCGCTAAAAGTACGTAAGAACAGAAGCCCCAAACCGCCGGTGCCGTGTCACCTGACAGAGTGCATGGCGATCATCGCCGGCGCGTGGGCGCCCAATGTGGTTTGGTGCTTGCGAGAAGGTCCACGCCGATTCAACGAACTTCGCGGAGATATTCCTCCGATCTCCGCCAAGGTGCTCACCACGCGTCTTCGGGAACTTGAACAGCGTGGTGTCCTTGAGCGAGTCGTCCGGCCGACGTCGCCGCCTTCCGTCGAGTACTCACTCAGTGAGCTTGGCCTGGAGTTGATACCGGCCCTCGACGCCATTGTGCGCGTCGGCCATCGCCTCAAGCGGCGCGGCTACACATAGTTCTTTGTCCCGGTCGTAGCGCGAGCGCTACTGGCACCTCCGTCGTTGCGCTCTACGTTCATCCCATGACACTGACGCTTGATGTTTGGTCGGATATTGCATGCCCCTGGTGCTACGTCGGAAAGCGACGTTTGGAGGGCGCTCTCAAGTCTTACACAAAGAAGACAAACGAAGAGGTCAGCCTTCGTTGGCGCTCCTTCGAACTCGATTCGAGTGCACCCACGGAGTACCCCGGCGACCTTCGTTACGCGCAGCGACTCGCGCGCAAGTACGGCCGCAGCGAAACGGCGGCTCAGGAGATGATCGATTCCATGGACGAAACAGCCCAGAAGGAAGGGTTGGTTTTTGACTTCGAATCGATTCGCGCAGGCAACACGTTCGATGCTCACCGACTTCTCCATTTTGCGCATGAACGTGGCCTCCAAGACGCTTTGAAAGAGCGTCTTTTCTCTGCGTACTTTTGCGAAGGGAAGCTCATGAGCGACACGGACACGCTCGTTCGGTGTGCTCAAGATGTCGGCCTCGATGCGGGTGAAGTCCGAACCATCCTCGCTTCTGATGACTATTCCAAGGCGGTCCGAGAAGACCAAGCCACAGCCGGTCAAATCGGCGTTCGCGGGGTTCCGTTCTTTGTCGTGGCTGAGCGTTTCGGACTTTCGGGAGCTCAACCCGCGGAGCGAATCCTCGAAGTGCTCCTCGAGGCTTCTCAAGATCAGGCGATCAAGGACCACGGGGAAAGCGACCACGGGGAGGGCGCTGTCTGTTCTCCTGAAGCGCCTTGCTAAAGTGTGCGTTTCGTCTGCATGGCCGCACAAGAGGCACCTCGTCCGTCGTTAGGGATTACGCAGCCCTCGCGCGGGCTCTAAGGTCTCTCCATGAGCATCGTTCTGCAGTCGCAGCGCTTGGGCCCACCGCCGTGGCCGACCCTCGATCCGTTTCTTTTCTGCGTGCATCACGTCGACGCTTATCCGGCAGGAGATGAAGCGATGGCCGTACCGACGGCTGCACGCGCGGGGCGTCGTCTCGGCATGGACTTCGAAGGCATCGACGGCTTTCGCATGTATCACGGTCAATCCGTGCCGGGTTTTCCACAGCACCCTCACCGAGGATTCGAAACGGTGACGGTGGCCCGTAAGGGCTACATCGATCACAGTGATTCGCTAGGAGCCACTGCGCGCTTCGGAGAAGGCGACACCCAGTGGATGACCGCCGGCGCCGGTATTGTTCACGCGGAGATGTTTCCGCTCTTAGACCAGCAGCGAAGCAACCCGGCGGAGCTGTTTCAGATCTGGCTCAACCTTCCCGCCAGCGACAAGATGGTCGACCCCTACTTCACGATGCTCTGGCGTGAAGACATCCCCGTGTTGATCAGCCATGATGATGTGGGTCACAAAACGGAGACCACCGTCGTCGCGGGAGCACTCCCCGGCGCTGAGCCGCCACCGCCACCCCCGAACTCGTGGGCGTCGCGGCCGGACGCAGATGTCGCGATCTGGACGTTAGCGATGGAGCCAGGCGCAAAGCACGTTCTGCCACCGGCGGGTTCCGAGACATTGCGGACGGTCTACGTGGTTGAAGGAACTCTGCGCATTGAGGCGACGGACTACTCAGCGCCGACGATGCTGGTGGTCGACGCCCAGAGAGAGCTTCCGCTGGAGTCGCACGGCTGTGAGCTCTTGGTCTTGGCAGGAAAGCCCATCGGTGAGCCCATTGCCCAGCACGGACCTTTTGTGATGAACACCGCCGATGAAATTCGGAAGGCCTTCACCGACTACCAACGAACCCAGTTTGGCGGGTGGCCCTGGCCGTCGGATGCGCCTGTGCATCCACGCGAGATGGGTCGATTTGCCTCCCACGCCGATGGTCAGCTCGAAGAGAAGGGCTAGTCCCCCCGATCTTTGGGATGTCCGGTGCGCTCTCTACGTAAAGAGTTTCGAGAAGGGTGGCCAAGCGCTATGCTCTGGGGGTGAACACTGGTCGTCCTCTTCGCGTTGCTCTCGTCTGGAACAACTCGATCCTCTTCGAAGAACTCTTTGATGGCGGCGAACCGGTTGCCTTCGGTGAACAAGGCGTTCATCCGCTTCCGAACGGCGTGGCGCTGGAGACGCTTGAACTTTTCGTTCCGCATCAAGGCGGCTTCGCCCTTCACGCAGGTCAGGCCGGGATGTCCGGCGAGATGTGGATCGACGGGAAGCGAACGGACATCACCGGACTCGCGGGCAATATTCCCATCGGTCGCGACGACTACGGCGTCGTCATCTTTGGCACCGTGGCGATTTTCTTTCAGCCCGTCAAAGGAGCCTTGGCGCCGAGACGTCAGGGCTTTCGTTTGGATTGGGTGCTCGCGGCGAGTGTGATGCTCGCTGCGTTCTTGTGCGCAGTTGTCGGCGTCATCAGCGTGATGGACTACCGGTGGCGCGGAGAAGCGCCGGACCCCTTCGAACTCGATGAGGAACTCATCTCCCGCTTCCTTGTGACGCCACCTGAAGATCTTTTTGAAGAAGAAGACGGCGGTACAGACATGGAAGACCCTGGTCTTCGTCAGCGCGAAGAATCCGGTGGCGAACGACAGGAAGATGAGGAAGGCCGAGTTGGCCGCGAGGATTCGCCGACCGAAGACTCGGAGTTCGAGGGTGATGTGGACCAAGAGATCGTTGCTCGTGTTGAGACGATGGGTCTCCTCGGTGCGCTCTCCGGTGGTGAAGGTAGTCCCCTCGACCAAGCCCTTGACGTTCCGACGGTAGGCGACCTCCTTGCAGGCACCGGCGCGCTGCGCACGGACCTCGGACGTGGCTCCGGTGGGGCAGGCCTCCGCGGAACGGGCATGGGTGGTGGAGGAACGGGCCCGGGTAGCCTCTACGGCGCAGGTAGGGTTGGAACGGGCATCGGCGCAGGCATGGGCGGTACCGGGATGGGTTCCGGCGGCATTGGCGCGCGCGGACGAAAGAACCGCGAAGTGACGATCTCTGTGATGCGTGGTCGACCACGGGTAAACGGCTACCTCTCCGCCGAGCAGATCAACCGCGTCGTCCGAGCCAACCAAGCCGCCGTTCGCTACTGCTACGAGGTGGAAGTCCAACGGCAACCGAACCTACGCGGACGCATCGAGGTCGCTTGGCGCATTAGCCTCGCCGGCCGCGTGACGTCCTCTCGCGTGGCTCGCTCCACGATGAACAACGCACGCGTCGAAGGCTGCATCGCTCGACAGGTTCGCAACTGGCGTTTCCCAGAACCTGATGGTGGTGAGGTGAGCGTCGAGTATCCGTTCATCTTTGGTGTTCAGGGCGGTTAGGAGCGTGGCATGGCGCCGCCCTTCCGCGAACCAAGCCGGTAATCAGCCGCCGCACTAGCGCATGAGCGATGACGGGGCGTTGACCCTCGCGACTCTGATGAACCTGCAGAGTCCGCTCGACGCCGACGCCTCGCGTCACATGGTGGAGCGAACTTCGCCCGTGATGACGCATGGCCCGTCCGGACCAACCAGTGTGATTCGGTGAAAGCGCAGGTCGACGCTTTCGCTTGTCAATGCGCGAACCTCGATGTGACGAGGCCCTGTGCCGGGGCGTACTTCAGCACCGTAGCCTTCGGAGTTTGCGCCGACGCTTAGGTGGTAAAGATCCCCGCGCTCTTCGATGTGGAGTCGCTGCGGGCTCTCCGTGTTGCGTTCTTCAAAGAGAAAGCCGGTGGTAGTGGCTTGGATGCTGACGTCGCCTTGAGGCACGTCACACGTTCCTTCGCTCTCCAGCGCTGCGCGTACCGAAAGCGACTCTAGAGACTTCATGTAGAAGAATGCACCAGTCGCGAGACCGCCGAGGAGTAGAAGAATAGCGAGGTACTTCCACCCGTGGCGCTCTGGAACAACAATCTCTTCTGTGCCTTCTTGAAGCGCATCCACCTGAGCTGCGGTCGGCGTGCTCGAGGGACTGGGTTCGGCTTGCGGAGCCTTAACGTCCACTCCGGGAGCAAAAACCGGCGGTCCCTCCGAACGAATCGTATCGGTCGGTGGAGCGCCGTCGAGATCGACGGCGCGAATCGCGAGAGCCATCGCTTCGGCGCTCTGAAATCGGTGCGCCGGGTTCGCCTCCAGTGCCCTATCGACGACATCGAGCAAGGCCTCGGGAAGATCGGGGCGTAGTGTGCGCAGAGACGGTGGACCCTGGCTGATCCGCTCGATCACCTTTTGCGCGGGTACCGTCGCGTACGGCGGAAGACCGGTCAGGGCGCAGTAGAGCAAGAGTCCCGCACCGTAGAGATCGATGCGATGATCGACGTCGTCGCCACGTGCTTGTTCCGGCGCCATGAAACGTGGCGTGCCAACAATCTGACCCGTCATCGTCAAGTGACGCGCGTGGACTTTCGCGATGCCGAAGTCCACGACCTTGACCACCTCGCCGCCAGCTTCGTCTTGGTGCAAGAAGACGTTCGGCGGCTTCAGGTCTCGGTGAACGATACCTTTGGCGTGCACGGCGCGGAGCACGTCAAGAAGTTCACCAACGATCCAAATCGCCCGTGGGGTCTCCACGCGCCCTTCTTTGAGTACGTCGACGAGGGATTCGCCGCGCAACAACTCCATCACCAGGAAGGGACCGTGCTCCGGGTCGTCGTCGAAATCACTGACCTCGACGACTCCATCCGAGCCGACGCTCGCCGCAGCCCGCGCTTCTTGATGAAAGCGCTTCATGATCGTCGCGTCACGCGAGAGCATCGGGTGCATCATCTTGATGGCGACCGGACGCTGGAGCTTGAGGTGTGTGGCGGCGAGCACCACACCCATTCCGCCGCGTCCGATGACTTTGTCCACGCGATAACGATCGACGAGCGTCGACCCGATCAGTTCCTCAGCCCATGCATCATCGTCACTCACCGCCGGCAAACCTATCAGAATTGCTGCCGGGGAGTGCGTACAGCCTCGTACCTCCCGGTGGAATAGGTCGAAGGGCCAGGCGCAAGAGCACGTGTTATGATGCTCCGATGCGGCTGCGAACTCTATGCGCCATGGCTCTAATCCTATCTTCAGGGTGTGATGGCGAGATCGCTGAGCCGAACGTCACCATCGACATCCCTGATTTAGCTCCCTTTCGCCCGGATGAAGGGCGATTGCGTCGGTTGACGCAGGACCAGTACATCACCGCGGTTCAAGACGTCTTCGGGGAAGAGATCAGCGTCTCTAGCGCCCTCGAGCCGGACGAGCGTGCCAGTGGTCTCCTCGCGATCGGCGCCGGTGAGGCCAGCGTTTCCGCGCGTGGCGTAGAGCAGTACGAAGACGCCGCCTACGTTGTGGCGGAACAAGTCGCAGGTTCTGACATCGGGTGCAGCGGCTCCGAGTGTGCACGCGACTACCTACGGTTCAATGGACGCCGTCTGTGGCGTCGTCCGCTCACCACCCGCGAGCTCGACGAACTTGGCGACATCGCCCGCCAAGCGGAAGTGATCGAAGGCGACTTTCGGGGAGGGCTTCGCTACGCCATTGCAGCACTCTTGCTCTCTCCCCATTTTTTGTTCCGCTCCGAGACCGGGGCCCCGGGCGATGACGGCGCACACCGACTGACTTCCTGGGAGCACGCATCTCGTCTCTCGTATTTTCTCTGGAATGCCGGGCCGGACGATGAACTGCTCGACGCCGCGGCGCGCGGTGATTTAGACAACCCCGTCTTCCTCGAGCGCCAGGTCGAGCGAATGCTTGCGGCGCCACGTGCGCGTGTCGGGGTACGCTCGCTCTTCGATGATGTGCTCCAGCTCGAAGGTCTTTCCTCACTTCGAAAAGACCCGCTGAGTTTTCCGCATATGAGCCCGGAGGTCGGCCCCTCGGCGCGCGAAGAAACCCTGCGCCTCGTCGAGTGGCTGACCTTCGAAGAGTCCGGGGACTACCGTCAACTCTTCACCACGCGAACGACATTCCTCAATCGCAAGCTCGCGTCGATCTACGGCGTTCAAGCGCCCGCCCGCGAAGGCTTCGCACGCTATGAGCATGAAGCGTCCTCACAGCGCAGCGGTATTTTGGGCCACATTAGCCTCTTGGCGCTCAACTCTCACGTGGGTTCGTCCTCGGCGACGCTCCGGGGCATCTTCGTGCGCCGTGTGCTTCTCTGCGGCGAGATCCCACCGCCACCGGCGAACGTCGACACATCGATTCCGGAACCCATCGTTGGGGCTGCGACATTGCGCGACCGAGTTCGGCGCCACTTGGAAGATGCCAGCTGTGCCCAGTGTCATGAACGCATGGACCCCCTCGGTCTTGGGCTCGAGAACTTCGACGCTATCGGCCGTTTTCGCACCCACGACAACGGTGCGCTTATCGATGCATCCGGTGATGTCGACGGGGCGACGTTTGAGACTCCGCGGGAGTTTGGCGTCGCTCTCGCCCAAGACCCGGAGGTCATGCGCTGTGCCGCTGTGAACTTCTACCGCTACGCCCACGGGCACCGAAACACGGGTCACGAGGAAGCGGCGATCGCTGAAATCGGAGCGCGCTTCGCAGACAGCGGCTATCGCATTCTTGAGTTGATGCGCGCCGTCGCGCTGCACGATTCTTTCTCTCGTGTCGCGGAGGCACGCCCATGACTCGCTACAAGAAATCACGCGGACTTCACCGGCGGACGATGCTGCGCGGCGTCCTCGGCGGCGCTACCGTGGCTGTGGGCCTCCCCGTGTTAGAGATCTTCCTCAACGAGAGCGGAACCGCCTACGCAGACGGCGGCGCCTTTCCGCGTCGCTATGTTCAGTTCTTCTGGGGCAATGGTGTGTTGCCGTGGTTTTGGACTCCATCGACGACTGGCGCGGACTACGAGCTCACGGAAGAGCTCGCGCCACTCGAGTCTGTGCGTGACGACATGACGGTGGTCAGCGGCTTTGACGTCAAGACCACCGGCCGCATTCCTCATCACTCTGCGCGTACCGGGTTCTTTAGCTGCGCGCCCCTCGAAGTCGTAGGCGAAGTGGAGCGGTGGCAAGCCCCGTCTCTCGACCAGCTGCTGGCGGCGGAGCTCGGCGGAGAGACTCGTTTCCGCTCGCTGCAAACCGCGGCATTGGCCAACGCCGGTTCCCTCTCGGTCGCTGGCCCAGGCGAGCACTTGCCCTCCGAGTCCTCGCCGGCAGCGCTCTTTGAGCGGCTCTTCGGCGCCGGATTTCGTTTGCCCGGTGAAACCGCCGTCATCGACCCAACCCTCGCACTTCGGCGGAGTGTTCTCGACGCGGTTATGACTCAGCAGCGCAGGCTTCTCCCGCGTCTTGGAGCCGAAGACCGTCGGCGTATGGATCAGCACCTGAGCAACGTGCGTGAGCTCGAGCTTCGGATCGCTCGTCTCGAGGATGAACCGCCCAACTACGAAGCCTGCGAACTCCCGGACGCCCCCCCGGCTAGCTTTGCGGACGACGAACGAGGGCGCCCCGATGTCGACGCCGTCAACGTCGCGATGTCCGGACTGCTGGCCATGGCCCTCGCGTGTGATCAGACGCGTATCGTCTCCCACGTGCTCTCGCCTTCCGTCGCGGACGCGGTCTTTCCCATCGACGGCATCGAGCTTGATGGGGTTTTACGCGGCCACCATGACCTGACCCACAACGAGCCTCTCGACGACGGTTCCGACCGGGGACAGATGTGGCGTACAAACGAGGTGGTAAAATACATCACCGGGACGTTGGCCCGTTTTGTGGAGGCCTTCCGCGCGGTCCCCGAGGGAGACGGCACGCTCCTCGACAACTCCATCGTGCTTGCGTCTACGGACGCGTCGAACCCAAGACTCCACAGTCTGGATGACTATCCGATCCTGCTCTTTGGACGCGGATGTGGACGCATGCAGACCGGATTTCACCTTCGATCCGAAGGCGACAACGCCGCCCGCGTCAACTTGACGGTTGCTCGTGCGATGGGCTTGCCGTTGCCGACGATTGGTCAAGATGAGGCCTTTGTTAGCGACAGCATCGGGGAGCTTGAAGCATGAGACATTTACTCATCGGGCTGACTTTGCTAGGCGCGTGCACCGCCGACGTCGAAAGTGGCGAGGCACTCATGGTCGTGGCACGCCAAGTGACCTTTGCTGCGCGCGAGGCAGAAGTCGAAGACGGTCCGGACATCAGCGTCGGCGTCGACTTGGATGGCGTCGATACACAAATGCCCGAAGAGGGCGCGTGTTTTCAAGCGGACTTCGTGTCGCCAGATGGCCGTCGCGGCGTCGACAATGCGTTCGCGTTTCTCTTCGAACTCGTCGAGAGTTTCTTTCAGGAAGGCACCGTCGAGGGGATCATTCAGGGGACGATCAACGAAGGTCGTTTGCTGATGATGTTTGGCGTGACGGGCGTTGATGACTGGGAAAACGACGAGAGCGTAGTCCTCGAAGTCTTCCTCGGGGATGGACGCCCTGATATTGGCGGCGACGGCTTCATCGTTTCGGGCCAGACCTTCGACCGCGACCTAGAGAGCGAAACGATTTTTGTTTCTGCGAGCATCGTCAACGGCGCTCTTGAGACCGAAGCCTTCGAACTCACCATGCCAATGGCCTTCTTCAACGTCTTCTTCGACCTCCGCCTTCACGGCGCAAAGATCCGAGCCGAAGTGAGCCCAGACGGCGAGTGGCGTGGTGTTGTCGCCGGCGCCATCGACGGTCAGGATGTCGTCGACCTCGCTGTGCAGGCGGACATGATGCAGGAGATTCAAGTATCGGGCATCCTTGAGAACCTCTTGCCGAACTGGGTCGACCTTGGCTACGACGCATCCGCGGGAACGTGCTCGCAGCTGTCCGCGACGCTTGTCTTTGAATCGACGCGCACGTTCGTCTTCGACGAGCCACCAACGGCTGAATGATATGATCGAAAAAAACGACTTTGAGCGTCTCGGCGGAGAAGAGCCTCTTCATGCGCTCATCAACGACTTCGTCGATGGCTGCTTCGACGACATGATGATCGGCTTTCTCTTTCCAAGGAACAAACGCGCTCGCGTGAAGAAGTTTGAATACCAGCACGCCGCGGAGCACCTTGGTGCGCCCGTCGTCTACGAAGGTCGATCCTTGCAGAAGGCCCACGGCGCTCATCGAATCATGGGCGGGCAGTTCGATCGTCGTCTGACGATTTTAAAGAACACGCTTGGTGCGCATGGCGTGCCCGACGATATCGCCGGGCGCTGGACCGCCTATCACGAGTCCATGCGAGCTCTTATTACCGGCGACGCCAAGGGTGAGTGCACACCCTAGCGCTCCGTTTGGCGCGCTAAGAGGGGCGCGTAAAGTCGACGCGGCGGAAGAAGCGAACCTTCGTTCCACCGTGGTCGCTCATCAGCGCGCTCTTCATATTGATTCCGATACGCTTGGGTAGGTCTCCCTCCGGAAAGACGCACGCAAACTGCCAGTCGCTGTGGTCTCGGAGTACGGTGCCCAATCGCTGGAAGAGCGGTTGAAGTTTCTTCCCCATGCGTTTTCCGTAGGGTGGGTTCGTCACGATCCAGCCGGCGGCGCCGTCGAGGCCAGGCGCGGCCGAGAGCGACGCTTCGTTGAGTGTCAGCAGCGCTCTTACGCCCGCTCGCTCGGCGTTGGAGGACGCTGCCTCGATGGCGCCGGCGTCACGATCGCTCCCAAAGATGGCGCCGCAGTTCCCGGACGCGACGATCGCAGGAAGCTCGAGGGACGCGCAGAGCGGCGCGTCCTGGAAAGCGAAGCGGCGGTTGGCGCCAGGCGCCATTCCGGCGGCGAGCATGGCGGCTTCGATGGCGATGGTTCCCGAACCCATCATGGGGTCGACGAAGGGTGATCGCCGGTCCCATCCGCTCACCCGCACTAGCGCACAGGCGAGGTCTTCGCGGAGCGGCGCCTTCGCTGATGCGAGGCGGTATCCGCGCCGGTGGAGCGGCGCGCCGCTCGAATCGAAAGAAACCGTGACTTGGTTGTCGCTGACGCGAACGAGGATCTGCTGGCCGTCGCCTTCTTCCGTTTCACCGCCGAGGCGCTCATGAACGCCGCGCAGAATACGCTCCTTGATGGCACCGGTGTGGTAGAGACGCGACTTTCGGCTCGTGACGCGAACACGGAGCGGCTGGTCTCGAACAAGCCACTCATCAAAGGGGATCGTCATCGACTTGTTGGCCAGCTGAGGCAGTTTGGTGGCACCGAATGACGCGATGCGAACGCGGATATTCTGTGCGACGCCGAGCTCGCGGTTGGCGCGTCCCATGTCGATGAGCTCGCCTTCAAACTCGACGCCGCCGGGCACCGTGGCGTAGTTTGACCCGATGTGTTTTTCCTTGAGTTCCTCCGAAAGGACGTCTTCGAGTCCGGGGAGGCAGGTTGCGAAGAGCTTCATCGGCGGCCTTGCTGTTGTCTCAGAATGAACTCGTCACGGAGGGCTTTGAGTCGCTGCCTTAGGGGCACAATAAAGTCCATACTCACGGTGTATTTCTGCTCACGGTGAGCACGCGTAGCATGCCACTTCGAAAGGGCGAGCCTCGCGGCCGCTCGAACAAAATCTGTCCCGAGCCGGCCGTGCCTCAACCTTGCCTTGAACACGCCAAAGGGATCGCAAACGAGCTCAACCTCGGCCCAGGAAAGGTTTCCAAGGGCCACTTCGTCGGTGAGAAATCGGCGAATCACTTTACCGCGTCGCCGCACCAAGATGATGATGAGAACAAGGAAGCACACCACAAAGAGAAACCAGATCCCGAGAGAGCAGACAAAGTAGATGCCGCCGGAGGCCTCGGCGAACGATGCCGAGGCGTTCCACATTGCATGCAGCATGATGGCGGCGCCAAACCCGAGGAAGGGCGCCAGTTTTCGAACCCATGCTTTTTCGGACTCTCGCGCCAAACCGAAGCCAATACCGGTCATCGACGTGTACACGGGGTGTCCCCAGGGGAAGAGAATGCCGCGCGCGATGAAGACTCCCGTGAGCTCACCGGCCTGCGCTGCACGCCCGTAATACAGAATGTTCTCGACGGCGGCGAAACCAAGGGCGATGAACGTCGCGTAGATAATACCGTCGACGATTCCGTCGAACTCGCGCCGCAGAAAGTAGAACACGCCGAAGATGCCCATCGCTTTGAAGAACTCTTCGGTGATGGGCGCGGACACGACGGCGCCAACGATGTCGGCGACCTGTTCGTCGCCGGTGACGCCAAACGCGATGGCCCCAACGGTGCTGTTGATGGCAATGGAGAAGCCTGCGGCCGCGGTGCCGCCCCAAACGAGGCATCCGAGGAGCGCGTACCAAGGCTCGGGGTCGTAGCGGTCGAGGAGCCGTGGGACCGTCAGGTACATCGCCGCTGCGGGAAACGCGAGCACCATACCGAGACACATCGCGCTGCAAGCGCCGCCCTCCAATAGCGCTGGCGCCATGAAGAGCGCACCTAGCGCTGTGCCCACGACACAACCGACGACCAAGAGCCCAAGGCCGATCTTCTGAAGCTTCTGTTCGCTCGCCGGGATCGTCAGCGTCGGGCCACCCAGGCTCACGGCCGCAGTCGTTCGCGGACAACGTCGTAGGACGCGGTCTCGCCGAGGAGCCTGCTTTGCTCTTCCAAGCGCTCCATAAGAGACTCGCGCTGAGCTTCGTTTGCCCGACGAAGCATGGCTGTCGACAGGCTCGCGACCTCGTCGACTTCGTCCAAGGCGACGAGGTAGAGAAGTAGTTCGAGGGAACGGAGTACGTCGCTCGAATGTTCGGCGATGGCTTTACGCGCTCGGTCCGCCGCAACACGCAAAGAGCGATTGGTTTCTGGTTCATCGCCGGCAAGGTGATGCACGATGGCGCGTGCATGGTGCATCACGGCTCGCTCAGGGTCACTTCCCACAGCGCTTTCAGCAGCATCCGACGCCGCGTCCATCGCGCCGGAACGCGCCAGCGCGAGGATATGGCGGTACACATATTCGGGATCGCCGGGACAAACGCTGATGAGCGCTTCGTAGTCTTGAGCTGCCTGATCAAACCGTTCCGTGTCTTCGTAGACGCGCGCTCGCGAACGCAAAGTCCTCTCGTCGCTCGGCTCGGCTTCGTCCGCTTTGTGCAGGTCGGCGAGAGCGTCCATCGGTTGGCCGGATGCTCGAAACGCTTCGCCGCGCCGTGCCAGGAGCCAAGCGTCGTCAGGCTCACGTCGAATTGCCGCATCCAGCACGTCGATGGCCTCTTCGTTTCGCCCCAGGTGCACAAGAACATCGGCGCGACCCACCAGCGCATCACGCAACGTGGGGTCGTTTTCTAGGACCATATCGTAGTCGGTGAGGGCCTGCTCGAAGTCTTGCTTGGCTTGAGACAAGCTCGCACGCCCAAGAAGAGCACCAACTTCGCTGGGGTCGAGAGCGAGCGCGCGTGTGTAGTCTTCGAGTGCTTCCTCGGACCGCTCAAGGGCGCGCAGACAATCGCCACGACGCGTCAACATGATGGCCGATGCCGGCGCCGCTTCAATGGCGCGGTTGAGCGCCACGAGCGCCTCGTCGAAGCGGCCCAGCAATCGAAGGACGCGTGCGCGCCCTGCGATGGTCTCCTTCGAGTCGGCGTCATGCCAAAGGGCTTTGTCGTAGTCGTCGAGAGCACGCTCTAGGTCGCCCAGAGAGACCCTCACGTCGGCGCGCGTTCGAAGCAGCCGCGCCGACTTTGGGCGTCGCTCGAGGAGCCAGTTGAGGTCCTGCATCGCCTCCACATTGCGACCGCGTTTGGCCAAGCAACGTGCGCGACCTTCGCGCGCCCACGGATAGTCCGGCTGAATCTCGATGGCCTCGTCGAAGTCTTCGATGGACTGATCGTCACGCCCAAGCATGTGGTAGGTCTCTGCGCGCGAGGCGAGTCCCCACGGGTAGCGAGGCTTCATTTCAAGAGCGCGGTCGAAGCCCGCCACGGCTTCCTCGTAGCGTTCCATGAGTCGCAAGGTGTCGGCGCGGTGCGCGATGGCCCAGGTGTCCGAGGGGTCACGCTCCAGTAGACGCTCGAACTCAGCGACGGCTTGCTGATGCCGCCGAAGCTCCACGTAGGTTTCGGCGCGGCGACCGATGGCAAAGCTGTTGGTTGGGTCGAGGGCCACGGACCGGTCGAGGTCTTTTAGGGCCGCGTCGTAGCGACGAAGGTCGAAGAGCACCATTCCACGATTCGCCAAGGCCCACGCGTATCGGCTATCGAGCTGAATCGCCTGGGAGAGGTCCGACCAGGCTTCCATCCGCTTCTTGAGTGCACGATACGACGCGCCACGGCTCGCCCACGCCCACGAATTTCTAGGGTCGAGCGCCAGTGCGCGACTCAGGTCTTGAACGGCCTTCGCGTGCTCCCCAAGCAGCCGTAACACTTCGCCACGTTGGGCTAGCGCCCATGGGTAGTCGGGTTTGAGCTTGAGCGCCTTGTCGAAGTCGGGGAGTGAACCTTCGCGGTCGTTCAGCATCGCCTTCGTCTTGGCGCGACTGGCGAGAACCCAAGCGACCTCGGGCTCGTGTTCGATGGACGCATCAAAGTCGAAGAGCGCCCCGTCGAGATCACCCTTGAGACGTTTGGCTTCACCGCGGGTTGCGAGCACGGGGCCGCGTTGGCCGTCGAGCTCTTCAGCGCGCCTCAGGTCGATGATCGCATCATCGTAGCGCGCTTCGTCGAGAAACACCTCGCCGCGTCGAAACAGGGCCCATCCGTATTGGGGGTCGACTTCGATGGCCGCGCTCAGGTCGGCGATGGCGAGGGCGCGATCACCCAGACGCGCGTGGGCATCACCCCGGGAAGCCAACGCATAGGCGTACTTCGGATCCCGGGAGACTGCCTTGTCGAGGACCTCAAGCGCTTCGGCGTGCCTGCCGAGACGACGCAAGGCTTCACCCTTTTGGCCAAGCCCTTCGAGATGGTTCGGGTCCTTTTCAAGGAGCCGTGCCAAAACGCTGAGGGCCGCCTCGGTTCGCTGGTCACGCAAGAGCGATTTTGCTTCGTTCAGCAGCTGTTCCAAAGACTCGTCCACAGTGCGATGTGTAGTGGGTTTCCTCGCGCAAAACCAGCCCTTGATGGCAGCCTTCGCTTGCACCAGGTTACGGCTGTGCGGGTGATGATCTTAGGGCTTGATTGCGCACCTCCGGCCCTTGTCTTCGACCGCTACGCAGACTCACTGCCGCACCTTAGTGCTCTCCGCGACCGAGGAACCTGGGGTCCTCTGCGTTCGTCGGAGCCGCCCATTACGGTGCCGGCCTGGGCGTGTATGACTAGCGGCCGGGATCCCGGCGAGCTCGGCCTCTACGGGTTTCGGAATCGCCGCCGTGATCGAAGCTACGACTTACGCGTTGCCAGCTCCAAAGATGTGCGTCCCAAACGGCTCTGGGAGCGAGCGAGTGACGCCGGTTTACGTGCTGCCTCGCTCTTTGTACCGCTGACGTCGCCGGTGACGCCGATCCGCGGGACCATGGTGGGTTGCTTTTTGAGCGATGGATCCAAGGCTTTTTTCCCGCCCAACAAGAAAGCCGCGTTTGAAGAGCGCTTCGGCCCCTACCAAAGCGACGTCAGCGATTTCCGGTCGGACGAGCTCGATCGCATCTTTGATGAGCTCGAGGAGATGCGCACGCAGCATTTTGCGATGGCGAAGGCGGTTTGGGTCGAAGAGAAGCCCGACTTCATGATGATGGTAGAGATGGGACCCGACCGGCTTCACCACGCTGCTTGGCACCATATGGATCCGGCGAGCGCCCGCTATGAAGTTGGCAACCCGTGGGAAGAAAAGGCGCGCGCCTACTATACCGCCCTCGATACGTCCGTCGGCGAGATGTTGAGCGTCGCTGGTGACGCCTGCGTGATGGTCGTCAGCGATCATGGAGCGCGCTCGATGGTCGCCGGCGTCGCCCTCAACGATTTACTTCGCGAGCTCGGCTGGCTGACGCTCCTTCGCGAACCCCGTGGAGTCGAACCGCTCCGCAGCTGCGTCGACTGGAGCAAGACCCGCGCTTGGGCTGAAGGCGGCTACTACGCGCGCGTCTTCCTCAACGTTGCGGGTCGAGAGCCAAGCGGTGTCGTTCCAGCGTCAAAGCAGCGAGAGGCTGAAGACGAACTCGCTGACGCTCTTGAAAGAGCATTGGCACCGCGCGGTATCGAGGTGCGCGCCGTGAGGCCTCGCGACGCGTATGCCGAGACCCGTGGCGAGCCGCCAGACCTGATGGTTTACCTTGGCGACCTCGCCTACCGCGCGCTTGGAACGGTCGGTCACCCCGACGTGGTCGTTGCTACCAACGACACGGGGCCCGACGGCTGCAACCATGATTGGAACGGTATTTTTCTCGGTGCCGGCCCAGGCTTGGCTCCAAGAGGTCACATTCAGGGCGCGTCGCTCTACGACATTGCGCCAACAGCTCTGGCGTGTCTCGGACTAACCCACGACGACCTCCACGGCACGAACCTCTTCGAACCGTAGAGCGGATCGAGAGATTCGTTCGAAGGCGCCCGATCCGAAGTCTAGGTGAGATCGGCGCGCAGCTTTTGAATCGTCTCGTCCAGGTGAACGAGCGGAAACGGTTTTTGCAGGACAGGCGCGTCGTGCTCCGTAGCCATCGCCAGGTCGCCCTCGGCGTATCCGCTCATGAAGACCACCTTGAGCCTTGGATGGAGCACGGTGAGTTCCGTGACCAAGGCGGGCGCCGTCGAGTCCCGAAGAAGTGAGTCCGCGACCAAGACGTCGAGCCGCTGAAGCTGCGTTGCCACCTGCCGCGCCGCATCCACGCTTGATGCTCCAAACGCGTCATAGCCAAGAACCTGAAGGGAGCGGGTAAGGACCGTCTGAAGATGGCTGTCGTCGTCGACGACGAGAAGAACAAGTTCACGGCTGGCATTTTGCTCAGGGATCAACACGGCATCCGGTCGCTCGTGGCGGCTCTTGCTCAGTGGGAGATACAGTGTGACCGTGGTGCCTTTGCCCTCAGCACTTACGAGGTTCACTGCACCGTCCGCCTGAGTCGCGAAGGCTTTAACCATACTGAGACCGAGCCCCGTGCCCTTGCCATCTCGTCGCGTCGTATAGAACGGTTCGAATGCTCGAGCAGCGATCGCTGCGGTCATGCCGACCCCTGCATCGATGACGTCGATCAGGGCATAGGTGCCAGGCGTGACACCGAGACTGGCTGCGAATGTGTCATCCAATTGGGCCCTTCGCACGCAGAGCCGGATTTGCCCACCATTGGGCATCGCGTTGCGCGCATTGACGCACAGATTGAGGATCGCGGCTTCCATCTGCGCGTGGTCGATGGACACGATGAGGGTCGGGTCTTCGACCTCGGCCGATAGCGTAATGGATGAGCCGAGCGTGCGGGTTAGAAGGAGCTCAACATCGCGGACAATGGTCGCGAGGTCGATGGGCCGTGGGGTGAGTTCTTCCTGTCTTGAGAATTCAAGGAGGCGCTGCGTCAAAGCAGTGCCGCGATGGACCGCGTTGAGTGCTGCGGTCCCGAACTTGTCATGTTCGGCCCCGTCTCGCTTCGTGCGCAAGATGAGTTCGAGGCTTGCGGAGATCACCGCGAGCAAGTTGTTGAAGTCGTGTGCGATTCCACCCGCAAGCTCGCCGAGCGTGTCCATCTTCTGGCAGTGTAGAAGCAACTTTTGCGCTTCCGCCGCTTCAGCCGTTCGCTTCTTGAGCAGCGCCTCTAACTCCACCCGTGTTTGCGCAAGGTCGTGCTGCGCTTGCTTGACCTCGGTGACGTTGCGAATCGCTCCCACAAGAAACCGGCGTCCGCTTTCATCGCGGAATGCCGACTTCTTCGTCACAATAATGTGTGAGGTGCCGTCCTGGTGGGTGATGACCTCTTCGTTGACGTTTGCTGTTCCCGTTTGAAGAACGAGGTCGTCCTTCGCTTGGAAAATATCCGCTTCCTCTTTCGAGAAGAAGTCATGGTCGGACCGTCCAATGAGCGCCTCGCGTGGTTGACCCATGAGGTCGCAGAACGCCTGGTTGAGAAGCTGCCACTGATGAGATTCGTCTTTGACGAAAACAGGATCGGCGATGGCGTCGATGATTCGCTCAAGAAAGCTGAGGTCTATCTTCGCGGGCGCGAACTCATCGTGCTTGTTCGTTGTGTCCTCGATAGCCGTCGATAATAAAGAAGTCGGGAAGAAATGGAAGAGCCGACGGAAAATCGAACGTAGCTTCGCAGGAGCGGTGTTTTTACTTGGAACAATCGGTCGTCCCTAGTCGTCGCTACCAACCCTAGAGCAGCTGAGCTGAACAAGAGACCGACCGTGCGCTAGGGCGCAAAGCTGTAGATGTACGTCGCGCCACTCCCAGGGGCGCGGTTGTCGACGGCCCCACCAACGCCCATTGCCCCACCTCCTTCTTGTGGTGCGCCGACCAGCAGCCTCGACCCGTTCTCATTGAGGGAGACCGCGCCACCAAACTGATCTTGCGGGTCCGGCGCGGGCGCTTTGATATATGCGGCTTCTGCCCATCGCTCACCGGAGCGACGGAAAATATAGACCGCGCCGCTCTCCTGAGCCGAGTTGGAGTTGCCGTCGCCGGTCGCTCCCATGCCGCCGCCGTCTTCGAGGGCTCCGATGGCCACCGTGCTCCCGTCCGACGACAAAGCGACGCGATTGCCGAATCGGTCACCTGACTCCGCATTGGAGGCTTTGAGATAGGCCGTTTGGCGCCAGACGGCTGCTCGTTCAAAGAGGTACGCCGCCCCACTCGAGGCGCGCCCGTTTGTGCTGTCGTCGCCATCGACGCCTCGGCTTCCGCCTCCCTCGTCGAACGCGCCGACGAGAACAAAAGTCCCATCTGCACTCATCGCAACCCGGTAGCCAAATTGGTCTCCGGCGTCTGCATTCGCGGCCTTCAGCAACGCATCGAAGCGCCACCCCGCTGCTTCCAGGCCGAACACGTAGACACCGCCGCTCGCCGGTGCCAAATCGTCGGTGTCCGGTGCTCCCGGACCGCGCCCCGAGCTATCTTCGTCGGGTGCGCCGATGGCAAGCCTTTGACCGTCTGCACTGATCGCAACGCTGGTCCCGAAACGGTCGCCCGTTTGTGGATTCGGCGACTTGAGGTAGCTGTCTTCCGCCCAGTCTGTTCCGGTGCGCATGAAAACGTAGGCGGCTCCGCTGTCGGGCGCGGTGTTGTCGGCGGGTGCGGATCCACCGGAGCTATCTTCTGCGCTCGCACCAACAAGAACGGTATTCCCGTCGCCACTGATGGCCACACTCGAGCCAAAGCTGTCCTCGGATTCGGCGTTCGACGCTTTGAGGTACGCCTGCTGTGTCCATCCTGCGGAGCGGGCGAATATGTAGACGGCTCCGCTGTTTCGAGCGGCGTCGCTCGTTGCGTCACCGTTGATTGTCGTCGAATCGCTGTCTTCAAGGCGCGCTGCGACAGCCAGAGTGCTGCCGTCGTTGCTCAGCGCCAAGGCCTCACCGAATACGTCGACGTCTCCGAGCTCTTCCGCTTTCAGGTACGCTTCTTGGGTCCACGTCTCGCCACTCCGCGCAAAAACAAATACAGCGCCGCTGTCTAGCTGGTCGTCGTTTTGTGCGATCCCATCAACGCCGGTGCTGGCAGAGTCTTCCAGCCTCGCACCAACAACGAGTGTACTGCCGTCACCGCTGATTGCGACGCTCCATCCAAACGCGTCTCCCTCTCCGGTGTTGCTGGCTTTGATGTACTCGGCGGCGACGCTTGTGCATGGAACGCCAAGGAGTGCAGTGCACGTATCGACGCCTGCGTCCGAGCCATCCGGCAGGGCATCGGTCGCTGCGTCGACGCTGGATACGCGTCGCGCAACGCAACCGTCGTCGGGAGAACAGACCATTCCAGACATGCACGCGTCTACAGGCGTGAGCGGAAGACAGATGCCGAACTCACACGCTGGCGAAACGCACGCAGCAGTCAAAAGTGGGCACTCGCTGGCCTGCTGACATTGCGGGTCGCCACACTCGGGCTCGGCGCCTGTTAGGCATGTCTCGGGAACACAGCGTCCGCCGAGACACGCCGCCGCCGCCGCCGAATCGCCAGCCCCAGGGCACGCCACGCCGCGGCAGTTACGAGTCAGAACCACCGAGACGGCCGTTGGGCCCGTGACCCGTACGATCAGGCGGCGCCGCTGGACTTCTTCGCCAGCCAATAGTGCGACGATCTCGAGTTGCCGGTCGCCATTCGCAAGGTCCCAGGTTCCCACACGGACTCCGCGTCGCCAGTCGTCGTCGCCCACAGTCTGACTGGTGATCGTGCTCAGGTCGCCCAAGACCTCTGTGCGGATCTCGTCGAAGTCGATGCTCGGAACCATATCGGTGGTGGCGTCGAGCACGACAACCGAGGTTTCATCCTTGCACCCGCTGATTAGGATCGGCGCCGCGAGCAAGACTGCGATGAACACGCTGCTATTCAAAGTGTGCCTCATCGAAGCCTCCTACGCGCAAAGACGAGACCAAATACTGTGAACAACCAGGGGAGCGTCGGCGTAGAGCGCTGGTCCACCGCACGACATCCGCAGCCACCGGCGTCGCTTATCGGCTCCTCGCCGGCGTCGGTCTGAGGTCCGGCATCCATTCCGCCGGCATCCATGGTTGCGCCGGCGTCCATCCCTTCCACGACGCTGACGCAGGCTGAGCTGCAGGTCGTCGAACCACTCGGTCCATCATCGCACATCTCACCGGTGTCCAAGATCTCATCGCCACAGCGCGGAAGCGCGCAGCTGGTTCGGCATGTGTCCGCGACGTCCGCGTTGTCGTCGCCGTCATCACACATTTCGCCGGCGTCGATCGCCCCATCACCGCAGGTCGCAACGGAGCAATCTGGACGACAGCTCGCGCCTTCGGCGTTGCCCTCACCGTCATCGCACGACTCACCGAGGTCTGTGACCCCATCACCGCAGATCGCGATGACACATTCCGTTCGGCAGGCATCTGGTCGAACGTCCGAGTTGAGCGCGCCATCGTCGCAGATCTCGCCCGCGTCGAGCACTCCGTCGCCACAGGACGCCAGGACGCAGGTTTCACGGCAAGCGCCGGGCTCGTCGCCGTTGTCTTCGCCGTCATCGCACTCTTCACCTTGGTCGGGCAAGCCATCGCCGCACGAACGCAGTGCGCAGTTCGTTCGACAGTCGGCGCCGACTTCATCGGAGTTCGCGTCGCCTTCGTCGCAGCCCTCGCCGGTATCAACGACGCCATCGCCGCACATCGCCACCATGCAGTCGGGGCGGCAAGCGTCCGCCGCTGTTTCCGAGTTCGACGAACCGTCGTCACAGACTTCGTCTGTATCGATGACTCCGTCACCGCAGAGGGGAAGCGTACAGTTCGTCCGGCATGCGTCGATTGTGTCGGCGTTGTCGTCACCATCGTCGCATTCCTCACCGTCGTCCAAGATGCCATCGCCGCAGGTGCGCAGAGCGCAGTCCAGGTCGCAGCGGGCGAGCGGGTCGGATGAGTTGAGGTCTCCTTCGTCGCAGCCCTCACTGTCGTCGACGACGCCGTCGCCGCAGCTGGGTGTCGTGCAGTCGATTCGGCACGCGTTGGTCACTGTGTCGGAGTTGTTATCGCCGTCATCGCAGGCTTCGCCTTCGTCGATGATCGCATCACCGCACAGCGCGAGTGAGCAGTCGGTTCGGCAGGCATCTGCCCTCGTGTCGGAGTTGTCTGCGCCGTCATCACATTCCTCGCCCATGTCGAGTTCGCCGTCGCCGCAGGGCGGTATGCACGACATGAGGCTTTCGGAACACTTCAGCTCGTCTGCGCACATGCGTGGGGTTCCAGCTCCGCAGGCGCCAGCGGCACAGCTGCCGCCTGTCACGCAAAAGGAGTCGTCGCAGTTCGTACCATCCATGTTGTGGTTCGGTTCGCATGCGCCCAGCGCGTCGCATGTGTCCTGCGCGCTGCAGGGCGAGGGCGCATCGCCGCAGGCCGTCCCCGGAGGGTTTAGAAAGTCCGCTGGACAGTCCACATCGCCATCACAGGTTTCTGCCGCATCGCACTCGTCAACAGAGGCCCGGCAAACCGTTTCATTGGAGGCCAGTCGATCCATCGGACAGGCGTCTCCGACGCCGTCGCACTGTTCACCAATATCGCAGCCACCGCCTGCAACTCGACACACGGTTCTATCTGGTGAGATCGAGTCGACGGCGCAAAGTGGGCTCACCCCATCGCAGGTTTCTTGTGGGTCGCATCCACCGCGCGAGATTCGGCAGGTGACTCCCGCCATCACAAGTTCGTCCGTCGGGCAAGCTGCGTTCACACCCGTGCAGGCTTCTGCGACATCGCAGTCGCCCGGGGCTGCTCGGCATTCCGTGCCTTCAGTGACGAAGGTGTCTGTTGGGCACGTATCGCTCCCGTCGCAGAGTTCTTCGATGTCGCAGA
>JBLHKB010000033.1:0-25228 GCA_047619315.1 Polyangiales bacterium
GGACATGATCCAGGCATCCGGGATTCCGTCCTCGTTCGCGTCGGCTGGGCCCGTCGCGACCGGTGTGGAGGTGAGCGAATCGATGAAGGTGTTGTAGTGCGTCGTGGTGTTGTAGTTCTGACTTGAGCTGTTCGACATATAGGACACGCACTCACCCGCACGGATGTTGCGCAAGTAGAGGGCGTCGAGGGCGTCTTGTTCCGTCACGACGTTGCCCATCGCGTCGATGCGCCGGTTCGCGCCCACGTCGTTCGAGACGTCATCAAAAGCAGCTTGGGCAGGCGTCGCTATCGCCGGAGGGCCGAGGAGGGGGAACGGCTCGGCCGCCTGGTAGTCGGTGGTGAGCTGGGAGTTTGCCGCCGCGCCGGCGTACGGACCCTCGTTCACGTCCACTCGCCAGTTCCACAGGCGCCAGTTGTCTTCATCCGGATCGGTCAGATGCGTTGGCATCACCAGGTTGCCGGCGGAGTGGAGCTCGGGCGTGAACGCTGCGTTGTAGAACGCCTTCATGAAGCTGTTCCCGCCGGTCGGATTGGTCAGGCATCCCTGTGAGTAGTAGTTGCCGATGTGATTGAGCTGCATGTCACCGATCACCACGGACCAGCGAAACTTCCAGTTGAAGACCACGTTGTTGTACACGTCGGCGCGACCGTAGGTGTGTACGTTCGGGTGACGATGGGTGACGTTGTAGTAGGCGTTGTGGTGAAAGCTGAGTCGGTCGGAGAGCGAGGGATCGTTGCTGTCCCCAAAGAGCGTTCCCGTCTTTCCTTCCGCGAGAAGCAGTCGTTGAAACGTCACGTCGTCCGTGTCGCCGCGAGTGGTCATGATCTCGTCCCCGCCCCAAGACGCCGAGGTGTGGTCGAAGATGAAGTTCGAGCAGCCGATCAGGCCGAGCGCATCAAAGGTCGAGTAGCGAGGGCGCACTCGGATGTAGCGGACGATGAAGTTGTCGGCGCCGGAGAAAGCGATGACTCGGTCTCGGCCTGCCAGAGTGATCCCTCCCTCCGGCGCCGTCTGACCCGCCAGCGTGAAATCGCCGTTGCGTACGTTAAGCGTCGAGTCGAGAAGAATGGTTCCTGACACCGCGAAGGTGATGATGCGTGGGCCGTCGGCGCTCAGAGCTGCGCGGAGGCTGCCCTCGCCGGAGTCGTTGAGGTTCGTCACGCGGATCACTCGGCCGCCGCGTCCACCCGTGGCGTACGCGCCTGCCCCTTGAGCGCTCGGAAAGGCGAGCACTTCGCCAGGGGGTCCTGCGTCGGGGCGCGCGGCGTCCGTTCCTGCGTCCACTCCTGCGTCCACTCCTGCGTCCGACATCGGAGCGCGTTCGCAAACGCAGTAGTCCGAGATATGACCCGTGTTTGCACAGTCGAGGGACATCGTGAGGTCGCCAGCGCACATGCTGTCGACGTCCTCATAGCTTGCTCCACACACCAGCCCCACGTTTGCGCAGGCGCTTGGACAACCGGCGCTGTCGTCGAAGACGAACGAGCAGCTGTCTGCGGTGGATTCACACAGCTCGTACCCCGCCGTCTCCACAGCCGCGCAATCGACGGGTCCTGCATCGAACGCGGGGACGTCCGCGCGAATGGCATCTAGCGCGGGGACGTCGGCCTGGGCCGCGTCGGCCGGGGCGGCGTCAGTGTCGCCAACGTCGGTATCGCCGGCGTCATCGTCGCCGCAAGCAAGTAAGAGACCGAGACAGGAAAGAAGGAGCAGTCGGTTACGCATCGCTTGATATGATACGATCGTGCGTCCTGCCGGTCAAAACTCAATGGCGAGTGTTCTCACGAAAACCGAATCATGAACCGATCCCGACCTTATTCCTCAAGCCCGCGCGTACTCACATTCGCTGTCGCCATCTTGAGTTCAACTTTGTGGTTCGCGTGCGGTGATGACGCGACCGCTCCGGACAGCAGCGTGGCGGATGCAGGTGATGCGGCCGCCTCGCGGGATGCTGATGGGCGAAGGGATGTGGGCGACGTTCTCGATGCCTCACGCGACACGTCGAGCGACGCGACGGGTCCGAGCCCTGATGCGAATCAGGACGTCGGGGTCCCCGCTACGATCGAGCTATCGATCCTGAAAGCCTTTCCAACGGCGATGGGTGCGGGGATGTTCACCACGGGCGGTCGTGGCGGCAAAACGTTCTTCGTGAACACCACCGAAGACCTCGCAAGTACGGACCCGGCTTACGGGAGCTACGACGCGGCGAGCGACACCTACTCCGGTACGCTTCGTTACTGTCTGGTCGAGAACCGAGAAGTGACCAAGAATATCGTCTTCTTGGTCGGCGGAGAGTTCATCCTGACGCAGGGTGATCTGCATGTGAATGATCAGTTCGGCGGAAATGTCTCGCTGCTGGGTCAAACTGCCCGTGACCTCGGCGGCGTGCATATCACCGGCAGCACGAACATCATCGACTTTGATAACCTTCACAACTTCGTCCTTCGTTTTGTGGATTTCAAACCCGGCCAGGCGTTCGCGGACAGCAGCGTGTCCATTGTCCCCGACGTGAGTGTGACGATCGACGGGAGCACCTACCCCATCGTGAGCGGAAGGATCGAGATAAGGCGCGGACGATCCTATTGGGTGGATGGCGACAACTTGGTCCGCGAAAGAGATGGGATGAACATCTCGAGGTCCTACGACTTCATCGTCGATCACGTGAGCGCGGGCTGGCACGGCGACGAGTCCTTTGAAGCTTGGGCATTCAACTTAGATGGATCTCCATTTCGAAACATCACCGTGCAACGCAGTCTGTTTCTACCGGGCATCAGAGGGCACAACGTCGGTGGACTCTTCGGTCACAGCGCCGCGGGCACTGAGGCGGAGGCGAACAAGGTGGACAATGGCGACTTTCACCACAATTGCTTCATCAACCTGACGCATCGCTTTCCCAACATTGGTGGCGGCACGAACGCGCGTTTTCGCGTGTTCAATAACGTGATCTACGGCTGGGGGAGTCGCCTGATGAATCTCTATGGGGATGGACTTCAGGACGTCTTCAACAATCACTACACGCGAAACCCCTCCACCGCCGCGCCCTCGGAACGAGATGACTTCCGGATGTTCAAGTTCGACTTTCTCTATGATCCACGCGGGACCTTGGAGCCTTCGATCTACGTGAGCGGCAACTACGTCGACGGCTACATCGAAGACCTCAACGCCAGCAACTGGAGGCTGCTGTCGCACTTCCGTGACACCGCGCGAGGCACCAACATGGACCCCCTATCGCCCGCCTTCGAACGGGCTACGCCCATCGTCGACGCGGAACACCCCATCGAATTTGAAGACGCGTTCTCCGCTCGTAGGAACGTGCTCAACGACGTGGGAGCCAACGTGGTGCTGGCCGCCGATCGGAGGGGTGCGTATCTCGACGAAGTCGATGCGCGCTACCTCGAGCAAGTGAACAGCGATAGTGGGCCAGCTCGCCTCCCGAGCTCGGAAGACTGGATCTACCCTCGCTATCCCAGTGGATCCGCTTCCCGAGGCGACTTCGACAGCAACGGCGTCCCTCTGCTTTGGACGCGACCGAGCCATGTGATCAACACAGCGGGGTACAGCGATCAGGAACTCTACTTTGCCGAGATGGCCGGCGACTTTCTCAGGCTCTGAGCGCCCGGCCCTGGAGCGAGATGTTCAGTTCTTGCTCTCGCGGGCCAGAGCGGCTTCGATCCCGTCGACGAGGCGCTGCGTGCGAACGGGCTTCTGAAGAACTCCGTCGACCTCACTTCGTTCGTCCGGCGGGACGTGTTGGCCGGTGAAGTAGAGAATCTTGGCCTCGGGGCATAGCTGGCGGGCTACGGGCACCAGCTCGCGACCGCTGGCGCCCACCAAGCTGCAATCCAGCAAGATGAGATCGGGTTTGTTTTCCGTAAGGGCTTGAGCCCCCTCCGCAACGCTGGCCGCTTCTGTCACGAAGAAATTGGAGCGTTCAAGCATCTTGCGGACGACGCGTCGCACGGGTGCCTCATCATCGACGATGAGCACGTGTTTTCCATCGGCTGACGACGCTGGCGAAGGTGCTGGCGCCCCGCGAGCGTCGGGTTTTGCGTCCGCGGGAAGGAATATCCGAAAGGTCGTGCCGTCGGCCCCGGTCGACTCCAGTTCGATGGAACCGCCATGGTGGGTCACGACTGCGTAGGCAGTCGATAGGCCGAGGCCAGTGCCGTTCGGGCCTTTGCTGGAGACGAACGGCTCAACGATCTTCGGTTGGAGCGCAGGGTCGATGCCCTGTCCGTTGTCATGGACCTCGATGCACAGCGCTGAGGAGCCACGAACCTTGGTGGTCTCTTCCGGTTTCGCGCCACGCACTTCGACGCTGATCCGGCCGCCGCTAGCGGGGAGCGCATCCCGGGCGTTGAGCAGGAGATTCACGAGGACGTGTTCGATGGCTCCAGGATCGCAGAAGAGAAGCGGAAGGTCTTCTTGGTAGTGGACGCTGAGCGCGATCTTCTTACCGAAGGTGCGCCGGCAGATCTTCAGCGCATGATCCACGATTTGATGAGCAGCGACCTGCGTCTTTGATACACGGCCGCGTTGGCCCGCGAAGGTCATCAGTTCGCGGACAAGTTCAGCCCCTCGCTGCGCTGCGTGCATCGCGTCCTCGACGTACTCCCGATGGGTCGGCGGCACTACGGGTTCAAGCAGCTCGAGAGTTGGGATGATCGCCATCAGCAGGTTGTTGAAATTGTGCGCGACGCCGGCCGTCAGGCTGCCGACGGCTTCCAGTTTCTGCACCTGCGTCATCTGCTCCTCAAGCTCATGTTGCTTGGTGACGTCGAGGATGCCGCCCTGCATCCCTGTGATAGTGCCGGACGCGTCCGTGCTGACGCGACCCACTGGGAGCACCCATCGAATCTCAGCGTCTGGGCGCACGATTCGGTGCTGGGTCTCCGCAAACACTCCAGTCTCTACAAGAGTCATAGAGTTCGCCACAAGCTCCCGGTCGTCGGGATGGACGAGCTGGTCCGTCCACTCCTGCTCCCCGAGGGGAATCTCATGCCCTGTGATCTCCCGCATGCGCGCGTCCCAGACGACGCCATTCTTCGCGTCCGCCGTCCACAGCCCAATGCCCGTCGCGTCGATGGCGATTCGCAGCATGTCGTCGGACGCCTGGAGCGCCTCGCTCCTCTGCCGGTCCGCCGTAACGTCCAGACTCACAATGCAGAGGCCGGTCACCTGACCTTCGTCGAGCACCGGTGAAACATAGGACTCGAAGAGCGTCGGCTCCCCGTTGGTTTCGCTGGCACATGGATATTGCGCAGTTTCGCCCGCGAGCGCCTTGGCGAAGGCCGCGTCGGCAACATCTCGGGAGCCTGGCGGAATGAACCCCATCACTGGCGCGCCGAGGACGTCTTCCATTCGGTACCCATCGCTCAGCTGGTTGATGAACACGATCTTCAGATCGCGGCTACAACGAATGACGAGAGTGGGAGTGGCCCTTAGAACCGAGTTTAGGAAGACACCATCGCTCTTGCTCTCGGCCAGGGCTCGTTTGAGCGCTTCGTTCTCCCGCCGGAGAGCGTCCAGTTCGTTCTCGCCCATCGGACAAGGCTACGGGCACTTGGGTCTCGGCACCAGACGCTATGTACGATCAATTGTCGCTCTGGTTCGTTCGGGTGGGACGCTGATGCCCTCAATAAAGTGGCGTTTTCCTCCTTGAGTCCCAGCTCCAGGACCGTCACTGCCTAGTCTTCGGACTCGACCGCCATCGTCGTACTCCTGGGTGCTTGGTTGTTCCGCGGGGCGACCTCGATGGTCAGTCGCTGGCGAGTCCTCGGTTCGATTCGAACGGCGACTTGCTCGCCGGGCTCGAGGCCGAATGGATAGAGCGTGAGGACTTGTCGGCCGACCGGAAGCGTCGCGTTGAGGGGTGTCCGTCCGAGCCGCTGACCATCGTGCACGACCATGGCCCAGCCGCTGTTTGCTTCGACATGAACCGAGCCCGTCGTGAACGCGGTCTCATCAAAGGCGTCGCCAATCTCATCGATCTCGCGGTCGACTTCGCGGTCCGCGCGTCTTTGCTCGCGCCTCAGCTCGCTACGCGACGGTTGTGTCGTCTGCGGCGTCTCGATGGGCGCTTCAACGGGCGCTTCAACGGGTGCTTCGACAGCCTCCAACGGATCCTGCATCGTCGAATCCGTGGATTCGCTGGGAACGGGTTCGTTCGGCTCGTTCGGCTCTACAGCCACAAGAGGTGGTTCGCTTGAGCGATCGAAGGCTGCGTAAGCGCCGCCACCAAGGAGGGCGAGCGCTGCGATAATGCCAAGGGCGCGACCGGTTTTTCGCGGAGGCGCGGACGGCCCTCGTTCGTCTTCGGGTCGCAGGAGTGGGGTGCGTTCACGCCGAGCCGAAGACGACGCCTCGAGGGGTAAAGCCAGTGCGCCTTCGAGTACCTCGCCGGCTGGGTGTAGGTTGGTGCCGAGATCGGCGTGAGTCGCGATCATCGAGGGTGTGACCTCCATCGCCTCGGCTTCCGCCACGGACTCCAACACCTCGTCGTGGCGGTCGCGAAATAGGTGCTTCATCCATTCGGCGATCTCCGCCGACTCGAAAGGAGTCCCGGTTCGAGCGACGAAGCTGCGCAACGCTCGCCCCAGCTCACGCGCGCTCTGATAGCGGCCATTCGGGTCGCGATTGAGCGCTTTTTGAGCGATGTCTGCGAGCTCCTTGGGCACCCACGGCGCACTCGACGTCGCTCGGGGAATGGGCCCTTCCAACACCGCCTTCGCGGTCTGGATCGCGGTGTCGCGCCGAAATAGTTGGCGCAGGGTCAGCGTCTCCCAGAGGCAGATGCCGAGAGCGAACACGTCCGCCCTCGCGTCGACCTCTGTTCCTCCGAACTGCTCGGGTGAGGCATAGGACACTTTTCCCTTCATCACTCCGGCGTCGGTCTGCGTGACGCCCTCGAGGGTCTTGGCACAACCGAAGTCCACGACCTTTACGGCGCCCTCGTACGTGATGAAGAGGTTCTGAGGCGACACGTCACGATGCACTACGCGGAGGTGCGTGCCATCGACGCCTTTAAGATCGTGCGCGGCTTGCAAGCCTTCGCATGCGTCGGCAATAATTCGGGCGGCGATGTATGGGAGCGCCTTCAGCAGATTCTGGCTGCGTTCTGCGTCCACTCGGTTGATCACGTCGAAGAGCGGCTCACCGAGGAGGTACTCCATCGCGAGGTAGTAGACGCCGGCGACGTCGCCGAAGTCGTACACGGCGCAAACGTTCGGATGGGAAATCTGCGAAGCGATGCGCGCTTCGTCGAGGAACATATCGACGAAGGTCTGCTCCTTCGCCAAGTGTTGGTGGATGGTCTTCAGCGCGACCAAACGATCGAGTCCACCGCCGAGGCGCATCTTGCTGAGGTACACTGTGGCCATCCCGCCCGAGCCAACCGCCTTGCAGAGCGTAAAGCGGCCTAGACTGTGGGGTAGCCGGGGCGCCAGCGAGTGAGGGTCTGGATCCGGCGTGGTCATTGGGCGTTCCGAAGCGAGCATAGACCATTTTCAGTCCACGCGTTTTGGAGGGCACTGCGCGTGCAAATGGAGGACTAGGGCTGGACGCCGAGGGCGCCGGGGATGGCGCCGCTGCCTTCACCGAGGCTGTAGCGGCCGAGGTCCGTGACGGATCCGGTGGTGAATTGTACGCGCCGGATGTGCTGGTTCTCGGGGATGAGGACGAGGCCTGAGAGCGAGCCCTCCTGGACACGAACTGGAATACCTGGGAGCGCTGTTCGGTCTGTGATGTAGGCGAGGGTTTGCCGGTTCGAGAGCGGCTCGACGGCGCCGTCGTCGTAGTTGAACACGAAGACGTCGTTCCCAAAGCCGCTCACGGCGATAACGCGGTCGCCAAAGGGTGACACGAGGATTCCAAGGGGGTCTTCCACGGCGGAGATTTCTTGCTGAGGCATGAGCGGGCCCGTCGCGGCGACGGCGACGAGGTCTGCGGTACCAGAGAAGCCAGCGATGTCGCCGCCGAAAGCGTGGGTGTCGTCTACGTCGAAGCCGCCACCGATCCACTCGTCCGCAGAGAAGAGGTCGGCGCTCTCGAGAACATCACCGCTTTCGAGGTCGATGCGGTGTACATCGAGGCCCTCCTCGCTGGCGCCGGCACCGAACTCGTCGCCACCGACGTCACGCGCAAGGACGATGGGCCCCTCGCTGTCGAAGCGGAGCTTGTAGGGAAGATTGGCTCGGATCGCGAGTCGCTCATCGGTGATGTTTCCGTCGCAGTCGACGTCGAGGGCGTAAATACCGCCGCCGTTGTTGCGGGTTTGGCTGTTGAGCATCCAGAAGCGGTTCATGTCGTTCGGATCGGCGACGACGTTCGAGACATACGTCATGCGTGGGGCCGAAGTGATGACGTTCACATTGCCGTCTTCCATCACGCGAAAGAGCCCTAGGCCACCATCGTCTTGGGCCACGGCGCCGAGGGCTCCGTCCAGGGAGAACGCGATCTGCCCGTCGAAGGCACGGCTTAGAGCGAAGGAAATGCCTGTGGCGGAGAGCTCGCCTTCTACGCTGAGCCGGTGGACGGTGAAGAGGTTCGGATCGTCGCCAAAAGGCGCGGAGACCACGACGAAACGCTCGTGGTCGGCGGGCGGAATGCTTCGACAGGAGCCGGCGTCGTTGCCCGCGTCGTTGGCGTCGTTGCCCGCATCGCCCGCGTCGCTGGCGTCGCCTGAGTCGTTGCCCGCGTCGCTTCCGGCGTCGTTCATCGACGCGTCCAGTCCAGCATCAAGGGGTCGGGCGTCGTCGCCACAGGCGATGAGCAGCAGCGCGATGCAAGGAAGAAAGCGAGGGGTCATTTGGCCAGCGTGGGCGCGCAATAGAATTGCGTCAAACGTGGTGGTGTATACAGGACGGATGAAGTGTCCGAGATGTGAGAAGTCGCTGCATGCCAGCGCATCGCTCCGTGCTCATAGCTGTCGCGAATGCGGTGGCCGTTGGGTGCCGTCGGCGAGCGTTGACGATTGGAAGGACATTCGTGAGTCCGTGGCTCCTTCGTCGCCGACGCTCGCGCACGACAAGCGGGCTGCCGTGTGCCCCGAGGGCCACGGATTTCTCCGGCGTGTTCGTATGGTGGAGCTTGAGTTCGCCCTCGACCGCTGCTCGCGTTGCGGCGGCGTCTGGTTTGACCACGGGGAGTGGGAGCGCCTTGCTGAGGCCAACGTGGTCGAGAACCTCTCCGCGCTCTGGGACCCCGCTTTTCGCGCCGCCAAACGTCAAGCGAGGGAGCAGCAGCACATCGACGACGAGCTTCGCGCGGTGATCGGTGAAGAGAGCTTTGGACGCCTTCGAGAGTTCACAGATTGGCTTGCGAATGACCCCGCCAAATCACGCGTCTTGGCGTGGATCGAACACGAACTCCACGAAGAGAGCTAGCCTCCTCAAGGACTCAGTCTCTCAGAACGCCCGCGTCGCGGAGCAACGACTCGATAGCGCTCCAATACACGGCGCCACGGAGCATATCGTTGTGACCGCTGCTTGCGATATGCAGCCGCGGCGCTGGTGAGCCTTCGGGGCGTGGTGCCCTCGCGAGAGCCTCGCCATGGTGTGTGGGGATGAGCTGGTCTCGGTCGCCGTGCATGACGAGGAGAGGGCCTGCGTAGTGAGAGAGGGCCGCCTCTGTGTCGAAGCGGTTGCGCAGTAAGAAGCTGGGTACGTACATTCGATCCCACGCGACTTTGGGGAAGCTTCGAAACGTGGACTCGAGAATGAGCGCTCGTGGCGGATGCTCGGCGATGAGTGTCCCTAACGCGCCGCCGCCGAGGGAGCGTCCGTGGTAGACGAGGCGATCCATGTCGATGCGTGCGTCGTCTGCGAGGGCAAGTCGGAGGGAGCGCAGATCTGCGGCGAATGCCTCTTCACAGGGCTTACCCGCGCTTTGGCCGTAGCCTCGAAACTCCGCGAGGATGACGGTCACGCCGAGACGACGGTAGGGCCTCATCTCACTTGGCCACATGTCGATGCGTTCGCCGTTCCCGTGGGTGTAGATGACCGCGGGCCCTGGAGCGTCGGCCGTCGCGCCCTCGCCGATGAGGGTCCAATACTCAACGCGGCCTTCGGGGGAGTCGAGCCAGCCTACTTCGGCATCCGGCGGTGGGCTCTGAACCTGGTCCCCGAACTGACCGGGGAAGAGCATAGCGCTTTCGATGTAGCCAAGGAGGGGCACGAGCAAGCATAGCCCAATCGCTAGAAAGATAAGCCGGCGGCGCATGGGTTGATGATGGAACGAAAAGCGCGAGGCGTCTATTCCGCGCGCTTCGTTCACTGTCCCGCCTCGCTCTATCGACGGCGGCGAAACACAGCCGCGCCGATGAAGGTCAAGGCAAGCATCCAGGGGGTGGGCGTTCCACTCGTCCCGGCAGACGCTGAGCACGCCGAGCCGGTGATGGACACGGTGTCCGCTCGCTCTAGGTCTTCGAGGTCGGTGACGACACCTTCGTCGTTGGTCTCTTCGAAGCCAAGCCCGAAGCTGTCGCCGTTGCGCACAACAGCCACCGAGCACCAAGTGACATCAGTGCTCACGTCACACACGCGGAGTCCGTCTTCGATGCCGGGCCCGGAGACTTCCACTGTGTAGCGTCCAGGGGCGACGTTGAAGACGAAGAGGCCGTCGCCTTCTCGGCTCGTCGTCTCCGCGTCGGTCTCAAGGATTCGAACCCGGGCGTTGACGACGCGTGTGAAGATATCGCCTTGTGTGAAGACGACACCGACGAGCTCTCGCGCCGCGGCCTCAGGAACGAGTCCCAGGGAGCAGGTCGACTCACGGAGCGCGTTGACGGCGCAGCTTCGCGTCACCGAAGCGAAGCCCGCGGCGCTGCCCACGAGGGTGTAGGTGCCGGCGGGAAGCGTCAGCGTGAAGCGACCTGAGGCGTCCGGCGATGCTCGGAGGCCCGTTTCTGTCACGACGACTTGGCCCATCGTGATCGCTGGACCTGTGCCCATGCCGTCGTCGGCGAACAGTTGCCCAGCGACGGTTCCATCGCTGCTCTCCGCGCCGCGTGTCATGTCAATGGAGCACGAGACATCGCCGGCGACGATGCAGCTTTGGCGGGTTGTGGCGAAGCCGCTCGCGCTTGCTTCGAGGGTGTAGGTGCCTGATGGAACTGTGAATGACCACGAACCGTCCGCGCTAGCGGAGACAACGCTTTCCCCGGTTTCGATGACGCGGACGGTGACGCCACCGACACGGTCGTCGATGTCCCCTTCGGCGAAGATCACCCCACTCATTTCGCTGGAACCGGATCCAGGGGGCTCGACGGGAGGCGCTGGGTCTGCGCACACGCCGCGGGTGAAGCCGCCGGCGGGGGCGCTGGCCAAACGTGAGCCAGTCTGATTTCCGTAGAGGCCGTCTTCGGCGATGATGTCGCCTGGGTTGTTGATGTTCCAGAGCGCCTGGAAAGCGCGAACCGAGTTGTTGCGCTGATCGCTGCCTGGGCAGTCGAAGTGAACGGGGTCGCGGGAGCCGAGCCATCGACATCCTTGGGCCTGTAGCGTCGAGCGAACCGTGGAGTGGTTTGAGACGTCGACGGCGCGACCGCTCTGGTGGTTGCTTCGGCCGGGAGCCGCGGCGAGGCCACATCCGCCGGAGTGGTAAAGGACGTACTGGTCCGCGACGGTGCGGAACGCGGAGTTGATGGAGAGCGGCCTCGAAGCCGCGGCGCGGTGAAGGGCGTCGCGGGCGGAAGCCTGGGCGTAGGGGTGAACGCGGTCGCTCGTCAGGGTGATGCCTGGATGCGGCGCGAAGCGAACAAAGGTGCCGGGGTTCATGCAGCGCTGTGCTTCGGCGAGCTGCGCCGAGAGGCCTTCGGCGCCAGCGGTGCTGCAGGCGCCGCGGTTCGCGATGTCACGAATACTGGGACCCGTGGGTGGTGTGGGGGGTGGAGGAGGAGCGCCGCCGCCGGACGTGGACCAGAACGCATCGCCCATCTCGTTGTAAACGTCGCGGGTCTTGTCTCGGTAGCTTGCGTAGCGACCGGCCCAGCAGCTCGAAGTCGGACGACATCCGTTGTAGTGACGAACGACGGTGCTGATCCATGCGTCCCAGCGCGCGTTGTCGATGCGTACGCCGTTCATCCACTCGATGGCTTGGGCGTCCGTCGACACGCCGGACACGAAGCTGGAGCTCTTGACCATGTTCGTCACGAACGACACGGCACGTGTCACGTTGCCATCGATTCGAAGGATTCCGTTTCCGTCGCGAGCGAGGGTCTGGGAGAAGGTGCCTCCGTCGAACTGAAAGAGACCGAGGCCGCCTTGCTGAAGTGAGCAGGCGCCGTCGCCGGAGCCGGCGATGACGGGTCCACCGCCGCAGTCCGGGGAGCTGGGTCCACGGCAGGCCCAGGTCGCTTCGGACCAGCAATGGGCGAGGCCCGTCTCTGCTTGAGCGATGCCTGCGAGCATCCATCCCTGGGTCATCCCCGCGGCGCTGGCGGCGTCTCGGATCTGAGCGGCTCGGGTGCGGCGCTCACTGGCGGTCAGATCTGACTCCGTGGAGCTGAAGTCACTGTATTCGTTCGGGACTTCGGCGACACACGCGCTGAGGGCGAGGAGTACAAGGAGGTGGGTCCGCATGGGCCGATGTAGCGCAAGGAACGCGCCAGCTTTTCGTCGGGAGAAAGCACACAGATCACCCTATGTTCGGGGAGCAGCGCGCTCTGGGGTCCGCATGTTCCGGGCGTTATCTGGCCCAACGTTCAAAATCTGGACGTTGATATGGGTTCGCTTTTAACCGAAGACGCGGACCATCGTTTCCTTGAGCCGGTCACGAGCGCCGCTCTCGAGCAAGACGCCATGACCCGCGATGAGCTGATCAAAGGGAAGCGCGGCTAGGCGTTCGAAATCGGGCTCCAAGGAGCCGCCGGCAGGAGTCATGGCTTTGCGCCAAGGCGGACCGATCTGGGCGGGCTTGATGAAACCGAGCATGTGAGTGGCGCCTCGGCCCAGGAACGAGCAGCCGTCCGTGTTGACCCAGTGCTGGACGCAGTCGCAGGTGATGAGCAGTCCGTCATCCCGCTTGAGTAGAATCGCCGCTTCAGGCTTCTTGGTTTTCTCAAACAGGAACACGCTGGCGTCGGGAAACGGAAGCTCGGTGTCCTGGGTGATGCGCTCATCGGCGGTGAGCCCCTCACTGAGCACCATGTCTTTCGGTGCCCAATACTTCGCCCCAAACTGCTTGAGGTAGTGCGCGTCATCCATTCCATGGGAGCCGATACGAACGACGTGCTCGACCTTGCCGAGCTTGTTGAGCTCGCTTTCATCTTCCAGCCGCACTGTGTTGATCACAGTCAGTGCGCCTTCGTGGCGAATGATGACCATGTTGCGCGGAATGCGCACTAGCGGCGCCATCGTGACGGATCCGGTGACGTAGAAGACGTCTGCCGCAATCTCGATGATCGGACCATTGCCTTGGGGAGGGGGAGTCGACATGGCGTGAGCCTACTTCGTCGCTGAGACAGTCCGTGTTTTCCGAAGTGATCTTAGAGATCGTCGAAGTTGATCGTCGTCTGAAAGCGGGTCTCAGGTTCCGGTCTCAGCGCTCTGGCGCTGGCGGTGATGCCCACGATGACGGCGGTTCCGATGCCTGCCCAGACGCCCCAGTGCTGGTACCAGCGGCGGCGTTCGGGGGCTGGTGGTTCGACCCAGACGAGCCAGGATTTGGCGTCCAGCCAGGCTACTCGGAAGTCTTCTTCTCCCATCACGGAGCTGTCGACAGCCGTGATGACGCCCTCATTCCGTTGAGGCGGGGAGCAGGCGCTCTCCGTACAAGAGACGACGATGTTGCGGTCGTTTTCGACCTCCACCCAAGCGAGCCGGTCGCCGGGTTCAAGGAGTGAGCGCGCCTCTGCGAGGGTGGCGGCGTTTTCAACGGCCTCTCGCCTCGTCGCGTGCGGATAGCGAGAAAGTCGGACGCGCATGTCGGCGCGCTCGCCAGCGCCGAAGTCGATGACTTGGCCAAAGGAGGCGTGTTCCGGCGCCGTCAGCCGAAGAAGGTGCCGGCCTGCGCCGACTTCAACGCGCCGGGGAAGTGCGCCGACGAGCTCGTCGTCGATGAAGAGAAGCGCGCCTTCGGCATTGGTGCTGAGTTCGAAAAACGCCTGAGGTGCAGCACGAACTCGCTGACGAGCCGCATCGGCGCGGGCCACCAGTTGGGGCGGGGCTTCGGCCGGTCGCAGCACGCGATCGCCGTCGAGGCTCGCCATACGCTCAAGGCTCTGGTCCGTGAGCTGAGCCCACGAGCGGCCTGGAATCTGGGCGGCGGTCACGGCTGTCATCGCTTCAAGCTCCGCGATCCAGGACGCGATCCCCGGCAGATCGGCGTTGGCCTCCGCCTGGGCACGGGCATGGGCGAGGCGCGTGATGGCTTGGCCCTGCTCAAGCTGCCCTAAGTGTTCCCAGGCCGCCGCGATGGCTTCCCCCAGGGTGCGAACGAGGGCCACGCGTGAGGCGTCCAAGGCCAGGGGGTTAAACTGTGGCTCTTCACGAGGGAACTCGGGCCCATCCGCCGTCGCTCCCCGAACGACGACGAAATGTGGACCCCCGGTCACGCTTTGGGCGTGCGCGTGGCTTCCAAAAGCCGAGAGAGCTGCCAGGAGCCATAGAAAGCGCGTCACCCGAAGAACACTACAGCGGTTTTTGCCGCAGATCGCCTTTCCGCCGGCCCGATCGTGGGATTTTCGCGGCCTTCAACAGGTGGGTCTCTTCGCGCGGCCTTGGACACCTGGATTTTAGCGCTTTTCGCCAGTTGCCGCGCCTCCTCGCCTCATCTATGGTCCCGCCCCTTGGCGCTCGGCCCGTTTGCGGCCGTCCCACCTCTTGGACTCACCATGCAATCCATCGCTGCCCGCTTTCAAACGATCGTCCTTATTGGACTCGTCACCCTCCTTTCGCTCGTCTTTGTGCTTCAATTCGGCGGACCCCAAGCCGAAGGCTGCACAAGTGGTGGTTCTTCGTACGCAGCGCGCGTCGACGGCGAGACGATCAGCGGTGGCGACTTCACAGCCGCGTATATCCTCGCCGGTTTCAATCGTCGTTCCGCCGAAGAGCAGCGAACGCAGCGTCTCTGGCGCGCAGTTCTTGATGGACTGATCGAGCGAAACCTTCTCGCGAGCGAAGCCCGCAACCTTGGCTACCACGTCGACGAACAGGACGTGATGGATCGCCTCGCAAACGAAGAGACGGTTCGTCTCTCCTTGGGCGTCGACTCGCCGATCCCTGGCGGCGAAGTGCCTGTCCAGGTGCGTGATGAAGAGGGACGTTTCGACCCCGACTCCGCTCGCCGCTTGATCCAGAACTACCTTCGTCGTCACGTCGGTGAGTTCACCTTGGCGCAGATGGAAGAAGAGCTCGCTGAGCGCATGCGCCAGACGATCCGCGCGTCCGTCACGGTCAGCGACCAAGAGGTTTGGGAAGGCTATGTTCGAGAGCGCGACAGCGCCCGGATCAAGTACGTACACTTCAAGGCTTCGTTCTACCGCGAGACCCTCGAGCCCACCGAAGACGAGCTTCGCGCTTGGATCGCAAATAACACCGAAGCCGTCGACGAAGCCTACACGCGCAACGAGCGACGCTACACAGACCTCGACCCGCAGGTGCGTGCCCGACACATCCTCTTTGAGGCTGCCGCCGACGACGAAGATGCGCGAGCCGAGGCTCAGACCAAGGCCGCTGCGGCCCTCGCTCGAATTCGTGGCGGAGAAGACTTTAGCGACGTCGCCGAAGAGGTCAGCGAAGACACCTCAACAGCACGCCGCGGTGGAGATCTTGGCTACCGACCCCGTGGTCGTAACGCCGCAGAGTTTGACGACGTCGCTTTCGAGATGGAGATCGGCGCGATCTCCGGTGTGGTCTCAACACCTCTCGGGCTTCACATCATCGAGCTGGTTGGCAAGCGTGAGGGCGATGTGCCCCTCGACGAAGCGAAGCTTGAGCTCTCCCGCGATCTCTACGTCGACGCCCAGAGCAAGGTCCTGGCGCAGCAGGCTGCGGAGCAAGCCCTCGAAGGACTGAATAGCGGCATCGACATCGACGAGCTCGACGCTTGGATGGGTCGACGCGAGCGCGGTGAGTCCGAGGCTGTGGCCGTCCCGGCCGTCGAAGGCGACGTTGTTGAAGGTGAAGAAGTGGTGGCTCCGGAGGTCCCAGAGCGCGCCGCTGATGCTCCAAGCGTGACGGAGTCCTCGAGCTTCAGCCGCACGGGCCGACCCATCGCAGGCGTCGACAGCTCCGAACTCGTTCGTGACGTGTTCGCACGCACTCTTGAAGACGCTCTTCCAGCAGCGCCCATCGAGCTGGGCACAACCTTCGTGGTGTACCGTTTGACGGAGCGTGAAGAGGCCACACGTGAGGAGTTCGAGGACGGAGTCTCCGACCGAATCCGCGAAGGGCTTTTGCTCTCGAAGCAGCGCGAATCCGTTGAGCTCTTCGTTCGCAACCTGCGCAACGACGCGGACGCAGCGGGACGTATTCGTCTCACACTCCACGAGCTTGAGGTCACCGTCGAAGGCGAAGGTGTGGTCCGCTCGGATCCTGCCGGCATCCAATGTGGCCGGGACTGCACAGCGCAGTTCGAGTTCGGCAACATGGTTCAGCTCATCGCAGAGCCCGCACCTGGCGGTCGTTTCTTGGGTTGGACCGGCGCCTGCACCGATTCCGGCGAAACCTGCGTGGTGACAATGGCTGAAACGCAGAACGTCACGGCTCGTTTCCGCGGCGGCGACAGCGGCGGCTCAGACTCCAGCGAGTCGAGCGAGAGCTCTTCCGAATCGGAAGACGAGAGCTCCGAAGAAGCTCCTTCCGAGGAGTAAGTCGGTCATAGCGGCGCTAAGCGCCGCCTCGACGACAGCCTCACGCCCGTACGTTCTCCCACGGAGAACGGCGGGCGTTTGTCGTTGTGCTCACCTGGTTCACGGCGCTACTCGGCGCCTCCCAGGTAGGGCCGGGCTTGTTTGATGACGATTCGATCATCGCGCGTAAGCTCGATCTCGATGTCTAAGCGCAGCGGCGCCAGCTCTGCGTAGACCTCCGCAGCGAAGTGGTCCTGCACGAGAAAGAGTAGGCCCGCGAGGGTGCTGAGTTGCGATTCCGACCAGAGCGGCGCGCCACCTGGCGCGAGGGACGATGGAATGAGCACTTGAACGTCCGTGGCGGACGAGCCCTCGCGGCGGAAGGTAAGTGTCTCCGGCACCGCGCTTGGATCGCTGGGGCGCACCACGCCGACGTCGCCGACCTGACTCACCACGCGATAAAGAGGGAGGGCGTCCGCAGGTCCGAGGTTGGTCACGGCGACGGCTTCTTGCTGCTCGAGGACAAAGCTCGGCTGCACGGCGATGCCCATGTACGCCTCGCTGTGGTCAATTCCGTAGAACTCTCGCTCATCATAAGCGCGCAGGTTCCAAAGGCTCCGCCACACCTTCCGGAGGGCATCCGCGACGGGCTTCTCTTCGCTCCTGTCCTCTTCTAGGTCTGTGATGAGGGCCGCGAGCCAGGTCCGCTCTGGGTGGTCGGCTTGCTCCAGTCCAAGCCGCTCGAGCTCCGCGTCGATAAAGGCGCCGTGTGCGGCGCTCAAGCAATGGGAAGGCCCCAACGTGTCGCCATCCAAATCGTCGGCGAGGCATCCGGTTCGAGAATCATAGATTCCCGCTCCACTAAACGCGGCGAGGTCTTCGGCGTTCGTGCTCGAACGGAAGCGAATGTAGGTCGTGTCAGCTTCCGGGCCGAACACTTCGCGGAGGCGTGTGGTGAGACGGCCAAAGAACTCGGGTTGGAAATCGCCCCTTCGAATGGTCCGGCGTAGGGTGGTCAGAGCGTTCGCGCGCGCGGATCGATCCGTGGCGACCTCGGGATCCGACAAAAGCGCGTCGATGGCGTCATCGAGCCCGTTGTGGACAATGAACTCTTGGTAGGCGCGGAAGGGGATCCCGAAGCCCTCGACGCGATTCTCTGCTTCGAGGACGCTGTGGAGCTCGCCCAAATTCGCGGCCTTTGCGCCAAACGCGTCGGCATCCACGTGCCCGAGCTCCAAGAAAGAACGGAACTCGGAGGTCTCGAGGTCGCTTCGTAGAGGCGGTAGCTCTGGACGGCGAGAAGCCCAAAATGCCTCCGCGTCTTCCAACGTGGCCTCTTCGATCGTCAGTGAGTCTTCCGCGGCAACGATATGGACTAGACGGCTACCGAGGGCGTTGATGCGTTCGTCCTCAAAGGCACTCGCGAGAAGCACATTGGGGATCATCTTCTCACGCAGACGTAAGTTCACGTGACTGTGGACGCTCTGCGGCAGGGTGGTGACCAAGCCGGCGACCGTCGTGAGGTCATTCGGCGGCGACTGAAGGACCAGCACGTCTTGCGGTCCGTAGTTCTCAGCGAGGTCGCCCGTGGAGGATTCTGGAATCACGTGCAGGTAGCCGTAGCTCTCGCCCACGCTGTAGGCCTCGTAGTCTTGCTCGATCAGCTCATCCAAGAAACGCACATCCACGCCCGCTGCCCGAAGCTCAGGGAGCATTCTTCGTACCGCCGCTTCTCGCTCGGCTCCCTCCGGAAGGTACACAAGCTGGTCCGCATCAAAGGGCGCGCAGCTCTTCATTCGCTGGTCCACTTCCACGATCTCCGCCAAGCTGAGCCCCTCGCCGGGACCGAGGTCTTGGTAGACGTTGTACGTGTAAATCCCGCGGAGGCCTGACCGTGGATGAGTCGTGCGATCGTGACGGGTGAGAGAACCCGCGAAGGAACGCCGGCTTCTGCGCCTGAGCACGAGGTCGGCGTAGGTGCCGGGATCTAGATCGGCATAGGCGGGGAACGCCGCGCGCAAGAATTGGATGTGATAGGCGAAGCGCGCGGTGTTCTGGAACATGCAGGGGTGATCGACGAGGGGCTCTCGGCCATCCACCTGAAGCAGGTACTTCACTTCGAGGCCTTCGCCGGCGAGACTCAAGAACTCGCCGGCGCTGTCCAGGCGAGGCAAATAGTCAGGGCCTACGTCCACGTTGGCGTCGGCGTTGGCGTCGAGCGCTCCGGCGTCGACGGCCGGGGGACTCTCGCCGCAGCCGAGGCTGCCCGTGAGAGCCGCGAGGGAGAACCAAAGCGGCGGGGAGATTCGATGCATGCAAAACCATCGTACCCTTCTTTCGCTGAAAGTCCTGAGCAGGTCGGCCTCGTTCCCAGCCTGGTGCTAACCTGCGCGCATGCTTTTGCGCCTCTCACTTCTCCTTTCTCTTGCCGCCGCACCTTTGACCGGCTGCGACAACTCTACAGACCCCGTCGACGCTGGGTCGCGTGACTCGACCGTCGAGCTGGACAGCACCACGAACTCAAACCCGGGTGACGTCGGTTCGCTGGACACCGGCTCGAGCGACACCGGCGCCGTGGACACCGGCGCCGTGGACACCGGCCCACTCGACTCAGGTGCGGACGTCCCTTCGGTGGACGGCGGCCCTGATGCTGGTCCTGGAAACTACGTGGCCGTGGCGGGCGCGCGCTGCACGCCGCAAACGCGAATCGGTGTCATCAGTGTGAGTAACACCGGAGCTGGGCATTATGCCTTTGGAACCCTGAGCAGCGCTCCTCCTCCCTCCATCGGAGAGCCTGCCCTGAGCGGCGGCGGATGTGTTTTTCATCAGGCCAACAACGCGCCCTGCGACTGCAGCGAGGAGCTCGTTTGTACTCATGACCGCGAAGAATGCGTGGAGGCGCCGGGACTCGTGGACCTCGAGGTCGTGGTTCACGCCGGTGGCGAGTCCTTTACCGTGCCCACGATGGATGGGGGCTCAGGACCGATCGCGGCCGGGAATATCCCACTCTCAGGAGACACCTTCGGCATGACACTGACCGGGCTCGGAGCGACCATCACGGTTGAGCCGACCACGGTTCCGGGTCGCATCTCGGTGACGGACGAGCTGACGGGTTCGTACGACGCTCCGGAATCCATGGACCTGACCTGGACGCCGGAAGACACCGACGCCGTTGTTTACTCAGTGACGAACATCAACCATCACGTGAGGGAGGTGACGTTTACGGAGTGCGCAGCGAGCGCACCGGATGGCGCGCTCAATATCCCAGGCTCGATGCTCCTCCCCCTGGCGGTGTCCACGGGTCTCGAGTTTCAGCGCGTCAACACGGTTCGATTCGCGGCTGCAGAACTTCCAGAAGGATGCGTGGAAGTTTGGTTCCTCACCCAATAGACCCACGCTGCGCGTGGCGCTCAGGCGGGTGAAGTGAATGGAGCCGAGCGTCGAGATGCGGGGAGAGAGGGCCCACGGTGTGTTCCACACCTTGATGTTCATGCCGGCCCTCGACCGGGGAGTACAACCGAGTAGGCGATGGCGTTCTTCCGCCCAACGTTTCGGTAGCTGTGCTTTTGGTCCCCGCGAAATACGACGACGTCGCCTTCTTCCAGAGTCCACTCCTCGCCACCGGCGGCGAGGGTGATGGAACCTCGTTCGCAGCAGAAGTACTCGCGCGTGCCCTTGGTGTGGGGAATGCCCGTCATGCTCGCGCCCGGGGGGAAATGCATGCGCTCGAGCTGTGTGCCCGGTAGCGCTTCGGGGACCAAGTCACGGACTTCGACCTTACCGCGCTTCTTGGCGCGAAGCGCAGAGAGCTTGTGCAGCTTGCCGGTCTGCCTGGGCGTGCTGATGAGCTCTTCGATGGACACGGAGAGCGCCGCCGCCACCTTGAGAAGCACGGAGAGCGTTGGGTTGCTGCCGCCGGTCTCTAGGGTGGCCCAGGTGGCGCGAGGAATACTCGACGCCTTCGCGAGCTGCTGTTGAGAGAGCCCTCGCGCGGCGCGTAGCTCCTTGATGTTGCGCGCGAGGTTCTCGCCTGGGGTCCCCCTCGCCACGCTGGCCTACCAGATCTTTTCCAGGGTGATTCCAAAGGTGGGGCCGGCGTAGAGTTGGAAACTGTCGAGATCCGTGTAGATCGCGGAGCCGCCGAAGCTCGCCGTCAAGAAGAGCGCGCCTTCGTCGCCGGACCAGCCGCTGAGGAGACGGCGGAAGCCAACCTCGCCGTAGGCCGCGCGGGTCACGCCGCCGCCGCCGCGGATGACCATCCAGTTGCGATGACCTAGGCCCCACTGCGCCCGAATGCGCAGTGAACCAAAGCGGAACTTGTCAACGTAGGTCATCGCGTTGAAGAGCTCGACGTAGAACCCCTCCGGAGAGCCGACGCGGAGGAGGAACCCAATGGAGGTTCCGATGCCAAACTGCCGCCTGGAAGAGAATTCGTCTTGGGCTTCCACCGCTTGAAAGCCGATGCCGAGGCCCATGGCCAAGAACGAGCTGTCGTAGCCGGCGAGGACGTGTCCGCCGCCAAATCCGATGGTCTCATCACCAAAGCCAACGCCCACGGGATCCATGATGAGTCGGAGGAACACGGGCGCGTTCAGGCGCCACTCGGCGTCGATGTCCGCGATGATGCCGCCGCCGCCATCTTCGCCGCCGCCGATGAGACCGCGCGCGGTCAGGGCAAGGCGAAAGCTGCTTGAGCGCTCAGGGATGGCGGAGCTGCCCGTGGTGGGTGCGTTCGTGACTCCCGCCACGGCGCCGAGGAGCACGGTCTCGCCGTATGCGACGCGGGCGATAAACACGTCGCCATCGCGCGACGTCAGCGTACCGACGACGGGATTCATACCTTCTGCGGTGAAGGCGACACGGGTCCCGGCGTAGAGTGATGGGACGCTGGGGAATCGGATATGGACCTCGCCGGACTCCACCTGGACGACTTCACCGTTCGCGAGCTCAGGGTCGATGGGCATCTGCTGCACGGGCTGGGCGAACTGTCCGGGCGGTTGCGTGAGCCCCGGCTGCACAAACTGACCAGGGGCGGCTTGGGGCGCGAGGGAAGGGAGCGTCTCGACGGGGTGCGCCGTGTCGTGGTTCAGCTCTACCCAGACGCGTCCGCCTCGCTCGAAGAAGTTCGTCGGCATGCCGCGGACGGCAAACGTCGTGGCGGTGACGTTCGCTGTGTCGACAACCACGACGGCGCCTGCACACTGGACGTAGACGATGGGCCCAAAGACGAAGTGCGAACCGGCGTTGCAGCCGAGCTCGTAGACACGGCTCGCGGCGGTCATCTGGCTGCCGCGAAATACCGGCGTCACGGCGACCGGCGCCGCTGGAACGGCGGCGACCTGCGCTGCTGGAGCGGCGACGACGATGGGGCCTTCTGGCGCCGGCTCGGGTGCGATTTCTTCGGGCCGAGTGGGCGCTCCAAGCTCACCTGCGCCCTCCTGTGCCATGGCTGGCACAGATGGCACAACGAGGAACGAGCCAAACAGGCCTATGAATAAGGGGTAAGCGCGTTTCATCATCATGTTGCGGAAGTCTCTCATAAGAAGTGCTCAATGCAGAGCAAACTCCGTGCCGAGAAACGAGCCGCTAGAATGTGCGGCTATAGCCGAGGCCGATTCGGTGCAGCTCAAAATAGGGACGCGTGTATCGGCTGAAGCTCAGGTTCAGGCTCTCGTTGCCACGGGGTCCATTTCGGTCGAGGAAGAACACGAGCTGGGTGGACCACTCGTGAGCGTCGAAGGCCGCGAGGTCCGAGTCGCTGGTGCGCCGAGCGCCGCTTTCGTAGAGCCCATCCGTGGGCTCGCCGACAAAGAAGTTCACGGCGCTTTGGCGATGGAAACGATACCCGAGGCGGAGGTAGGCCCGTGACCCCATCCACTGCAGCCACTCTCCGGTGATGGTGTGGGCTTGAACGTCGAAGTCGTCCGCGTAGAAACGGTAGCGTCCGCGCAGCGCGGAACGCGTCGCGGGCACGAACTGCGCGATGCCGCCGCTCAGCGCATGGCGCAAACGCGAGCCCGGAAAGAGCTCTTCGGTGTAGAGGCCGCCGTCGGTGGTGGCCGTGCCGTTCCAGGTCGTTGCGAGAACGCCCCACTGGTACGTCAGGCCGTAGCTCCCGTCGATCCAGGTCGTCGGCGAGAGTATCTGCGACGCGGCGATGCTCGCGTGGGCTGTTCGACGCCGCGCGCGGCCGTAGTCAAAGCCCTGGGGCGTGATGGGGTCGAACATGTCGATGATGAGGCCCCCGCGTACTTCGAGAATCGCGTTGTCGTTCGCAAGCTCGCGCCGATAGCCGAGGCCACCGGAGCCGCCCTTCATGACCTCTTCGAGGTGCATGCCCCACTGAACTTCGAGGCGGTCATCGTCGCTCAGGTCGATGTACGTACGGCCGTCGACGGTCGCCGCTTCGGTCCAAAGAGACGCGCTGGAGACGGCGTCGAGGGCATCGGCGGAGGCGCTCGTGATGATGTCGACGGGCATATCGATGACGTGGCGGATTCGATCCGTGTGACGGATGCCGATGCGCGCTTTGGGGAGCGCCATCGCTACGGCTTCGCTTCCGCGGGGGAGTCCGTCGACCAATTGAACGTCGGCCTGGGACTGGAGGCCACGTCCCTGCTGAGCAGCGTAGTCGAGGCGAAACGCGATCTCATCGATGCGTGCGTTGTGCGCGCAGGACAGCGCGAAAACGCTTAGCAGCGCGTAGCCTATTCTAGTTGCCGCACGCACAACCGCCCCCAGCCGCTGCGCCATCTCCGCCACCCGCGGCTTCACGCGCCGTCCGAATCGAGCGGCGAGAGCGGTCCTCAAGGGGGTCCGTGCTCGCGGCCATGGTGGGGTCGCTGAGGTACTCGCGCTGGTGAGCGCCGACGGTCACGCAGCCCATGCTGGTTAGAGCGATGAGTAGAAGAAGGGTGCGCACGCCACGGGTCTAGCTGCTGTGTAAGAGGAATACAAATGCCTGTAGAAGTGGTCGCCCGTTAAAAGTGAACTACGTTCACTTTTAACGGGCGTCTCCATTGACCGCTGCTAGACAGGCTTAGCGAATGCCCGTGGAGTGCATGTCAATTGCGGCGCTCTAAACAGCTTGAAACCCCAACACAGAATGAATCGACATTAAAATGCCCTGGTTTATTTTCCCCGTAGCGCTGCTCATCATGGCGTTCGTAGGACTCTTTCTGACGATTCGTTCCTACAGAAAAGGCGAGTCTGTTTCTGCAAAAAAGCTGCTGGGAATAGGGGTGCTTATCTTCCTTGGAGGCGGTGTGTTTTTGCAAAAAATGGAAGTGGTGGACATCCCACAGCTGAGACAGCTGTTGGTTGCTTTTGACTCCGAACAACGGACGGCGGGCGATGATGTGGATGTCGCAGTTGCTGTTGAAGACCCGCAGTAGACGAAGTTTTGGGCTGGTCTTCGTGGCGCTCGCGGCGTGTGGCTCCGGCGCGAGTCCACAAACCCCCGAAGCGCCAGCTGACGATCATTCCGCGCCTCGCCAGCCAGAGCTCGTGGCGGTCAGCATCTCGTCGCTGGGGTTAGCGCTTTCCGTGCCGTCGGCGGGGCAGCCGATCCCGGAGGCGAGGACTATCGATGAGGGGACGTTTCTGTTTAGCGAACATGGCGTGCTGAGGGCGACGGTGGCTGCAGGACCAGAGCAGACGTTGGCCCATCGCGCTCAAAGTTTGGCCGCGTCTGCGCACGGGCGGAGTGAAGAAGAAACGGCCCGCGAGACCTGCGGGCGCACCGCGTCAGTCCGCGCGTTCTACGTGGAGATCGTTCGAACGATCGGCTCCAACTTCGATGACGAAGGGCATCTCGTACACACGTTTCCACCGACGAACGAGCCCTTCGAAACTCACATCACCGTCGAGCTGGCGTTGCGGAACACGCCTGTTCTGATCACTTGGGTTGTCCCCACGAGCGAAAGGCGCGCCTACGCAGAGGCCGAAGAAGCTTTCTTTGCATCCATCGAATGTGTGGATTGAGTCCATTCGATGAGCTGTCAGACATGAGATCGAAAGAGGGCTGATCCAGCTCTTGGGATTCTTTCGGCTCCCGCACGACGATGTGAGTGCCTCCGCGGAGTTCCATCACCGCAAAGGTCTCGCGTTTGACAATGGCGCGGACGCCAATGGCCTCGAGGCGGGCGACGGCGGCGGGAACTGGATGGGCCTGCATGAGAGGTGACCGGCGGCGGCGGCGGGGTGTGTGGACATCGAGCGTGGCTTTGCTCATCGCGTGCCCCGAGTGCGTGGAGACGGTAGACCAGCAGATTCAGGCGCTGCTCGGTGAGCTCCAGACTCATCTAGCTTGGAGAAAAATTGGAGCCGCTAAGACATCCGCTTCGATATTTGCAGGGGTCCGCAAAAGAGAACCCGTGCGGATCGATCGATCCGCACGGGTCAGTTATTGAGAGCGCCTAGTTGGCTCTTATGAGT
>JBLHKB010000034.1:0-25035 GCA_047619315.1 Polyangiales bacterium
ATACGCTCTTCTTGTGAGGACCTATCTCCCGGCGTTTTTGTTTTTGCTCGCTCATGGCGGATGCGTTCCAGAGGGATACGGGGCGAGCACGTCGGCCATCGTGTACGGCGAGGATTCGCGCAAAGAACCAAACGAGAGTGAGAGTGAGCTCTTTGTCGGGATCGCCCGCGCCCAAGTAGCGGTGCGCATCGTCGATTGGGCCATCGACGAGAACGAGACGGAGGTGCAGATCACATACACGCGCACGCTCCAGCAGTCCGAAGACCTCTGCGAGGGTCAAGCCTTCGCGGAGCAGATCGCGCCGGGCTCCTGCTCCGCCACGCTCATCGACGAACGCCATCTGCTCACCGCCGCGCACTGCGTTTCGGACCCCGACGAATGCGATGGTTCGCACTACTGGGTCTTCGGTTTCGAAGCGCTCGCGGATGGAACTCTAGCGCCTCTGACACGTGACGATGTCTACTCGTGTACGCGCGTTCTGGTGAGTGATGTCGCCGCGGACTACGCCATCGTTGAGCTCTCCCGCGCCGTGGTCGGCCGCTCGCCCGTCGACGTACGCATCACTCACGACGGGCTTTCCACCGGCACACCTCTCGCACTGGTCGGATTCCCCAGCGGTCTCCCCGTGAAGATTGACGAAGGCGGCGAGGTGCGCGCGAGCATTTCCGGCGCGTCGTTTCGGGCGACGGTGGACGCATTCTCGTCGAGCTCCGGCTCGGGGGTCTTCGATGAGAGCGGACGCCTCGTTGGCTTTCTGCAGCAAGGCGGCGTCGACTACGTCAACACGGGAGCGTGCAACGTCGTCAACGTCGTCGACACACCAGCGGACGGCGGGGAGATCATGGCGTACCTAGACCTGGTACTTGCCGCGTACTGCGAGGCAAATTCGACATCGGCGCTGTGCACCTGCGACGGGCCTTGCCGAGATTCGCCCGCTCCGGCGGATGCCGGAGTCGATGCGGGCGCTGGGGATGCCGGCGCAGGTCTCGATGCCGGTTTGAGCATGGGGGATGTCGGCGTGGACGCGGCGGAACGCACGAACGACGCTGGCACAGTCCCCTTCAGTAACGAAAGCGGGTGCTCCTCAAGTGGAGGCGCGCCGGGGGGCGTGTGGCTGCTTTTGATTTGGTGTGCGTTGATTCGAAGACGACGCTAATCCCCCACACTTGGGAACAACCCGCGATTCTCAGCCGCGAAACCAGCCGCCTTCGCAGCCGCGGAGAAGCTCATCGGCTTCAGCCGGTCCCCAGCTCCCCGCCGCGTACTCACGAACCGGAGACGCACCCGCTGCCCAGCCCTTCGTGAAGGCGTCGGTGAATCGCCACGACGCCTCGATCTCGTCGGCGCGCAGAAAGAGCGTTGGATCCCCTGCTACAACATCGCTGAAGAGTGGCTCGTAGGCCGGCGGACTCGAGCGACCAAAGTGTTCCGCGTAGTCGAAGTCGAGCTGTGCAGGCGACATGGACATCTGCGTCCCGGGTTCCTTTACTCCGAAGGAGAGTCGAATCGCTTCTTTCGGCTGGAGCGAGAGCGTGAGGATGTTCGGCCTCACATGGCACAGACTCCCATCCCCCAGCTTGCGTCGGAGCTCCGCGTCAGAGACACCGTCGGGCCGGTTGAAGAGCTGCAAGGGCGCCCGTCGAAACTGAATCTGAATGACGGTGCTCTTGGCGGGCAAGCGCTTGCCGTGGCGAAGCAAAAAGGGAACGCCGGACCATCGCCAATTGTCGACGTACGCGCGCAGCGCCACGTAGGTCTCCGTCGACGAGTCTGCGCTCACTCCGGGTTCGTCGAGGTAGCCCTTCGACGTATCCGTCGCCGTATACTGGCCTCTGACCGAGTCCACTTCGACATCCTGATGGTCAGGCAAGTGCAACGCACGCAGCAGGCGTACCTTCTGGCCGCGCACATCCTCTGGATCGAGGGAAGCGGGCGCCTCCATCCCCACCAGCGCGAGCATCTGAAGCATGTGATTCTGCATCACATCCCGCATCGCCCCGGTCTCGTCGTAGAAGTCGCCGCGCCCCTCCATCCCGATCGGTTCCGCCGCCGTGATCTGCACCAGCTCCACGTGATGTCGGTTCCAGAGCGGCTCGAAGATCGAGTTGTGAAAGCGAAAGCCCAGGATGTTCTGAACGGTCCCCTTCCCGAGGTAGTGATCGATGCGAAATATCTGCTCTTCGCGAAGCCACCCATGCAGCGCTTCGTTGAGGGCGCGAGCCGACTCGAGGTCCGTTCCAAAAGGCTTCTCATACACAACGCGCCGAAACGCTCCGTTCTTGTCGGACAGCATTCCAGCCTCCGAGAGCAAGCGAGTCGCTGGCGCAAAGAGCTTCGGGTTCGTCGAGAAGTAGTAGATCCGCCCAGCCTCTTCCGCACCCGGCAGCTCGGACAAGCGTCGCTCGATCGCTTCAACGCCCGCAGCGCTCGTGATGTCGGCGGACTGGTAATGCAAGTTTGAGGCAAAGGCGTCGAACTGCTCGCGTGCGGCGCCGTCGAAGTTCTCCGTCAAGGCTGAACGAAACGCCTCATCGCTGCGCTCACTGCGCGAGACGCCGAGCACCTTCAAGTTCGACAGACCTCGCGCGTGAAGGCTGCTCAATGCCGGAATCAGCTTCCGTTTTGCGAGGTCGCCGGACGCTCCAAAAATAACGATGTGAACGGGTTTTTTGTCAGTCATTCGTTTCAACCTACGTGGGTCGCTCTCGCCGAGGCTCGGTCGCCAGATCCCGTCGATCACACTACCACCCCTCGCGCGCGAAAACGTCGATCTCCGTAAGAGCCTGCGCACGCCAGCTCCAATATCCGATTCGGCGACGAGCACCTTTCATCAAGGCCTTCCATCGACGCTTTCCCATCGCGGCGATGACCCCAAGCTTCGATCATGCCCGGTCACCCCGACTCGAACTTAGACTCGCGAACGCCGCCACGTCCCTGCCCCACCTGTGCCGAGCCGATGATCTACACCGGCCTGCCGGACTTCTCAGGTCCTGTGTACGAACGCGTCTACAAATGCCCGCAGCACGGCTACGTCCGCGTCGGCGTAGACGGCGAGCCCCTCGATGGTTGGGGGTAAGACGCCGGGCTGAGGGCGTGCGTCGACGTTTCTGCGCACATTGAACTTCAACAGCACGAACGTTAGCCTTTGGTGTGCGCATCTTGTTGGTATCGCCTTTTCATGGCGGGTCGCATCAAGCGTGGGCGACGGGTCTCATCGAGCACTCTGAGCATGAGTTTCAAACGCTCAGCCTCCCGGACTCGCACTGGCATTGGCGCATGCAGGGAGGTGGCGTCGAGCTGGCAGAGGCTGCCCTCGTCGCCGTTCAGCACAAACCGGACCTCATCTTGGCGACGAGCATGCTGGACCTGGCGACCTTCTCAGCGCTCACGCGGCGACACTTCGCGAGCGTGCCCCTCGTCCTGTACATGCACGAGAACCAGCTCACCTATCCCGTGACGAAGAAGGGCTCGCGAAGCCACGCCGCGGGCATGACGCAGTGGAAAGCGATGCTCTGCGCCGACCACATATTCTTCAACAGCGCCCACCACCGAGACTCACTCTTCGCCGCTCTGCCAGGGTTCTTGTCGTCGGCTCCCGACTTCGATCACCGCCGCTTTGTCGATGAGGTCCAGGGCAAGTCATCTGTGCTCTACGTCGGCGTCGATATCCCTGCGGCCCCCGCCGACAAGCGCACGGCGCCGCCACTCATTCTCTGGAACCAACGCTGGAGCCACGACAAAAACCCCGAAGCGATGCTGCATTCCTTGGTGGCGCTGGACGAGCTCGGGTTGGACTTTCGCGTCGCCATCTGCGGAGGAGAGCCCAATGCGCGAATCCCTCTTTTCGAAGAGGTGCGAGAACGACTGGGCGCAAGAGTCGTGCACTTCGGGTGGGCAAGCGAGTCTGAGTACAGCGGCTTAGTGCAGCGCGCGGACATCGTTTTGAGCACCGCGCGTCACGAGTTTTTCGGCATCGCGGTCATGGAAGCGCTTCGCTCCGGCGCGATGGGCGTCTTGCCCAACCGGCTCGCCTACCCGGAGCTAGTCGAACCGCAGAGCGCGTCACGGCAGCTCTACAACGGCGCCGAGGAGCGCATGCGTTTGCTCGCCGGAGCCGTTCGCTCCGGCGGCTTCACCGCCGCCGAGCGCGAATCCATTGCGCCCTACTACGCACGCTACGATTGGTCTTCCCTCGCGCCCAAATATGACGCGCGCCTGAGCGCCCTCGCCCTAAAACGAGAGCCTTAGCCGCAACTTCCGGCCGTGCACATTCGGTCGTTGGCGCACGACTCGTCCGCGCCGCAGCGACACTGCCCAGCGGTGCATCGGTCCGTGCTCGTATCGCAGGCTGTTCCGCAGAACCCGCAATTACTGATGTCCGAAGAGATGTCACTGCAGCCGTTTCCGCAGCACACTTGGCCTTCGCCACAGACCGCACGCCCGGGAGCCGTGGAGCACTCGCACTCACCGCTCACGGCGCAAAGATCTCCGCGCTGACCCACGTCGGAACACCCAGCGCAACATTCCGAGATCTCATCGATTCGGCCGTTGCAGTCGTTGTCGAGCCCGTCGCACATCTCCGCGCGACCCGGATAGACATCGGCGCTGTCGTCATCGCAATCACACGTGCTTAGGTCATCGCCCACTCGGCAAGCCTCCACTCGGTCGTTGTCCGAGTCCCCGCACGAGGTGTCTCGGCCATCGCAGTTTTGGTCGATCCGATCGCCGCAGATTTCGATGGTGGGTTCGCAACCGGCGTCGAAGCCGACGGCATCAAACCTAGAGACACCCGTGTCATCTCCTCCCGCGCCGCTATCCTCACCGCCGCCATCTTCGGTGACAGCGCCAGAATCTTCTACGCGGCCCCCATCCGCGCTCGTGTCGTCGTCACCACACGCTGCGAGGAGCGCGAGCGGCAAGATGAAAGTGAGCGCAAGGGACCGAGTCCGACCTCGAGTGCTCGTCGAGGAAGAACGCGAAGTAGGAAGAGTGATGCTCATGGCGATGCTCATAGCAGTGATTTCATGACACGAGGTCCAAGGGAAGTTAGCGACGGCGGCGACGGCGAAGAGCCATCAACGCCAGACCGAAGCCCATGAAGAGTCCGAGCGGAGCGGGCTGCTGTGAGCTCACACGACAACCACAGCCGGTAGGATCGCCCGACGCGCGTCGTCCGCCATCTGCCTCTGGCAACGCACCGTCAGCGCCAGGACCCGTGTCCGATGTCATGGCTCCGGCATCCGCGGCTCCAGCGTCACGACCTACGCCACCCGCATCAGGGCCACCGCTCATCCCAGCGTCTGCGCCCATTGGGATGGGTGAACATCTCCCGGTCGTACACGCTTGGCCCATGGGGCAGCTCACGCCATCACAGGCGTCCAGGCAATCGCCGTCCACACAGTAGAATCCGTCTTCACAGATCGTGAGGTCACAGCCAGGAGCGATACAGATGCCGTCGCCGCCACATGTCTCGTCGGCACCGCAGGCGCTGCCCGGGCATGGGCACAGACACATCCCATCGACGCACACGTAGTCATCGCCACAGGCGACCAAGTCACACGCGGCAACACAGTTGCCGCCAAGACACTGTTGTCCGAAGGGACATACGACGCCGCTGCAGGCCGCTTGGCAGGCGCCCGCTACGCAACGCTCCGTCGGGCCGCAGCTCACGTCGGCACAGCTCTCGTCGACGCAGAAGCCATCGGGGTTGCACACCTGGTCGTCGAAGCAGCCTCCTTCGAAGCATGGGTCGACACATTCGCCGTTCACACATACCGACAGGCCACCGCAGAGATCGCCATTGTCGATGGCCCCGTTGCAGTCGTTGTCGAGACCATCGCACGTCTCGGCGGCTGGCGTGTTGGCGCTAGTACAGCTGAGTCCGTCGCCCACGCACTGGGTCAGGCCCGCTGCGCAAACACCTGGCATGCCGGTGTCACACGCCTCGCCGGCGCCGGGACAAAGGACGGCGCCACTACGCACGCTGAACTGCCAGATACCAGGCATCCCGACGTTGGAGTTGGCGCAAAGATTAGCCGCGATACCCGCCGCACGGGATCCTGCGATCTCAACGAAGTCCATGTTGTTGCCGGCGTCAAAACCCGACTGGGCTTGGGTTCCGCCGAAGCCGCCCGAACCACCGGATGCATCTCCAGTTTCCCAGCCGCAGACGTTGAAGCGAAACTCGACTTCGAAGTCGCCACCACCACAGCTCTCCGCGTTGCTGATGACCAACTGGAAATCCATGATGAGGTCATCGTTGCTCGAGTAGTAACCCACGTTGTGCCAGGTCACGATGATCTGCTGAGGTCGAAATACCCACGACACCTCGTTGGAGGCAGGGTAAGCCGCGCCACGAATGTCCACGTCACCCCAGTACGGCGCGATCATGGGTCGATCAGCGACGGGGAATGGGTCGGGGGTGAACGTTCGAACACCACCGCTGAAGGTAATATTGCCGTTGGTGTTGACGTACATCTGAGTGTGCGTCGTCCCAAAAAAGTTAAGTCCGCCGGGAAACGCGGAGGTGATGTCGATGGCGTCCGACGAACCATCATCGTTGGGCGGCAGATGATCTGTACCGTGACCATTGGGTCCACCAAAGGTGCTCAGCAGTGGCGCAGCATGGGCCACCGTGGACCCCGGGAGCGCAAGAGCCAGCATCGCAGCAGCGGTCAAAATCGTACGGTTTAACATTCAGAATCCTCATGTGGGTCTACCGAAACCTCGGTGGGCTCAGTATAGCAGACACCAACCCGCTCTTTTTTTCCAAAAATTGTGGCCCCTTGGGCGGGCTCTCAAATACGCCTCCATCCGTCACCCATGGAGAGCTTGGCTAGGTAACGCAGGAGCTCACAGCGCGAAGCTGTGACCTAAAACCAACAGGGTGTGGCAACGAAAACCACACAAAAGAAGCACTTATAATCAGCGACTTCTATTCCTTTTCAGTCATTTCCGGCCACATGGCCGGTGGCACAATCTCTGCTCTAGCTGAGGACATGAAACAGTCTGTCCTTCTTACTCTCGCCCTCTGCCTCAGCTTTACCTTCGCTCGAAACGCTCACGCCGAGGACGACGAAGAGCTCGTGCCCCTCAACGCGCCACTGACCGTCGAGAGTCCTCGCCTGGGTCTTGCCCTGACGCTCGGAGGTTTTGCAGGCGCAGCGACCGGCATGGTGTTGGTCGTGGCACCCGCCCTTGCCCTGGAACTTCGGTGTGAGGGCGCGGACCTCTGCGGCATCAGCACGGCCATCTACATCACGGCAACAGCATGGGCCACTCCTGCCACGACGGCCTTGGGCATTTGGGCCGCAGGTCGTGCCGCCGGCGGTCGAGGAAACTATGGCATCACGCTGCTCGGCGCAGCCATCGGCGGAACGGCCGGCGTCGGCGTTGGCGCGTTGGCCGCGTTCGCCAGCGAAGACGCGGCGATCTTTGTAGGCCTCATCTCGATCCCCATCTTGGAATGGGTTGGCGGGGCCATCGCCTACAAGTTGTCTCATGACGCCAACCAGCGCTCGTCCGAGCGACGGATTATGCCGAGCGTGCAAGTGGAGCGCGGTGGCGCTTCCCTCATGCTCAGCGGCGCGTTCTGAGTCGGAGAGGTCCTTTCTTTCCGGCAACACGCGAAGAGTCACTAGCCCTCCTGGTGTGGCTCAGCCCTTTTGCGAACAGCACTTGCTACGCCATCTCAGCGCTGTGTTTCCTCGTCGGCCTTGGGTTCCCGATCCACGTCGAGGTGCGGCCCGAGAGAACTTCCCTACGTCGGTACATCTTTGGCTTCGTTGTGTGGAGCACGCGACCCCTGAGATCAGTCCACGCATCGTTTGACGCCGATCCATTCTCCGGAGAGCACTGTTTTTTCATAGGCGGGGATGAGTTCCACATACCCTGGTGGGGTCTCCCGGAACCAACGATGAAAGCGCAGGCTGCGAAGTTCAACGCTGCGGTCCGCGCAGTGCAGGATAGCCGTGTCGCAGGATAGCGGTGTCGAAACCTAACGCAGAGCGAAGTCGAGCCCCGCGCGCACCGCAGCCACCTGCGCGTCAATACAGATCTCCGACGTCGCCTTCGGGCTGTCCGGGTAGACCTCCGTCGTCGTCGTGAAACGAGCGCTCGTCACGCCCGCACACAAACCCAGCTCCTTAAAGGGGTAGCCGATGACTCCCGGCTGAGTCGCATCCGCTCCGATGAGCTGACCCGCGTCATCCGACGGAGCGATGTGCGTGACCTTCCCGGCGCCGGCGATGATCGCGGCCTGGAACTCAGGTTGGGGGTTCGCCGTGTCACCGACGGTGTAGAATCCGTCGGGGATCGTCCCTGGTTCGAAGGGAGCACCGTCGCGTGCCGCAACGGCGGGCCGGAACTCTGACTCGTCCGTGTCCGTCGTCTCGTGAAGGTCGATGTGCAGGAGGAACTCAGCGCCGAGCTCCTCGATGAGAGCGATGACCGCCGCCGCTTCTTCGGACGCGCTCTTGGCGACGAACGAGCGATTGGGATCGAGCGCGTTCGGGTTCCACCGGTTGATGACCTCGTAGCCCCAAGGGCTGACGCACGGAAGCACGAGCAGATTCACTCGGTCGCGATAGGCCGAGGCGTGAGTCCTCAAGAACGCGAGCGCTCCCTGAACGCCGCTGGTTTCATAGCCGTGCACGCCGCCCGTGATCAGCGCCCATGGCGCGTCGGTTGCTTCGGCCACGACCTTCACCGCCATCAGCGGGTAGCGCTCCGCGTCGATGGGAAGTGCTCCGTACTGGAAGAGCTCAAAGGAGTCGTCCATGCCCTCAAGCTTCGAGAGGACCTCATCCCGATAGCCGCGCCGCCGCGTTTGAGACTTAAACCACGTGAGCTTCTCGGCGTCGCCCCAAGGCACGCCGGGAGTGCCGATCGGAAAGTAGCGTTCCATGAGGCGAAGGTACCAGAGTGAGAGGCAACGTTCGGTGCTACAAAGTCCCATGCCCTTTATGGATCTCGAAGACGCCCGTGATGCCAAAGGCCTACGACTCGTGGTCGTCGCCGGCGTTCCTAGCCCCTGGTCCCAAGCGGCCCGCGGGCTCCTGTGCGTGAAGGGCATCGACCCGCCCATCGTCCAGATGGGTCGTGATCCCGCCGTCACAGAATGGACCGGCTTGCCCAACGCGCCCGTGGCGATGTTTGACGGAGAGCTGCCACGCTCAGGATGGGCGGAGATCCTCGCCCTCGTAGAGCGGATTCAACCGGAGCCGAGACTCGTCCCCGAAGACCCGGATCAGCGAATGCTCATGTACGGCCTGTCCCAGGAACTGATGGGCGAGGGAGGCATCGCTTGGAACGCCCGCCTGGCCGCGATCTCGACTTCCTTGGACCCGAACACGCCCGGTGGGTGGCCTGCGCCCGTTGCTCAGTACCTGGCGCAGAGATACGGCTATGACGACGGCAGCGGCCCGCCCGCCAGGGAACAACTCCACGCGAGCCTTGGACTCTTCGACGCACAGCTGAAGCGCTCCAAGCCGGCAGGTCCCTACTACCTCGGCGCATCCATCAGCGCCCTCGACGTTTACTCCGTCGCCGTCATCGACGCGCTGGCGCTCCTGCCCGACGATCAATGCCCAATGAAACCCAGTCGTCGCAATGCGTTCTTGGCGATGGGTGCCGGCGTGGATGTTCCGCCGGAGCTCGTGGTGCATCGCGACATGATGCACGCGCATCACATCCCGCTCCCACTCGACTTCTAGCCGCCAATCGGTGTCTTCCGACCGCAACGATGTCATCGAGCTGACGTCTGCTTCGCCGCATATCCTCGGCCCGGTGGTCTGGTTCGGGCTCGGTGCGACCGTCCTCCTGGGCTTCTTCGCAAGCGTCTTTGGCGACGTCCGTGGCTGGCCACGTGGCGCGTACACTGCCCTCTTCGCGGGTGCGGCTCTCGCTTTTCGGTGGTGTCGTCTTTCGGAAAATAGCGGACGGCTTCGAACTCAACGGCGCCACGTCCTCATCGTCTTCGTGCCGAATCGTTGGTACCCTATCGTCTGTCTTCAGCGCTGTGCATACTCGCTCAAGACTCACGTACAATTCACAAAGCTCGGAGGCGTAAATGCGGTGGCTCCTTATTCTTCTCGTTTGTTTCGGATGCGGCGACGATGACGTTCCCCTCGGCGATGCGGGTCCAGGCAGCGACGCCGCTCAGGTAACCACCCCCACTCCCGACGGTTGTGGAAGCGCCCTCGAAGTCGAGGAGTTTGATCTCACAAACGACGCAAGAGCCGACGAAGGACGGCCCGCGTTGATCTGCGACGCGGATCTCGCTGCGGTGGCACGCGCCCACAGCGCAGACATGTGCGCCCGGGAATACTTCGACCACAACAATCTAGAGGGCCAGAGCCCCGGCGACCGCGTGTCCAACGCCGGCCTCGCTCATCGCGGGATCGGGGAGAACATCGCCGCAGGAAATGGAACGGCGTCAGAGACCCACACCCAGTGGATGAACTCGTCGGGGCACCGCGGGAATATCCTCAGCGCGAACTACACGCGGATCGGTGTTGGATACGCCATGTGCCCGTCCGGATACCGCCACTACTGGACCCAGGTGTTCGCCAGGTCCAACTGACAGACATAGGAACGCGGCGGAGCGCTGCCCTCAGAAGAGGATCGACGCGCCGAAGTTGATCCGCACTTGGTTGCTGATGAACTTGGCGTCGTCGAAGCCATCGAATTTCCGCCGAACCCAGTGGTGACGCCATCCGATCTCGAAGAAGGGAGCGAAGCGCCCAAAGACCAGCTCAAGGCCGGCGAGAAGGCCAGTGTTGAAGCCCCGGTAGTTGTCGGTGTTCTCGAGGAAGAGCACCGAAACTCCGAGCGGCACGCCGCCGTAGACCACCAGCCGCAGGTCGCCGGCGCGGAGCGAGTAGCGCCCTTTGACCCACACGTCGAAGTCCATGGAGGAGTCGCGTTGGTCACGTCCGTCGGAGACGTTGTACGAGTTGAACTCGAGGAGGCCGCCGATCGCCAGGAAGCGAATGATCGGTTTCTCGAAGCGCAGGCCAAACCCGAGAGTAGGTTCAAGGCTACCCCGACCACTGAAACCGCCGCCCCGCAGCCGCGCGTCTCCGGCGAAGCCGACCCCAAAGTAGCCGCTCAGGCGAGCCGCCATGTCGTCGTCACGTTCGTCCGGCCGAGGTTGCCAGCCGCGCCCACCCTGCGCAGAGGCGAAGCTGGGGACCATGAGGAGGGCGACGACCAGAAAGATGTTCTTCATCCGTCCACCCATCGAAGCAAATAGCGATATTCTAGTCATCGAATAAGATCCTTAGGTTGCTCTAGCGTCTAGGTTGCTCGCGCGCTTGTTCTGGCGACTTCGCACGGTCCGTGCCGTTTTCTTCTACGGTGGAAGTGCCAGAAGATACCACGCCCGGCCTCTCCTACGCTTCTGACCCAATGATAAAACCCTGCAGGGTGACCAAGGCTCCGGCAACGCACGGACATGGGGCGCAGCCCGTGCGCGACGCTGCGCACGATCAACAGCGGCAGACGAAGCAGACGAAGCGGGCGTCCAAAAGAGAGAGCCAGGCTGCACGCTGACTGAGCACGCGGTCGACAACGAAAAAGCAGGATCCGTGCCCTCGTTCTCAACGGTGGAAACGCCCAGGGAACCCCCGTGCGTCAGTCAGCGACGGCCGACGACCACTCGGTAAACCACGAGCGCAACCAGCGCACCGCCGGTGGCCAAACCAACGCTGGGGAGGTTGAATCCGCTCACGCTGCCGAGGCCGAAGAACGTACCCAGGTAACCGCCAATGAACGCTCCGACGATGCCCAGAAGGATGGTCGCGATCCACCCGCCGCCGTCCTTGCCGGGCATCAGGAACTTACCAAGAACGCCAGCGACTAAGCCGAGTCCAACCCAAGAGAGAATGCCCATGCAAGGCAAGTAGCACGAGTCTCAGAAGATAGCGCACGGCTCTGGGTCACAGCTTCGAAACCGCGAAGGGGACGAAGGGCTAGCTCACCTAATTCAGACCCGCGAGGAACTCTCGGTAGTCCTCGGCGCTTTGCTCGTGGACCTCCAACATCGGCATGTGGCCAACTCCCGAGTACGTCGTGAGCGTGGCGTTCGGCAGCCCCTGCAACCAGACCTGGGCCGCGCTGGGGTCCACCAACCTGTCTACCTCACCCCAGAGAATCAGAGTCGGCGCCGCTATCTCGGCGAGGTGCTCATCGAGCAAGTCCTTGCCCGAAAAGTCTTCGAAGATCTCCGCGAGCTGGTCACGCCGCTCCGCCTGCTCCTGCGCAAAGGCGTCCTTCACGAAGCCGGGCAGGAACGGTGGCTGCTCCATGGTCATATCGTAGAGTTTACGCGCGTGCGCACAGAGATCATCGAAGACAGCGGCCGCGTTCGTCGCGAAGATTTGGGCACCTTCGAGGGCCGAGACTTCGTCAGTGGCGTACGAGTCGCGAGCATCAGTGTTCCTCGCGGAGATCACTCCGTCGTTATCGAGCTTCGTGATTCGAGCGGAAACATCTTCGCGGAACGCCTCAGCCGGGTTGTAGTCGATGGCGCCGGCGTCCGGACCGTCGTCATCACTCGCGACTGCGGCGGAGTGAGCTGCCCCGTGGCCAGCGGCGATCCAAACACGTCCTGTCTTGGAAGTGTGTGCGTCGCGCCCGAATGCACCGTCGAGACGCCGGAGCTCTGTCCCCCTGATGCCTGCGCCATGGACGGCGACTGCCCACCGTCGCTGAGCGAGTGTGGAGCGCCACGTTGCAACGAAGGCGTCTGCTTTATGCTCGCACGCAACGAGCTCTGCGCTGGGAACGAGTAGTGCAGTCCCGAGGAAGGCTGCCTCCTCATTGCAAGCATGCCATCAGACGGCGGTGTGCCCGACGGTGGCCTTCCCGTGGACACCTCCTGTGCGTGCGGTGTCATCATCAACAACGGTGTTCATCAACCAGCTGGCGCCAGCGTGAAAGCGTAGAGCTCAGTCATACGCCGTATGGCGAAGCTCGTTGCCGACCGCCCAAGGGGACTCCACTTTTCCGTATGACTCAGACCGAGAAGGCGACCCGCCCCACGTTGATCGCCATACCCGAGCGAAAGCGCCGCGGACCGATTTGGCGACTCGCCCTCCTTGCCGCTCTCTCCTCAACGCTCGTCGCGTGCGGCGATGATGCCACCTCTCCCGAGTCGACTCCTGAGGCGTCTTTTGAGGGCGGCTGCGTCGACGGAGTCGACAATGATTCAAACGGTCGAACGGACTGTTTCGACGAAAGCTGCAGCGGCGCTGGCGCTTGCGCCGTCGACGCCGGCCGCCAGGTCGACGTCGGGGCACCCGATGCGAGCGCCGACGTGAACGCATGCGCATGCAATGTGTCCGCCAGCTGCGACGTAAGCTGTTCCTGCGATCCAGACTGTTCGGGATCGCTATGCACCGACGAATTCAGGACCTCAAATGATGACGAATGTGACGATGGCGGACCCGATTCGCTGTTCTCCGTCTGTGCGCTCGGAACCGACTGCGCCGACTGCGGTCCACGCGAATCCCCAAGCTGCACCTGCGATGTCTCCTCCAGCTGTGACGCTGGATGCGCGTGTGACCCGGACTGCGTCTCCTGTAGCTGCACCGGCTCCCTACATGGAAACGACTACACACTCGGCTGTGGGGAAAGCTCCGATTTCTGCGCGCTCCCGACAGGCACGATCTGTCCCGAAGAGCGCGGCGAGCGCGCTGTTTGCACCGACACCGGAACCATGAGCAGATCACTTTGCGAGATCAACCCCGTGCGCGTGTGCGGCTCATGCACCAACTCGGACCAGTGCGAGTGTGGACGAAACTCCTTTGGCGATTCCATCGGTGCCGCCTGCTACGCCGGAACATGTCGAGTGAACGTAGGCCCAGCCAGCGGCTTCGATGACTACGTGGAGGCGACACCGATCGATGGCACGCAACACGGTCGCGGATATCGCGCCGGCGACGGCTGCTAGACCTCGCCAATTGGGAAAGGGCGCCGGTAGCGCCGACGCGAGGATCCCCCACGCCGTGGACGATGGCTCGCTCGTCGTTCTCAAGACTCGGCTGCATCCGGAAACGTTGTAAAAGGTGTCATGAGCTCCGCAGACACCCAAACCCTCGAGGACGACCTCGCCCAAGCGCGCGAGGCCCTGCTCCACGCAGGGGACGCCTTGAGGTCCCACTACAAAAACACAGAGCGACAGGCATACAGTGACGCCCGCGCGAACGTGAAGCGACTCGAGCGGGAGCTTGGCCACGCCAAGGGCGAGGAGGTCGCCATTCCGTATCCCTGGTCGCCCATCTGGAATGGAGGCGCCCCCGAGCCGCACATCGTCGCCTCGGGCCACCGGGTCTATCTGCTCTACTACGTGCACACACCGGATCCGGATTGGGATGGGACCTACGTCAACGTCATCGACTCGTCCTCGCCAGCCGCGATGCCCTTAGCCATCGTCGAAGTGGAGCGCTGCTACTCCCATCGCTTCGGCGGGCCCAACGGCGAGGTCTTTCACGGACACCCCTTGGGCGAACGCGGCCTCGATGGCTACGGCGTGTATGTCGTCGAAGGCTCCAAGTGGATCGCCGAGCATCGCGCGACGAACAGCGTCCATTCCATGTACGACGAAAGCGCCTGGGAGAAACCCAAGCACTTCTTCTTCGCGTTCCACGACAACGTGTTCGAGTGTATTGCTCAAGGCTTCAACGTGGAGACCGTCCAGATGACCTTCGCCGACGCGCTGACGATGCTCGCCGGCCGGGTGGTCTCCTAATTCACGTCGTCCCTCGTGCCAAACTTCTGATCCGGGCCGGCGCTGTCCACTTGGATAGCGCGGCCATCGCAGACGATCTGAAAGTCATTCTCCCAGGCGTCCTCGATCCGCATTCTGCGGTCCAAGTAGTCACCACTGATCAGCTCTTCCACCAACGGGCACTCGGCGTCAGGGTGTTCAACGCGAAACAAAATGATGGCATGTCGCACGGTCGTCGCACGCGCCCGCGTGACCCCGATATTAGACGGGCCGCATGTGGGCTCAAAGCTCACGGCGAGCCACCAGCACGCCAAGCTCAGCGCTAGAACACCAAAGGATGCAAACTCCAGGAGCTTGAGCTTCCGGCCCTGGTCGCGTGCTTCAAAGGTCCTCTGCTGCGTTGAATCGACATCTGCTGAGGTCTGCTTGCGGCGAAAAGCGCGCGCCGCCTCTCCATCGCTCATGGTCTATTCCTGGCTGCGTCCTGCTCCACAGACTCAACGCATGCCCTCTTCCATTTGATTCCGACGACCGCAGAGTTGGACGCGCCGAGCTCAACCCATCACCTCTTTGCTTTGGTGATGCTCAGTTTTCCACGGCGCAGCCTTGAGCCACATGTTCTGCGGCCGACGCGTTTGGGAGCGAGTGGTTCCTCATTCGTCGCTCTCCGAATCACGCGGTGAGTGCTCCACATCACTCGACCCCGTGGATGACGGACGCACCGCGTCCTCGGAGCCCCTCGGAGCATAGGACTCGCATTCCTGACCATGCACGCCTCTGCCAGAGCTGCCGTCTGGGCAGCGACGGCTGCAGTGCAGTCCAGTCGTGAACATCAGGAGAAGGAGAGCAGGTACTAGCTTGTTCATATTCTGAAAACGCCGATGGTACGCAGACCTTACACCGCGCCGATCATCGCTATTCGGACCGCGCGAAGCAAGACTCGCCCGGAGCCGCCTGCTCAAAGCCAGGGCAACCAGCCTCATCGATGATCTCCATAGAGTCGGGCGGTGGAGCATCGCAAACTCCGGGGAGGCCCCAGCCCAGTATTTCGCAGAAGTACTCGAGAGGCGTTTAGTCGCAGGTATAGCCGTCGATTCGCGATCGCCTCGAATCACGGTCGCGTTCTGCGCGTACGGGTTCGCGACCCGGAGACACGAATAGTGAGCTCATCCAACGTTGGCACAGAGTTTAGTTCTTAGAACCTGCGAGGTATTTCGCGAGAGCAACAGCCACCATTGCGGTTCCTGGGTCCAGAATAATCACCGCGACATACCAGCCCGGCCAAATGGGAATACTGTGCAGGGCAAGTCCGATACAGCTTAGAGCTGGGCCCACGAGGGGAACCATAGAAACAAATCTATTTTCCCGCCAACGAACCCAAATACTGGCGTAGTTCGAAACCGACACCAGCGATCCTACGACAAGAACAGCAATGCCTAGGTAGTCAAGGACACCCATTCATCGGCCTCCGTATATGCGTTGACCCAATCCGCACGTCCAAACTTACCACCCCAGAGGCGGAAGGAGGGAAGAGCTCGGAACTCGGCATCGTCGGCCGCCGCTGAACGTTGCTGGTGTGTTCTGTAAATGATCGGGAAGACCCCTCTGCACCTGCTCCCCCCCCTGCGGTCCGCACGACCGGCCGCCGCGTCGTCGTCGCGACACCCACGGCTACAACGAGCCACCTCCACCCCCGTCGCTACCGCCCTCTCCTGGTTTTCACACGGTGGGACGAACGCGCCGAAGCTCCGAGCTCGTCGCTATCGCCCCAACGCATATCCCCGGCAACCCGCGAGCGGGAGTTACGGACTAGGCTGAAGACCCTCCCGATGGCCGCCTCGACTCGATCCACATTGCGCTCCTAGTGGCCGAGACTACGGGAAAGCAGAGAGTCCAAACCGGCTCGGGTCGTTAGGACGTTTCGTCAGCCGCAACGGGTGGAACGAAGACGCCGTCTTTGACGTCATCGCCCACCAGATCACGCACCGCTTTTGCGAGGGCCGTTGCTGCGTACATCAACATAGGCTTTGGAGGCGACTTCATCTGGTGCAGCTCTTTTAGCGTCTTGAGGCGATGTCGAATCTTGCGATAGGGGCCATCCGCCAAGACCTCTTCGAGGAGCGCCTTGCGATCACCCTTGAGCGCCGCGAGCACTTCGTCGGCGTCGTAGGGCTCCTTTGTGCACTCGGCGATATTCGCCAGTGAGTATTCCGTCAGCGCCGCCTCGAGGTGGTTTCGCACGCTCGCCGCGTCGAAGGTCAGGCCGTCCGTTTCGAGGAGATAGGCGACGGCGAGCTCCCAACGCGCCGCCGCTTGTTCATAGCCATCGTCGTCATAGCGCAGGGAGCTGACCTCAAGGACATCTTGGATGAGGTCGTCCGAATCGTGGCCAAGGTCGGCGGCGTAACACAACCACTTGTACACATTCCGGTCCCCGCGAGAGTCGCTCTCGAGGTCTATCTGAGCAAAGATCGTCTTCAGCTTACCTTCGCGTGCAAGCTCTGCGGGGGTGTGACTCATGAGACAACTTGCTCATACCGCACACCCCCGACCAACCTTGGATGCCAAGGTTGCAGACAGCGCGGCTGAATTGGATTTTACGAGCCAACACAGACGACTATTCATTCCCAATGTGCCAAAAACGGCACGTGCACCGTTCGCTTCATTTAGCCTTTTCGTGCGGAGACGACCTTGTCTAACGAAGCGGGGCATTTTTCGACGACCGGGCCACATCTGAACGACGGCCGCCGATGCGTTGTCGGTCCCGCGACCACGGAGGCTCGGCGTTCAGCGCTTGGTGATGATCGCCGAGGCCTGCTCGCCTTGACCAACGACGCGCACATCGAGGGAGGTGGTTCCATCGGTGACGGAGAGGCGCACGGAACCTCGAGGCGACGTCTCATCACTCTCGATGCGCCAGTTATTCGCCGCCATCGTTGCGCGGAGGGCAGCGCTCAGCGCATCCGGCGACATTGCATACTGGTAGACGACCATGGAGGTGCCCCCGTGCGGGGGTGGACCTCCGCTCCCGCCTTCGGGAACGAGGAAGCCGCCGAAGCCGGGCACTTCCACGCCGCTCGGCGCGGCAGGGGGCGTCTCCTCCACAAGCTCGGGCTGTGGGGCAGGCGGCGGCTCAACCGGCGGCTCAATCGACGCGCCCGTCTCTTGGCCGCAGGCGAGGAGGAGCGAGGCAACCAGTATCAGCATCTGTTTCATGGACCAGGAAGGTACGCTTCGGCTCCCTCTCCCGTCAAACGAGGGCCGGCGGTCAGCAGCGCCTTCGCGTCAGAGTCGGTCGCCTCAACTCCAGTGTGCGCTCGAGTACCGCCAGCTGCTCATCGGCGACGGCGAACCAAGAGCGCGCCGATCACGAGCACCATCCAAGACTCGCCCCGCGAGCGCACGGGCGCGAGTCCGCAGCCGGAGTCGGAGCCGCCGGTGCCAGCGTCAATAAAGCTTACGCCGCCACCACATGGGCTGCGCTTTCCAAGCGGTGCTGTGAACCCGTAACGCGGAGCGTCCACAAAAAAAGGCACCTCTCTCGAGATGCCTTCTTCTGCTTGCTTTTCTAGAGGCTACTCCTCCATATCAGCACCTGCCACCATGGGCCGATGGGACACGCCACGAACAGTTGTTGAGGCAATCGTCCGTTTCGTCACTGTTCCCGTCATCACATATCTCTTCTGGGGCTTCGACAACACCATTGCCGCAGTTTCCGCGGGGTGCGCAGCAAAGCGCGTGCGAACGCTGTTCGTTGCAGCCGTAGGAAGCAGTGCAAGTGGAGCGCGAGCTCCCGTACGCACAGTTGGCCGGGGCGTCTTGGTTGTGGTTCGTTTGGCCGCCACTGTAGGGGCCAACCGTGTAGTGGCCCGCCCCACTGCCGCCGCGGCAGTAGATCTCGCCGACCGTCGCAGTCGTTTCCGCGATCACTTGGTCCCAGTCGTCGTTTCGAGCGTTGTATTGGCTGGGGCTACAGAGGTTCCATCCGCTTGGGCATAGCGTCGCGAAGTCTTCTTCGCAGACCGAGTCGTCCACCCTGTCGCAGACGATCATGTCTCCATTTGGCGAACGGGTCACCTCCTCGGAGCCACCTTGGCATTCTACGGCCGTACTTATTCGGCATGTGTTGCTACATGCGTCGGCATCATTTGCGTTGGCGTCATCGCAGGCTTCGCCCGCCGCGCTGTTGACAAGACCGTCCCCACATTCAGCGACGCTGCAGTCGGTATCGCACGTCGCGCTCGCTCCACTGTCGTCGCACACTTCGCCCGCTGCTGTGTTGATGCTGCCATCGCCACAGAAAGCGGCGCTGCAGTCGGTGTCACAAGCGATGGATTCTCCCATGTCATCGCACTGTTCATTGTCCGCCGGATTGACGACGCCATCACCGCAGACCGATGACGAGCAGTTAGCATTGCAGCTCGCGGATGCGCCCATATCGTCGCAGTCTTCGACGCCGCCCTGGACAGATCCGTCACCACATCGCGCGGCCACGCACGTGGACAAGCACGCATCCGTATCGACGTCGTTGCCGTCGTCGCATCCTTCGCCGACGGCGACAATGCCATCTCCACAAGCGGCGGTGGCACATGTGTTGGTGCAGAAGTCACCGTCCACGTCGTTGCCATCGTCGCAAGCCTCACCGGGTCCTACAAATCCATCGCCGCATACAGCGCTGAAGCAGGTCGGAAGACATGCGTCCGAAGAGCTGACGTTTCCGTCATCACATTCTTCGCCCGATTGGACAAAGCCGTCGCCGCACGACGCCTGGACACATGTGGTGAGACAAGCGTCTTCATCCACGTCGTTTCCGTCGTCACACTCTTCTCCGGGTCCAACGATGCCGTCTCCACAAGTCGCGAGCGCGCAATCGTTGCGGCAAGCATCTGTATCGACATCGTTGCCGTCGTCACAGCTCTCGACGCCATCTTGGACGAAGCCATCACCACAGAGGGCGCCGACACAGGCGCCGACACAGGCATCCGTCGACACGGCGTTTCCGTCATCGCAAGCTTCCACGCCGTCCTGAACGGCGCCATCGCCGCATCGCGCCGTGACGCAAGTTGCGAGACAGTCATCGGTGTCGATGTCGTTCGCGTCATCGCATTCCTCGCCGCGCTGAACGACGCCGTCACCACAGCTTGGAAGAGCACATGCATTTGTACAGAAGTCGTCATCGACGTCGTTTCCGTCGTCGCAGGCTTCGCCGGCTTGCGTGATCGCGTCACCGCAGCTCGCGGCCATGCATGATGGAAGGCATGCGTCGGTCGGACTCGCGTTGCCATCATCGCATTCCTCTTCACCCTCATAGACGATGGTGTCACCACAGCTCGCGGCCACACACGTCGAAAGGCAGGCATCGGTGTCGACGTCGTTTCCGTCGTCACAGGCTTCGCCGTCTTGAACCATCCCATCGCCACAACTAGGCAGCGCACACGCGTTGGTGCAGGCGTCGGTGTCGACGTCATTCCCGTCATCACACGCTTCGCCGGGGCCAACGACACCATCGCCGCAGGCCACGTCCGCGCAGACCGCGTCGAGGCAGAACATAGAGTTGCAGTCTTCGGGGCCAACGCACATGGCGCCGCTCGTGCATGGCGCGCAGGTGCCTCCTCCGCAGTCCACGTCCGTCTCTGCGCCATTGACGACCCCATCATCACAGGTTGGGTCAGCGAGAGCTGCGTCGAACGACGACGTATCAACGCCAGCGTCGGGAATTGGGCCTGAGTCGGGTGCCGCAGTGTCATCTCCGCAAGCAGAGGCCAGCACCAGGAGAGCGGTGAGGGTCCTAGGAAGGTATTTCATCCTAACAAATACATCATTCCGGTGAGCACGCAAAATTGTTTCCTGAAGGCAATTCATCAGTCAGCGAGGGAACGTCGTGGTGTTTCCGCCGGCGACGGTGACCGCAAAGCGACACAGTCGAGCGCACTTCGCGCGATGGGGATGGCGCGTGCTACGAGAAGCGATGGTTCTCGCCCTCGATCACATCCACATCTACGCAGCGGACCCAGATGTATCGATCGCTTTCTACGAAACGTACTTCGACGCAGAGTGTGTTGGCTCGCTCCCCACGCTCGACGAGCGCAGGAATCACTTCCTGATACTGGGCGCACAGATAATTGTCATCAGCGCGTTCCCATCTGGCGTTTCCGCTCGTGAGTCGCCTGGTGTCCACGATGGCGCAAGCAAAGCTGGCTTCGGCGTGTCGCACATCGGGCTCAACGTCGCGAGACTCGACGCCCACGTCGGGCGCCTGAAGACCGCCAATGTCCGCGTGCACGGCGAACCCGTGACGAGCGGCCCAATCCGCTATGTGTACGTGGACGCGCCGGACGGAGTCGTGCTTGAGCTGACCCAGTACGTACTGCCGCGGCGCTTCACCCCGGCCCTCGCGCTTCTGAACGCAATGAACCGAAGTGTGCACGCTTCGAAAAAGACCATCGCACGTACGCTCTTTCGACTTGTAGGCTGAGACGGTTTTTGACCATCACCGGCACCATGTCCACCTCCGTCCGCAGCGCGGACCGAGGTCTCTTCCTCGTCGACGAACTCTCGTTCACTTCGATGGGCGGCGCATGCACCGTCGAGAGCCTGCGCGTATACTCCGCGTCATACTGCGACTGACGGTTCTCAAGCGGCCTCGCCGGCTACTCGCGATATCCGTAGAGACCGTCGCGGCTCAGTGTCTTGCCGGTGCAGGTGCCGTCCTCCACAACGCAGGTTTGCGAGCAGGTTGTGGTGCCACGAACGGCGCACACCAACCCCACTTCGCAGTCGAAGACCGAAACGCATGAGTCGTCGAGGCCGCGTTCCCGACGCGGTCAGCGCTTCGCTCTTGCCAAGAAAGTCCCGGCATGCGACCGAATAGCGCGCCGAAGCAAACGTTGTTAAAGAGCGCGACGCTCCTAAGCGCTATTGCGGCGCTCCTGGTCGTGGCCTGCTCCGGCGACGAAGAGCACGATCCGGCGGCCTCCGCGACGTCGACGACGCCCCCGTCGATGCCATCGGAGATTGCACACGAGGGCCCGCCAGAAGCGGAAGTCGACACGGCGGCGGAGCCGGAGACGCCAAGCGAACCCGGGCCTGCGCCGGTTGTTTTTGGTGACCTCCGGCGCATCGAAAGCCACAGCGAGACCGACACGCCGATGACGCTCTTTGCGGAGATCTCAGTAGTGCCGCAGCCCGCCACCGCCCCCATCGGCATGGTGGAAGCGCACGCCACCCCTTGGGAGGTTCGGCTCGTCGCGAACGTCGACGCTGCCTACAGGACCGTGAGCGTCGTCAGCAATGAGAACGTATTCGAGGCGCGCGTCACGCGTGGACGGCACCTCCACGTTCTTCACCCGGACGAGCCCGGCGGAAGCACGGGAACGAACTGGACGTTCCTCGGCTTGGAGCTCGACGGTTGCCCCGAGGGAGGCGTCGGCGTGGCAGGCGCGCCGGTACGAGTCCGGTCTCTCTCCCGCGACGAAATGAGCCGTTCCGCAGACGCGGAGCTGGTCGCTCTTGTTCGCGTCTGGGACGACGGACTTGGTTGGGGCGGTCCCGTCAACACCGGCGACTTTCGAATGCAAGGAGGCCGCGGGTTTCGTGTGGTGACGGGCGCAGCCGCCTGGGTCATACGGCGCGGCGAAGTGCTTCACGAGCGCTTCCACGGCTGGCCCGTGACGCTCATCGAGGCCGGCGGCGAGAGCATCTTCGTCATGGGGTCGAAGACCGAGAGCTGGGTCTCATCCATCGACGACTTTGGACCCAATCACCGATTGTGTACCGTCGCGGACAGCAGCGGTACACCGCTCAACGTACGTTCGGCGCCGCGCGGGGACGCGCCCATCATCGGGAACATGCCGAACGGCGCTCATCTCCGGACAACAGAGGGCCCTGGATCGTGGCTCCGCGTTCTTGGACGGGCGGAGTCTTGGGTTCACGGGAGCGGCGTCGACTGCGCGCCACCCGAAGAAGCGTTCCCATAGGCACTTTTGCCACCGACCCTACTCAGGCGCGCTAGCCTCCGAGAGCCGCGCGAGGGCCCACTCTTCTGCGGCCTCTAACGTCGCGACCACCACGTAGGGAGTCTCATAGCGAGTCAGCCAGAAAATGGCGGTGAGCGCGCCGCGCATGAGGGAGTTGTTGATGACGAAGGCGGTTCCTCTTGTAAAGAGGCAGAGATCTTCTCGGTTGGAGTCGATCCATTCAGCTTGTCGCTTCCTCTGGGCGGCGGACATCGTGACCATTTTGCGACTGTCGACGACGACCGCCGTCGGCTTTCGTCTGGCCAGGTTGACGCAAAGGAGTCGCAAATACTCTTCGAACTCTTCCGCCGTCACGGTCCCACGAAAAGTCACAACCACGAGAGGCAGTCGCGATTCGTCGAAGGTGATGTTCTCCATTGGAACCATCCGGCCCGATGCTAGTCCCTAGCAGGGCGAAACGGAAGGAAACCAACCTGCTGCCTTCGAACCCGCACGATAAGAAGAGAACGATGGGACCCAAGGAGCACCTCCGCTCGGGGTATTAGGGAATGGAACACTTCGCTGGAGGCTTGGTGCTCCTCTCCGGCAGGAACGCGATACTGCGAAAGAGTCGACTAGGGCCTAGTGAATCCACTGCGGGCAAGCGATGGACTCATCGCGCGGGATATAGATCGATTGAACGTGCTCGCCGCTTTGGATTCGATACTGGTGCGCCGCCCAGCAAGAGGGCTCTTTTCGATACACGAAGAGGGAGCCGCCCTGGACTCGTGTGCGTACTTCTTGGCGGTACACCGAGTGTGCCGCGATGAGTCCGGGGAGACCAACTTGCCACCGAATGCGTTCCTCCGTACTCCCAACGATGCGGCCGCCGGTAGAGAGTGGGTCAAACTCGATGTTGCAGATCATGCCCTCTGCACGAACAATGATGTAGGTGTTCAACGGTCGGCTGCCGTTCCTGTGCCGATGCCCAAGGCCGTCCGGCCACTGCCAGGTCAGAAGCTCTTCTTCGTTTTCAGCTTCCGGCGCAGGCGCTACGATGACGTGTTCCGTCACGCGCATTTGCGTCGCGCCGCAACCCCGTCGCGATCAAAACTAGTGAGAAGAATCGCATGCGGAAGAGACCCCCGCGCGCGGCATGAATTGGGTAGAAACACCAAAGCGAACCACGGGCTTCCGCGCAGGTCGACGTTGCGCAAGGAGGGTCTAGCCCAGACGGTACTCGATCATTGTTGTGCGTTCGCCGGCATGGAGCGCGTCGGAATGCGGGGAATTCTTCGGTCACCGATGCTTGCGGTGACGATGTCTTTCCAGCTCAGAAAGAATCAAACCCGCCCGGAGTCCGAGCGGGTTCGATGGTTGCGGGTGGTACCGTATCTGTTCAGTGTCTAAACCACTGATTGTCCCGGCCCGGTGCCGCTAGTGCGGCCGGCGGCGCTACTCAAAAGTCGTGCATCGCACGATGTTGTTTGCCCGCCCCCAGCGTTGCTGATCGGTCCAACAAGACATCGAAGTCCCCCATGACCCTCCCGAGGTCAGCATATTGGTGGCGCAGTCACCACCGCAGCCGGAGGACGGCTGGCAAAAGCTAGCGTTTGGGGTCTCGCCAAGCGCAACGATAATACTGCGTGCCATATCCCCGTCCATGGCTGCGCCCAAGTTGGATGAATCTCGACCGTTTATCGAGTAGTAGGTGCCCGAATAATTGACTGGGTGCCCACACACCGCAGCTCCGGTCGTGAAGCCCGGGGAGGTCTTGCACCAGCATCCCCCGGCCACTGAGGTACAAGCGCGCCCCGCGGGGGCCGTTGCGCACCCGGGCACAACGACGACGCAGCTACCTGCGTCGCAGGTCTCGCCCCCGCCGCACGTAATACCGCAACCGCCGCAGTTGTTGTCGTCGGATGTCGCGTCGGTCTCGCAGTCCGGTGCCGCATCACAGTCCGCAAACCCAGGCTGACAGGAGACGCGGCACGTGCTGCTGATGCAGACCGCGTCCGCGCCCGCAGGCGCCGCCGGACAAGCCGCGCAGCTGCCACAGTGAGCAGGGTCGATGCTCGTGTTGACACAGGCCCCGCTACAGTCGGTGAGCCCGGCGCCGCAGCTTGCGTCACAGACGTCCGTCATGGTGTTGCACACCTGTCCGGCCGCACATGTTGACGTGCCAGCGTCGCAGGTGTCGGCACCCTCGTTGCAGCTCTCGGTGCCGTTGCAGGCGACGCCGTCGCCGCAGCTACGCGCCGCGCCTCCGGTGCATGCAGCCGCCGCCGAGCAAGTCTCGCCGGTCGTGCAGTAGAGACCATCGTCGCAGCTCGCGCCGGTGTTCGCCGT
>JBLHKB010000035.1:0-24901 GCA_047619315.1 Polyangiales bacterium
GGAACCTGCGTACGAGGGGCCCAAGGTACCGATCTCGATGATCATTCCGGTTCCAACATCGATAGGACGCGACCAGGTTCAGACGGTTCCAGGTTCGATCTTTCGCAATCTAGACCGCCTCACGGCACCGCGGGTTCAACACGTGTTTCCAGGCTGTCGTCGTCCACGGCGGCGAATGGCGAGACCTACAACCAACAGTTTGGGCGGCGGCGGCGGCGGCGGATACGAAAGCAGAGGAGCGGAGCCGTCCGAGCCACCTGTCCAGGTCGTCGATGAGTGGGAACTCGACGAGTACGACATCGCAGTGCTCAGCGCGACGGAGTCGAATGGTCTCCTCGACTACGTACGCGACCGCGGTCTCGAGCTACCAGCGGCCGCCGAGCCTGCCCTTCGCGCATACATCGAGACCGGTCACCGCTTCGTATTCGCTACCGTCGATCCCACCAGAGCCCATGTCGTCGGAGACCGGATGGTGCTATCGCCTCTTCAATTGTCCTATGAATCCGACGACTTAGTAGTTCCTGTGCGCCTCGGGACCATCAACAGTCCAGGCGAGCAGGAGCTGCTCCTCTATGTCTTGGCGAAGGGCGAGCACTATGAAGTCGCCAACCGCGAATCGGTCCTCGCCCCCACCGAGATTCGTCTGGGGCCGGATGCCGCCGGTAGCGTAGCGGAGCTCTACGGTGCGTTGATGGACGAGCAGTTTCGGCAGAAGCCCGGCGCCGTCGTCACGGAGTTTGCGTACCGACTTGGTCATCGGGTGGGCTATCACCACATTCGACGCCTTGGGCTCACGGAGCGCGCGCGGGATAGCGGCCAGTGGACTCTCACGCGAATGCGTCATCGTTTTGGACCAAGCCAAGACGACGACCTAACCCTTCGTCCAGCAGCGGCTCCTCTTCGAATGGCTCACCCTCATCGGTTTGTGCCGCGGGTTTGGGCGCGGCCTGGGAACAGCGGTTTCTATGTTCGCTTTCTTGTGCGCCACAGCCGTTGCGCCAGCGCACAACGTCAGCGCCGATTGGCTCAGCGTTACGCGACGGCGGAGTCGATGTGGGGGAACACGCCGAGTCGCTGGCCAGGCGAGCTTCTCCTCGATGACGTCGAGTCCCTCGGCATCGTCGCTGGCTCTTCCGCTCCGCCAGGGTGGCCGCCGCCGCCGCCGCTTCCGCCTGTGCCAGTCGTGGAAGCAGCGCCAGAGACACTGGAGCCGGCCGCGCCGGTGACGCCTGCAGTACCGCCGCCAGAGCTTGCACCTGCACAGACACAGACGGCCGAAGTCGTAGAATCCGGCTGTAGCGTGCGGTCTGCACCCGCGTCTTTCCCAATGATCCTAGCTATTTGGGGACTGCTCTGGGGAATGCGCTCGCGTACCGTTAGACGCGGGCGAGGCGGCCGCCGCCGCTGACCCAGTGAAAGCGGGCGACAAGAAGAACGCTGACAGCAGCGAGTCCCGCGCTTAGCCCCCACCAAAGCGCGGGAGCACCGCCGCCATATTTAAAGCACCAGGTGACACCGATGGGCAACCCAATGCCGTAGTGGCCCGCAATATTGGCGAACATCGTGGCACGTGTATCGCCGGCACCACGAAGAGCGCCGGCGGTGATAGCCTGAGCACCGTCCACCAGTTGAAACGCCGCCGCGATGACGATCAGAGACGCGGCTGCCTGAAGAACGTCCTCGTCCGTGGCAAGAAGTTCGGCAAACGAGCCGGGCATGGTTGCGAAGAGAGCGCCGGCTGTGCAGGAGAGAATGGCTCCGAGGCCAATCGCACAGTATCCCGCTCGACGTGGCGCTGCCGGGTCCCGCCCCTCTCCGATGACCACCCCAACACGGACCGCCGCCGCCGCTCCAAGGGCGATGCTCATCTGAAAGGGAATGCTCGCGAGCGTGAGCGCGATGTGGTGCGCCGCCAAGACCGCGGCGCCCAAAGTCCCTGCGAAGTACGAAACGAGCGCGAACGCGCCAACCTCCGCGCCGAGCTGAAGGCTCAAGGGTGCACCTAAGGAGAGCCCACGCCGCAATATGGCCTTGTCCGGCGCGGCCTTTTCGAAGTGGCCGACTTTCGAGGTGGCCAGCAGCAGCAGCGCGCCCATCACGCCCAAAGAGACGGACGCCGCGAGAGCCGCACCGCTCGCCCCATTCGCGGGAAGACCCATCGGAGGCAAACCCAGCTTCGCGAGCCCAACATCTCCTAGGGCGAGGATCAGCGTGAGGGGAATATTCACGACGTTCGCGACCACGGCTGCGACGATGAGCGGCCGGGTCTTTCCAATGGACTGCAGATAGGCCCGCGCTGCGCCGGCGACGAGGAACGGAAGAAGCGAAGGAGCCCGCCATAAAAGGTAGCGCCCCGTGGCTGCGGCAGTCGGGGGCTCGAGCGCCGTCGCCGGAAGCAGGTAGACGACGACCACCATGACCACCATGAGCAGCAGCGATGCGCCGATCGCCATGTAGCCAGCTTGCCAAGTGAGCCGACGCGCGTTTTTATCTTCGCCTGCCCCGACCGCCTGGGAAATCAACGGATCGAAGCCGAAAACAACCCCCATTCCGAGGACGGCGACGGCGAAGAAGAGCGTATTGCCGAGGCCAACCGCGCCCTGTTCGACCGCTGCGTCAAGGTCAAGCTCAGGATGGGCGCCAAGCTCGCCCACCACCGCCATCCCGACGACGCCGAGCGTACTCATCGCGATTTGCAGGACGGCAAGCGGTGCGGCAAGCGCCACAAGCCTTCGCAGTTCAGTCTTCATCTCGTTAGCGGCTAACGAGAACGTCCGAAGACCTTCGACCCTGCGTCGACGCTTTTGACGACCCAAACGTTGGCCCCGATAACGCTGCCTTCGCCGATGATGGTCTCGCCCCCGAGGATCGTGGCTCCGGCGTACACCGTGACATCGTCTTCCAAGGTGGGGTGCCGCTTCTCCTTCGCTGCATCGCGTGCGGGAACAGAGAGGGCTCCGAGGGTCACCCCTTGATAGAGTTTTACGCGGTCGCCGATGATGCTGGTGGAGCCGATCACGACGCCGGTCCCGTGGTCGATGAAGAAACTCTCACCGATAACAGCACCTGGGTGGAGGTCGACGCCGGTTCGGCTGTGGGCGTATTCCGTCAGAATTCGCGGAAGCAGCGGCACTTTGAGCTTCCAGAGCTCGTGGGCGATTCTGTACGCGGTGATCGCTTTGACCGACGGATAAGAGAAGACAATCTCCTCGATGCTCTCCGCCGCGGGATCCCCTTCGTAAGCTGCCTGAAGGTCCAGACTTAGAAGACGTCGGACTTCAGGAAGCGCATTGAAGAGCTGCAAAACGACTTTCTCGCCGTCACCAGCCTCGGGGCACTCACTGCATCGACCTACCCAATGTTCGTAGGTAAGGGCGCGTTCGATCTGCGCCACCAAAATGTCGTGGGCGCGATACATGTGTTCAGCGAGAGCGTGCCGCAGATTGTCGTGGTTCAACGCTCGTGTCGCAAAGAAGCCCATATAGAGGATGGGTTCGAGCTCAAGGAGGCCCGTGATGACCTTCTGCTTGTTCGGGAGACTCGAGCTATCGAGGTTGTTGATGGGCTCTTTGCCCTGATAACTCGCGACGATGGAATCAATGCATGCCTCAAGGCCCCGATAGTTCGTCGGTTCCGTCACAAGAGTAGGAGGGTGGGCACGTTCTTCCTTCACGACGGCGTGATCATGGGGTTGAGTCCTCCGTCTCGCCAGTAGAAAGGCAAAACCAGCCCAAGCTGCACGGGTCAGGGGACTAGCCGGCCGGACTACGGCGCGCTAGGTCTTGGGCATGACAGGAACGTCGATCACGGATCGCATTGGCTCAACTCCGCTGGTGGAACTCCCCACGGGGACCGACAACCCGGAAGTTCGGCTCCTCGGCAAGATGGAAGGCAACAATCCCGGCAGCAGCGTCAAAGATCGCGCAGCTTGGTCGATGGTCCGGCGGGCCGAAGAACGGGGTGACCTTAAAAAGGGCATGACGCTCATCGAGCCGACGAGCGGAAATACTGGCATTGCCCTCGCGATGATCGCGGCCGCGCGCGGGTTCGACATCGAGCTCGTCATGCCCGCGAGCAGCACTGCTGAGCGTGTGAAGACCATGCGCGCTCTCGGCGCCAAGGTGGTGTTGACGCCCGCGGACGGCGGCATGGAATCAGCCATCGATTTCGCCCGCGCCCGAGCTGCCAGCGGCAACTACCTGATGCTCGACCAGTTCTCCAACGGCGACAACTGGCGTGCGCACTACGAGTCGACGGGGCCCGAAATTTGGCGCGATACGAATGGCGAAATTACGCACTTCGTCTCGGCGATGGGCACCACCGGAACCATCATGGGCGTCAGCCGATACCTCAAAGAACAAAACGAAGCGGTTCGCATCGTCGGTCTTCAGCCTGAGGACGGCTCCCGCATTCCTGGCATTCGCCGATGGCCCAAGGAGTACCTTCCAAAAATCTTCGAGGCCGAGCGCGTCGATGAGGTCATCGACTTGAACCAAGAAGACGCCGAGGTCCACGCACGCCTTCTCGCGACCAAGCACGGCATCTTCGTCGGGGCGAGTGCCGCGGGCGCAGCCCTCGGTGCACAGCGCGTCGCGGCCAAGCTCGAGCGCGGACTTCTTGTGTGCATTCTCTGCGACCGCGGCGACCGCTACCTTTCGTCTCCGCTCTTCGATGGCGCCGGCGAACTTGAGATCATCCAATGAAGCTTGAACTGACACGTACGGGTGCGATGGCGTTCGAAGCCGTCAGCGAAGATGGCGTCAAAGTGAGCCTCGACGGACCTGAGAAGTACGGCGGTACCGGCTCTGGCATGCGCCCCATGGAGATGTTTCTCGCAAGTCTCGCGGGCTGTGCATCCATCGACGTCGTGCTCATTCTCGAAAAGCAGAAGAATGCGATCACCTCCCTCCGCGTGTCCGTCGAAGGCACACGTTCCGAAGGGATCCCTGCCGTCTACGAATCAGTCCACCTGCGCTACGAAGTGGGTGGCGATATTCCGGACAATAAGTTGCAGCGAGCGGTGAAACTCAGCGTCGAAAAATACTGTTCAGTCGCCTCGATGCTTCTTCCAAGTGTTGTCGTCACTTGGGAAGCGCACGCGGCGGACTAGCTCCAGCGCAGGACGAGTTTGCCGAACGTCTGACCCGATTCCATTCGTGTGTGGGCGGCCTGAATCTCTTCCATATCCATCACCGTGTCGACGACGGGGCGGAGCGCGCCTCGTTCAAACAAAGGCAACAGGCGCCGCGTAAAGAGCTGCGCCAAGGTGATTTTCTCTTCCAGCGGTCTGGAGCGAAGAACGCTACCGTGGAGCGTTGCGCGTTTGCTAAGGAGCTTGCCCAAGTCGAGTTCGCCCTTGATGCCGCCGAGGAGACCGATGACAACGATGCGCCCGCCGGTGCGAAGCGAAGCAAGGTTTTCATTGAGGTACTTCGCGCCGATGGTGTCGAGAATCAGATCGGCTCCACCGAACTCGCGAATTTGTTTGGCAAAGGTCCCGTCGGGCGTGTGGAGCCCATGGTCGAGTCCGAGCTCGGTGCAGCGCGTCAGTTTTCCGGCGGTTCGTGACGTACCTATGGTTCGCCCGCCCAGGGCACGAGCGATCTGAATCGCCGCCGTGCCGACACCACTACCGGCGGCATGGATCAAAACATGATCACCGCCCGCCATCGCGCCTTGCAGAACGAGTGCGTCGTACGCGGTGAAGAACGCCTCGGGGATCGCCGCGGCGTCTTCGAAGGACATGTTTTTTGGCATGGGAACACACTCGCGCTCGTGGGCAACCAGGAGCGTTGCCATGCTGCCGCCGGCCACGATCCCCATGACACGCTGACCTGGTTCGAGATCGGTTACGGCTTCGCCACAGGCTTCGACTTCTCCGGCGTATTCGAGCCCTGGAACGTCCGCGACGGTTCCCTTTGGAGCTGGATAGATGCCGCGACGCTGCAGGCAGTCCGCGCGGTTGAGGCCCGCGGCACGAACGGCGATACGAACCTCGTGAGGTCCCGGCGGCCGGACCGTGATCTTGCCAAGCTCAAGAACTTCGGGGCCCCCGGCTTCTCGAATTCGGACTGCGCGTGCGTTCATCGCCCGCATCGTACCGACAAACGTTCCGCAGAACGGATTTAAGCGCTTATTCGCCCGCGGCGAAGGCCTTGATGAGCCCGTGGGCTAGCGAAAGTGGCGGCGGGACAAAGAAATCCGCCTTTCGGGCGAGGGCGTCCCGGGCCTCTTCCCGTGAACACCATCGAAACTCCGAGAGCTCTTCGTCGTCGAGTGAAACGTCACGGCTGGTCGCTTTGCACTCATACCCAACCATCAGCTGGCGCGGAAAAGGCCAAGGATGCGAACCACGATAGACGACGGTGGACAGTGATAGACCGACCTCTTCGCCTGTTTCGCGATGCACACAATCCTCCAGACTTTCACCTGGCTCCACGAATCCAGCGAGGGCGCTGTACATGCCTTTAGGCCAGCTCGCTTGGCGAGCCAGGAGACACTCGTCGCCCTCTGTGACGAGAATCATCACCGCAACATCGGTACGCGGAAAATGTTTGTGACTGCAGGAAATGCAGTCACGCGCAAATCCCGCGTGACTCATTCGAAGCTCACCCGCGCAGAGCTCACAGTGTCGAGTTACCCGATTCCACCGACACATCGCGCGCGCATACCCAAGCAGCTTGGCGCGACTTGCTTCCATGAACGCGCCGGCGCGTCGTAGGTCTGCGAAAGAATGTTCGATGCCTGCTGCCGCCGGGTCTTCGACCTCGCTGATGTCTACGGCAAAGCGCGGACATCCGTCGACATCACCGAGAAAAATGGGAGGCGCGTGCGGCAACGAACGAAGCGATGCCATCGTCGAGATGACCGGCTCCGGTGGGCGTGCACCATCGACGTGGTTCTTGCTTCGCCACACCAGTAGAACCTGCGTCTCATCATTTGCGATGAGGGAGTTTAGGAATGCTTCATCTTTGCGACGTGCGTCGGCGCGGTCGACAACGAGAGGCTTCAAAGCTTCGCCAGTCCCTTTTTAACGTAATTCGGTTGCGCAAACGCACCCCGGTGAATTCCCTCGTTGTAGTAGCGACACCCGTCGTCGATGGCGTTCATTCCGGCTGTGTCCACATCCATCGGTGAGCCCGAATCGGAGCACCAGGTCCAGCTCCATGAGCCTGAAGGATAGAGCGGCACGCCCGCGAAGTACGGATGAACCTCACTCCAAAGGGTGCGAAGTTTTTGCTGTGTTTCAAAGAAGACGTCCGGCAAGAGAACCGGTGTTTCGCTTTGAAGCGCGAGCACGCCGCCCTCTTTCAGCATGCGTTTGCAGCCGCGAAAGAACTCGATGCCAAAAAGAACTTCTCCGGGCCCGATGGGATCGGTGCCGTCGAGGAGGACCACATCGTACTTCTCATCGTCGGACGTTTTTACGTAGTCGATGCCATCAATGAAACGAACATCGAGTCGTGGGTCGCCCCAGGCGGTTCCGATGGCAGGCAGATGTTCTTTGCATGCACGGACGACGAGCTCATCGATCTCGATCATCGTGCACGCTTCGACGACCGGGTGGCGCAACACTTCGCGCACTGTTCCACCGTCGCCCCCACCGATCACAAGAACACGCTTGGGCGGCACCTTGGCCGTGAGCATCGCGGGATGCGCGAGCATCTCATGGTAGAAAAACTCGTCGCGCTCGCTCGTCATAAAGACGTCGTCGATCGCCATCGCGCGCCCGTAGTCCTTGGTGTCGAAAATCTCCACCTTTTGAAACTCGGACTGCCCAGAGAAAAGGGTTTTCGTCACCTCAAGGCTGAGGCGCGTTCCTTTAAAGGTCTCTTGATACCAGACAGACATTCTTGGCTCCTTCGCTTTCAGTGGACATAGCAGCCTGCGGGAAGCAGACAACGATCGTGGTCCGAGGCGTCGGACGGTCTCGTTAACCTAGAAAGCGAGGGCCAGCTGTCCTGTGCCGCGTGCAAGCGCAGGCAGTACCAGGGACGCGTCCTGCTTGGCGATAAGCAGCTCGACTTTGCGTCCATCGAGAGCCTTCATCGCCACCTCTTTCGCGCGTCGAGGGGAGTTCGCCTTCTGAGAGAGGTGCATTAAGACGAGCCGCTGCACGTTTGGCAGATCGCGGATCAGCCCGGCCGCCTGCTCGTTGCTCAAGTGACCGCGCTCGCCGGCAATACGGCGCTTGAGAAACGGCGGGTAGGGCGCGATCGCCAGCTGCTCTGGGCAGTGATTGCTCTCGAGCAAGACAGTCTCACAGTCGGCGAGGTCATGCTTGAGGGACGCTGGAATGTGCCCCAGATCCGTCACCAGGGCCACGCGCTCGTCGCGTTTGGATTCAGCGATTACGGCAATCTGTGGTGCGTCATGTGGAAGGGGCACGGTGTGAATCGTGAGTCCGTTGAAGTGAATTTTGCCGCGTGGCCGAATATCCTCCACCCGGATGTCACTCAACACGCTCGCGTCGCGCCTTGTCGCTGAACTCGCGTAAACAGGCACGTTAAGTTGCTTCGCCCATCGCGCTGCATGCTGGACATGGTCAGCGTGGCTATGGGTAATCACGAGTGCGTCAAAACCCGTGTCGGAGATATGGAGATCTCCCAGACGCTTACGTAGCGCACGCACCGAAATGCCGGCGTCCACGAGAACGCGCGTGCCGCCTGCCTCGAAGAGTGTGGCGTTTCCTTGGCTTCCTGAGCCGATCACAGAAACGTGCATGGCCACTCGTACCGTTTGCCGATCGCGGGTGCAAGGACTCGATTCGTCGCGGAAGCAAACGCTCTCATTCGAAAGAACGCCCTTGAAACGAACGCCACTTGGCGAAAGACTCCGACTGTGACGGTGCACGACGCAATCCTATTGGTTTCATTTGGCGGGCCAGAGAAGGCCGATGAGGTTCTTCCGTTTTTGGAGCATGTCGTTAAAGGTAGGGGCGTTCCCAAAGAACGTCTCACGGCCGTGGCTGAGCACTACCATGCACTTGGGGGGCGCAGCCCCATCAACGATCAGAATCGGGAGCTCATTGCGGCGCTTGAGGAAGAACTGAGCGAGAACCCGCTCAGCATCGAGAAGCTGCCAATTTACTTCGGCAACCGCCACAGCGCGCCGTTTCTCGAGGACACGATGCGCGAAATGGCCGACGCCGGCGTTAAGAATGCCGTCGCTATCGTCACAAGTGCGTTTAGTTCTTACTCTGGGTGCCGCCAGTATCGTGAAGCCGTCGCTGTTGCTCAGGAGAACGTTGAAGGTGCGCCGAACGTCGACTTCGTACGCCGTTTCTTCAACCACCCCGGCTTCCTCGACGCATTCGCTGACCGAGTGCAAAGCGCCATGGGCGAACTGGGAGGCGAGCCGCGTATTGCGTTTACGGCGCACAGTATTCCTGTCTCGATGGCGGAGAGCTCGGACTACGAGAAGCAGCTCATGGAAGCCTGCGAGCTCGTCGCTGCGAAGGTCGGTGTCTCCCAGTGGCAGCTTGTCTATCAAAGTCGCTCAGGTCCGCCGACGGTTCCGTGGCTTGAACCCGACATTCTAGAGCACATCGAAGCCCTATCCCTCATTGGGACGGAGCGAGTCGTGGTCGCTCCCATCGGTTTTATCTCCGATCATATGGAGGTGGTTTGGGACCTCGATCACGAAGCGAAAGCGGCGTGCGAGGAACACGGTATTCAGATGGCGAGAGCCCTGACGGTCGGCACTCACCCCAACTTCGTCAGCGGCCTCCGAGAGCTCATTGGCGAGGTCATCGGCGACGTCAGCGAGAAGCGAAGCCTCGGAGTTTTGGGCCCGCGTATCTCGCCCTGTGCCGTCGACTGCTGCCCGCGCCCAGCACGGCGCAGACCACCCGCGACACCCGCAACGTCCTAGAGCTTGCGCAGCCGTCGTTAGTCACTACTTTTCGCTCATGAACGGCACCTCAACGACCTCCGCCTCAGAGGCACCCCGCGAGCTCATCGTGGAACTCTGCCAGCAGTTCTACACCCAGGGTTGGGTGTCAGGAACCGGCGGAGGCATCTCGATTCGGGAGAACGGACGCGTCTACATGGCGCCAAGTGGAGTGCAGAAGGAACGTCTACGACCCGAGGATCTCTTCGTTCTCGATGATTCTGGCGAGGTCTTGGAGGCTCCGGCAAGCGGCAAGCTAAGCGCCTGCTCGCCTCTCTTTTACAATGCGTTTCGTCTTCGCAACGCCGGCGCTGTGCTTCACAGCCATTCCATCAACGCGATGCTCGCCACGCTGATTCACGGCACGGAGTTTCGTGTCACGCATCTGGAGATGCTCAAAGGGATTCGCGGGACGGGCTACCACGATGACCTCGTCATACCGATTATTGAGAACACGGCCCACGAGTGCGACCTCGCAGATTCGATGGCTGCCGCGATCGAAGCGTACCCACAAAGCCACGCCGTTCTCGTTCGGCGTCATGGCGTCTACGTCTGGGGCAAAGACTGGGCCGAGGCGAAGACGCACGCGGAGTGTTATGACTACCTCTTCGAGGCGTCCGTCCGAATGAAGCAGCTTGGATTCGACGCGTCGAAGGCGCCGTAAGAAGGAGAAGCCGACATGGAATCGCATTGGATCGACGATCAATCCACCATCGATGCAGACGAGCTTCGGCTTCACGGCGTCTACTATGAGGCAGTGGGGCTCGACGCATATCAGCCCGCCATCGACACGCTCAAAGAATCGAAGGGGTACATTCAGCAGGACGAGATCAACATTCGTCCCGATACGCCAGGCCTGGACGGGCTGCTCCAGAAGTTTGACGGCGAGCACCTTCACGAGGAAGACGAAGTTCGTTTTGTCCTCGACGGCGAGGGCATCTTTGATATCCGCAGCAACGACGACCGCTGGATGCGCGTTCGAGTGCAGCCGGGTGACCTCATCGTCGTTCCCGGCGGGCGTTACCACCGCTTTGAACTGACGGATACACGCACGATGCATTGCGTACGCCTTTTCCAAGACGTCAGCGGCTGGGTCCCGAAGTACCGCGACTAGAACGCTCTAACTCTCTAGTTCGCGTTCAAGCTCGCGCTGCGCTTCGGCGAGCTCCTCTTCGCTGTATTCCTCGCCGAAGTCCCCGACGCGCGCGCTCCGGGGCTCGTTCTTGCTAGCGTCCTCTTTGGCAACGCGCATTCCCTTACCGGACTTTTGCGCAACGTAGCGCGCGAACTCACCGTCCGCGTCTTTCTGGTCCTTGGACGGTGTGACGCCCTCGATACGTTTCGCGAGAGCTCCAAAAAGTGCAGAGACCCCGCCCTCCACAGCGTCTTCGAAGCGTTTCGAGGCTGCCGCATTTCGGTCTTTGCGTTGCTGCTCGGCGGCGACTTTCTGTGCGTTCTTTTTCGCTTTCCGCCGCTGCCGTACGAGCGTTTTGGGGACCGGCTCAGACTGCAGTAGTTTGGACCCTTGCAGAGCCATCAGCATGCCCCAGCTCAAGAGTGGCCAGTAAAACCACCAACCACCACCTGTCAGCATGTCGATGGCGAAGAGAAAGATGTTCACGATCACGAACGTCATCATCGACGCTTGGAAGCGCCGTTTTCGGTTCTCACGTGCTTCCGAGACGGCGACGGCCTCTTCTGAACGCTCGTCGAGCCGCTCCGCGGCGCGTTCGATGGCGTCTCGCGTTACTCCAATCTCGGCGGCGGCGGCCACCAAGTCTTCGTGGTTGATGTCGTCTTGCTCGCTGAGTGCACGCTGCAGAATCGCGTCCACTTCACTGTCGTTGTAGTTACGCGCCACAGCGTAGAGATGGCGGAGAAGCTCAGTTGTTGCAAGTGCCGCCTGGCCCTTCGACCTTGAACGAAGCGCGTGTCGATTCGCTAGAGCACCTTACGAGCGATTCCTTCCTTGAACGCGCTCATCGGTGGGTAGAGGAGCTGGGCGGAGTCGATCTTCGTCGAGGCGTTCAAGACGGCCTTGCGATGACTGAAAGTCTCAAAGCCCCACTTGCCGTGGTAGGAGCCCATGCCGCTTTCGCCGACGCCGCCAAAGGGAAGCTCTGGAACGGCCAAGTGAACAAGGACATGGTTCACGGCGCAACCGCCGGAGCTTGTGCGCGCCACAACGTCGTCTTGAACGCTCTTGTCTCCCGCGAAGATGTAGAGGGCGAGGGGCTTGTCACCCCGTTTGACGAAGCGGATCGCTTCGTCCGTATCGCGCACAGCGATGACCGGCAAAATCGGACCAAAAATCTCGTCGCGCATGACCGCCGATTCTTCGTCCACGTCCCGAAGAATCGTGGGGGCAATGTAGCGGCTGTCCCGATCATGATCGCCGCCTGTGGCAAGGGTCTCACCCTCGAGGAGCGCCGTGAGTCGGTCGTGATGACGCGTGTTGATGATGCGCTCAAAGTCCGGGCTGCTCTTCGGGTCATCGCCGAAGTAGTCACGAACTGTAGCCACCAGACGATTGAGCAAGGCGTCATGAACGGACTCGTCCACCAAGATGTAGTCTGGGGCGACGCAGGTCTGGCCCGCGTTGAAGAACTTGCCCCAGACGATGCGCCGGGCGGCGACGTCCAGGTCCGCGCTCTTGTGAACAATGCATGGACTCTTGCCGCCGAGCTCAAGGGTTACCGGTGTCAGGTGTTCCGCCGCCGCTCGCATGACGATTCTGCCGACGGTCCCATTGCCCGTGTAGAAGATGTGGTCGTAGCGTTGCTTTAGGATGGCCGTCGTTTCTTCGACGCCCCCTTGAAGAACGCGAACCGCGCCGGCATCGACATACTGAGACAGGCGCTCTGCGACCAGTGCCGCTGTGTGTGGTGCAACTTCCGACGGCTTCAGAAGCGCGCAGTTACCAGCAGCCAGGGCGGCGACGAGGGGCGAGAGCAGGAGCTGAAACGGGTAGTTCCACGGGGAGATGATCAGCACCACACCGAGTGGCTCATGCACGATTTGACTGGAGGCCGGTTGGACCGTGATGGGCGTGGCCACTTTCGTGGGGGCCATCCAGCTTTTGAGCTTCTTGCGGGCGTGGGCAGCCTCGTTCTTGACGAACACGATCTCGCTCGCGAAGGCGCCAAGAGCGGGTTTGCCTAGGTCCTTCGCCAAGGCCGCCGCGATGGCCGCCTCCTCTTCAACGCAAAAGCGCTCGATGCCTTGGAGTTGGCGAACGCGCCATGCTCGCGAGCTGGTGAGGCCGCTTTCGAAGACCTGTCGCAGGCCCGAGACGACGGGGCTGGGGTCGAAAGCATCGGGCGAGATCGAGTTGGGTGTGGCGATAGTCATCGCACTATTTATACGTCCGAGGTGCCTTCAGCGACAGGGGACCACGCGAAACGACCTCAAAAGTCTGCAGAAACCCACATTTATCCGCCCGCTTTCTGTGCATTCCTAGTACACGGGCTTGTAAATCTCTTGTGAAGAGCGGTCTGAGTGTGTAAGATACAGCCCATACGGAGGACACCAATGAGTGATAACCAAAATACCTGGACGCCCCCAAGCAAGCCCGCCCCCTGGTGGGCCCACATTCTCCGCTGGCGGCTCTGACGTCTCGAGTTTCTCCCTCCCCATCTTCGGAGGGTGCGGATGAGCCAGACCTGTTTGTGAAAATGCGGCTGGCAAGCGATGCTCTCTTGATGAGAGTCGCCCGATTACTCCTGATATCCGTCTGCGCCTGCTCCGGTGGTCTCGGCCCAGCGTCCCGCTCTCTGAGCGCTAGCGATTCGCTCCCAGCCGATGCGCGGACCGTTCTGGATGAAACGCCGCTACCGGTGTTGGTATTTCCGAGCCGTTATGGAGGCCTTACGCGTGCGAACGCTGGCGCGCATTTCTTCTCTCTGAACGTGCAAGTGGAGAGCTTGACGCTGATTCTCCAGGGTACGGACGTCGTTCACGCGACGTTGCCCGCGGGGGCACAGGTGCCCGAGCCCGCTGACCAGGTTCGTGGAGTTCCAGCGCGAACGACGGTGAACGAAGGAATACGAAGCGTGACTTGGGGAGAGGTGGGAGCTCAGTATTCGCTTGAGGTGGAGTGCCACGAAGACCCACTCAGCGATTCACGCTGCGCGACTCCAGGGTTTGCATTGGACCTCGCGGAAGAACTGGTCGCGTATGAGGTGCGGCCATGAGGCTTCTATTCGCTGTCATTGTGACTCTCGGTGTCGCGTTTCCCGTCGGGGCCTTCGCACAGTTTAGCTACCGCCCAGCTGGTGAGCTTCAAGCGCCAGATGGCCGACCGTCGCGCCCCGGGGCCGGGCGCGTCGACTCGCGTGTGTACGCTCCAGGAATGCGTTTCCCAATGGAGGAGGGCGACGCCTACGCGAACTCTCAGATTTATGGTCCTGGCGGTTATATGGGACCGGGTGGTGGCCAGTGTTCGGCGTCGAATTACTCCTACCCTTGGTATGACAACTACTGCGAGTCACGCTCGTGGACCATGCCGCTTTGTCCATCAGGCAACGGTCATCAGGGCCAAGACATTCGACCAGCCACCTGCGACGATAACGTTCATTGGATCGTAGCCGGCGCGGACGGAACGATCACCAACGACGACCGCGACGGCGGGTATGCCGTCTACCTTATGGGCGACGACGGCACTCGCTACGATTATCTCCACATGAGGTCTACGACCGTGGGTGTCGGGCAGCGTGTCTCCCGTGGTGAACGCTTAGGACGGACGTCCAATCGTTTTGGGGGCACCTCCACCACGATTCATCTGCACTTCAATCTCCGCCAGAACATCAGCGGTGTTGGTACCACCTACGCTCCAACCTACATGTCACTGGTTTCCTCCTTTGAGGAAATGAGCGGTCCGCCTGAATACCGTGCGGTTTTTGTCGCGCAGTCGTTTCCCCTGTCGTCCGAGCCGTTCGCGCTCTCGCCGGGCGAGTCCGTTGAGGGGACGATCTCGTTTCGCAACGAGGGCTCGGAAACGTGGACGCCAGGCGAGGTTTTTCTCGGCACGACGGAGCCACGCGACGGTGAATCGCAAATTGCGGGGTCCGATTGGGTCAGCCCCTCTCGCGCGGCCACGGTCGAAGCGAGCACTCCCCCTGGAAGCGTGGGCATCTTTCGTTTCAGCGTGCAGGCACCTTCTGCTCCCGGCGACTACCCGCAGTATTTCAATCTCCTTCGCGAAGGCGTCGCTTGGTTCTCCGAGTCGGGAGGTCCCGACGACGACATCATTGAGATTCGCGTTGAGAGCATCGCCGGAAGCTGCGCTGAGCGCGACTGGGCTTGTGAAGGCACCATGCGAGTGCGTTGCGTCAGCGGTCTATTCGAGCGGGAAACCTGCCCAGAGGCTTGCTCCGCGGGGTCCTGTGGTGAGGCCGTCGACGCCGACGGTGATGGGTTCCTTTCCGACGTCGATTGCCGCGACGAAGACCCTGAGTCGTACCCAGGAGCGCGGGAGTTCTGCGACGATGGAATCGACCAGGACTGCAGTGGCGTCGATGCGACCTGCGGTCCGCCGCTGCCCGTCGGCGATGCGGGTTCAAATTTTGACGGTGGCGCCGATTACGATGCCGGCAGTCGAAGCGATCCAGGAGGCGAGGGCTGCGGCTGCCGCGCCGCCGGGGACTCTTCGCTACCATTGCCTTGGGCCGCGCTCTTCGTCGGCGTGGTCTTCATGACGATTCGCCGCCGACGTCACTAGCGCTTTATGTGGGCGGGTTCATTGGAAGCACCGTGCTCGCATCGAACTGAAACTACATCGAGATCCGTGCGAGGGGCTGCACGCTCACCTCAGGCGCTAGCTCTTGAAACGACAGAACGGCTGCGTCTGGAAGTTCGACTTCGATGAGGCGGCGGAAGAAGCGGCGAATGTCTGCTTGCGTGAGAATGACGATGGGACCTTCTTCGGGTCGGCATTCGCTCCGTACAGCACCGATGACATCACGTGCGACCGCAGGAGGGAGAGCCAAGAACGAACCCGCCGAGGTTCGTTGAATCGAGTCCCGAACGGCCTCTTCGATCTCAGGGTCGAGCAGATAGACCGCCAGGGACCCTTGTTCGGAATGTGCATGGGTGATCTGACGCTTGAGCGCGGCGCGTGTGAGCTCTGTCAGTGTGACCGGATCTCTCTCCGTGTTTGCGTGGCTCGCGAGGGCTTCCAGGATTTCGCGAAGCGGACGAATCGATACGCCTTCGTCGACGAGGCGGCGAAGAACATCCGTCAGGAGCGTGAGGGACACCGGCTTCGGCACGACATGCCTCACGAGCGCAGGGTACGCGCGCTCGAGTTGATCGAGCATCGACTGAACTTCTTGGAGCCCGACAAATGGCGTCGGCTGACGACGAATCGTCGCGCCTAGATGCCGCGCGATGAAAGCCGCCGGACCAAGGCACGGGACACCCAGCTCCTCGACGAGCTCCATACTCTCGGCTGGCACCCAAGCGCCTTCGCCGCCGCGCGGGTCTTTTGCGGGCTCCGCGGCTACTCCATATCCAACCAAGAAGTCCGTGCGCTCCAGAGCGAACACTCGGTCATCAGGGATGACGCCGCTCGCCACGGGCACTTCTTGAAGTGCGATCACATAAGTGCCCGCCGCGTGGCCATCGATGGCGCGCGCGCGAACGCCTGGCAGAGCCACGCCGAGCTCGAGGAAGAGCTCGTCGCGCAGGGGAGGGACGTCTTCTTCGAGGAACGGCCCTTGGCCTGCTTCATTGGCCACGAGCGCCGCGAGGTTGGGGGAGACTTCCACGGCCACCGGAACCACGAGGGGGACCATGGCTCTTCGCGCCTTCGTTTCACGCGCGGCCTCTTCTTTGGCCACGACAACCACGGCCTCTTCCGACGTCGGTTTCGTGACCAGGCGTCGCGCGGTGACGAAAAAGATGATGGCGATCACTAAGAAGGGGAGGGCGGGAAGCCCAGGGATGATCGCGAGGATGGTCACGAAGACCGCTGCAACGGTGAGCGCTCGTGGGTTGCCGAAGATCTGCTGCGCGATGTCACCGCCGAGCGTCGAGTCTTCGTCCTCAGAAGCCACGCGCGTCACCACGAGACCCGCCGCTGTCGAGATAAGGAGCGCCGGAATCTGCGACACCAGACCGTCGCCGATCGTCAGGATGCCGTACTTTGCGAGGGCTTCGGCGGCGCTCATGTCTCGCATCGCGACGCCGATGGCGAGTCCGCCCAAGATATTGACGACGGTAATGACGATGCCGGCGATGGCGTCGCCTTTGACGAACTTCATGGCGCCGTCCATCGCGCCGTAAAACTGGCTCTCGCGCTGCAAGTTCCCGCGTCGGCGTCTTGCCTCATCTTGGGAAATACCGCCGGAGCGGAGTTCGGCGTCGATGCTCATCTGCTTGCCTGGCATCGCATCAAGGGTGAAACGCGCTCCGACCTCGGCCACACGCTCAGAGCCTTTTGCGACCACCAAGAACTGGATCAGCGTGAGGATCGAGAATATGACCGCACCAACGACGAAATTGCCCTGAACGACGAAGTTGCCAAAGGCTTCGACGACCTCTCCTGCATCCGCCTGAAGGAGGATCAGGCGCGTCGAAGAGACATTGAGAGCGAGGCGGTAAAGCGTCGTGACGAGAAGAACCGTCGGAAACGACGTGAACTCAAGACCGCTCTTGACGTACATAGCGGTCAGGAGCATCAGCACCGCAACAGCGACGTTCGCGCTGATCAGGACGTCGAGCAGTGGAGTCGGGAGCGGCACGATCATCATGCCGACGACAAGCAAGACGATCGACGCAAGAGCGATGTCTGCGAAGCGTCGCGAGGCCGGTTTTAACGTTGGTGGACTCGCCGCCATGGACGCGATCTAACGTGCTTCTTGCGGTCTCGTCGAGTCTCAAGGTGCGAATAGGGGCCTGCAAAATGCCAAACCAGACACTGGAAGACGCTGGTATAGTTCTCAGCATGGGTTTCAGTCGCTTCCTCATCGTCCTTCTCGTTGCTTGCTCTTCTTGCGAAGACGATGAAGCCGTAGTCACCCCGGATCCTGCCGTGGCTATCTCGGCCCTCCTCGATGTCGACGGTGCCCTCGCTGCGGGCGCAGGAGCGACGACGGACTTTGATATCCAAGTCAATGCTGGCGACCATGTGACCGTGAGCGTGACGTCGACGGCCTTTGACCCCGTCATCGCCGTTCAGCCTCCCGGAGGCTCTGTGATGTCCAACGACGACTGGCACGGCAGCCGAGAAGAGTCGCGTCTGAGCACTACGGCGATCACCGCGGGAGCACTCAAGGTGACGGTCACGAGTTTCGACCCTCAAGCCAGCGGCGCCTTTCACGTCACCGTTCAGCGTGAAGGCGGAGGGACCGTGGCGACGCCCAACACGGCGACGGTGACGCTCGCGCCGGGACAGACCATCGATGGTCAACTTGGTGCCAGTGACCACGCTCTCGCGGATGGACGTTTTTCTGACCACTACGTCGTCAATGGCGTGGCCGGTACTTCTCTTGAGCTGCGAATTGACGCGACGGGCGATGAGGTTCCGAACGCCCATTTGATGAGTCCGACAGGCCACTCCCTCGCGCCGGCGGCTAACGGACGTTACGCCATCGTCGAGCCCGGCCCCCACCGGCTTCAACTGATCAGTGCTCAGCCCGCACAGAACGCCGGCTATCGTATCGCGCTGACTCAAAGCCAAACGCAGGTGATACCCACCCTCGCGCGATCACACCATCAGCTGCCTACCTCGGCGGAAGGGCCTGCACTTCAAATCGGCCAGAGCATCCGAGGACAACTCTCCGCGGCAACGACCTTGCCGAGCGGTGAACCCGCGATGGTGTATCAGCTCAGCGGAACCCAGGGTCAGCCCCTTCATCTGGAGATGAGCAGTCCCGTCGTCGATAGTTACCTCATGGTTTTGAGTCCTAGTGGACAGCATTGGGAGAACGATGACCACAGCGGCACAACGGACGCTCGACTCGACATCACCCTTCCTGAAAGTGGCGTCTATCGCATCATTGCCACGGCGTACCGGGCTGACATGATTGGAGCCTTCGAACTCAAGAGCTCGGCCGAACGCGCCTCTGAAACCAACACGGCGGCGGCTGCGGCGGGCACAACGCCAGCGGGCAGCGAAACACGGCCTGGCTCTCTTATTCAGGGGGACGCGACGATTCAAAGCGGTGAGTTCGCAGACAGCTTTGAAGTTCAGCTCGCGGCGAATGAACGTGTTCGCTTCGATGCACGCTCTTCGGCCTTCGACACCTATCTTATCGTCCGGCCGCCGAGTGGAGACGCCACGGACAACGACGACGCCAACTCCCCGGATACCGATGCCGGGCTTGATTACGTGGCGGCCGTCGGGGGCACCTACAACATCACGGTGACGAGCTATCAGCCCGGAGAAACCGGCGCGTACGAACTCGTGATCACGAGAGGCGCCGGTGGAGGAGCAGCCGCGCCCGCAAACACCGCCGGAGGAAACGCCGAGACTACGCCTGCGACGGGAGACGTGGTTCAAGGAGCCCTCGCTGCGGGCGACTCGACTCTGCAAAGTGGAGAGTTTCGAGATGCCTACACGCGTTCGTTCACGCCTGGTGCGCCGATTCAGATTCGTCTGGATTCAACACAGTTTGACCCCTACCTCATCGTGACTTCACCGAGCGGTGACCAAAGCGACAACGACGACTACCAAGGTTCCCGCAACGCCGGCGTCGATATTCCTCGCGCCGAGGCGGGCGACTACCGGATCGTAGCGACCAGCTACGAGCCAGGCGAAAGCGGTTCCTACGCCCTACGCTTCGGAGCCGGGGCGGCGATTCCTCAGGCGAATGGCGGAACGAACGCCGGCGGTGGGAACCAAGCGGCAAACGGTGCCGCTCGCGTTTTCGGCCTGTTCGCGGGAATCACCAACTACCCCGCCGGCGTCGGCAACTTGCCGGAATGCGCGAACGACGCCATCAAGCTTGCAGAAGCGCTCCGGAACCATGGGCTCTTGGATCCCAGCCGTCAGGTATTGCTGACGGACTCTGAGGCTACGCGCGCCAACGTGCTCAATGCCATCCAGCGCTTTGGCGCGGAGATGGGTCCCAATGACGTCTTCGTCTTCTTCTATTCGGGCCATGGAAACCAGCGAAGCGGATCGACGGATCCGCGCGAGATCGACGGCACAGACGAATCACTCGTTCTCTACGACGGCGAGCTCCTCGACAACGAGATGGCGCAGGCCTTCGAGGTGATCAACAACGGCACGTCGGTCATCGCCCTCGACTCCTGCTACAGCGGCGGATTCGCGAAGGACCTCATCACGCGTCCTGGTCGCGTGGGTCTCTTTTCTTCTGAGGAAGACGTCCTCAGCGCCGTCGCCGGTCAGTTCCAGGCCGGGGGTTACTTGAGTCACTTCTTGCGAACCGCGGTGAGCGGTGAAGCGGACCGTTCTCCGCAAGACCGCGTCCTGACGGTCGGCGAGCTTACACACTTTCTCTACACACAGTTCGGTCGCCATGCGACGGACGTCCAGCTTCAGGGTGCGTATCAGCACCTCGTCGTGGACCGCGGCGCTGTCCAAGTCGACCAAGTGCTCTGGTCTTACTAGATATTGCTACGAGACGACGAAGAGAGCGAGCGCCGCTAGCTCGATTACCGCTGCACCCGCTGCGACCATCACGGTCTTAGAAACCCACGCTGCCCTTCGCTTTCTCTCGCGGCGAAGGGCGATTCGGCTCTCCGCGATTTCGACCACGGTTCCGCTGAGCTGATGGCGGGTTCGGAACGGGCCGTTATAAGTTTGCTGCCGCTCGTCTCCACGGAAGCGAAATGCCACCAAGTCGCCAGGTCGTAGCGAAAACGATTTGTCGCAGTAGAGCGCCCAGCAGGAGTGGGTGTCGACGAACACGGAGCGTTGACCGCGCTGTCCCACATACGTCGCCTCGATGATGTGGCCCAAGCGTGCCCAGACGTGAGAGCCCGCGGCAGCGGCGACAAAGCCAAGTCCAACGACGACGATGAGTATTCGACTCAGTGGAAACACAAGGGCGAAGGGGAGGGCGACGGCCGTGAGCGCAAGCCCAACGACCAAGGCGGCGCGCGATCGCGACGGGCGAGTGATTCGCAACCAATCGATGCCGAAACCAAGGGCGAGCAGTGGTATCGCCATCGCAAGAGAGAAGCCGGCCATCTGAGGTGCTCGACCCATCTCCCACTCAAGAAAGAGAGCGGCGAGGAGTGCTAGCGCAGAGAGGATAAATGTGGCCCAAGGGCGCTGCGTTATCTGCATGCGGGTAGGAAAGCGGGTGGTCTGGTTTCCTTGGGTCCCCGTGGATCTTTCAAGTGCCCTGAGATTTCGCCAAGGATCGGAGGCCCGTCTGGGTCTTGGGAATAGGAGCAAGACATGACGCCCAACGCAAAACGAAGCCTCAACATCATCGACGTGAAATCCCCGTGCGACGAGCCCTGGCGAGAGATGGAAGTCGCTGGACCCGGCAAGCGTAACTGCGCTCTTTGCATGCAGGACGTCTACGACCTCTCAGAGATGACGAAAGACGAGGCGGAGACACTGGTCTTTGAGAGCACCGGGCGTGTGTGCGTTCGCTTCTTTCGGCGGATCGATGGAACCATCGTCACAAGCGACTGCTCACCGGTCCGATTTCGGCAGCTTCGCGAAGCAGGCCGAGGCAGCCTTCGAATTGCGGCGAAGGTCATCGGCGCCGTTGTGGCCGTGCTGACCTTGCTTGGCTTTGCTCGCTTTGCAGGTCTCAACCCGTTCGGCTGGCTCGGCGGCTCGGTGCAGGGCGAAATGGCGGTTCAAGGTGGCATGGTGCATGAGCCTCTTCCAGTAGACACCCACGGACAGTTCGGCGCTCAGTAGTGCCAGGGAAACTTTGAGAAGTCCTGGTCGCGCTTTTCAAGAAACGCGTCGCGCCCTTCTTTGGCCTCTTCGGTTCCGTAAGCAAGTCGTGTCGCTTCACCCGCAAAGAGCTGCTGGCCAACGATTCCATCGTCCACCAGGTTGAACGCGAACTTCAGCATGCGCTGGGCCGTCGGGCTTTTGCCGTTGATGAGTTCGCCCCATTCGAGGGCAACCTTCTCCAGGTCAACGTGAGGAACGGCGCGATTCACCATGCCCATCGCGACGGCCTCATCGGCGCTGTAGTTTAGCCCCAAGAAGAAGATCTCCCTCGCCCGTTTTTGTCCGACCATCCGCGCCAGGTAGGCGCTGCCATAGCCACCGTCAAAGCTGGCGACGTCCGCATCCGTTTGCTTGAACACAGCGTGCTCTTGGCTGGCCAAGGTCATGTCGCAGACCACATGAAGACTGTGTCCGCCACCCACGGCCCAACCGGGGACGACAGCGATCACCACCTTGGGCATAAATCGAATGAGTCGCTGCACTTCAAGAATGTGAAGACGGCCGAGTCGAGCTGGGTCGATGGAAGTGTCCGTGTCCCCTTCAGCGTATTTGTATCCGTCCTTTCCTCGAATCCGTTGGTCTCCTCCGGAGCAAAAAGCCCAGCCTCCGTCCTTTGGTGATGGACCGTTTCCGGTCAGAAGCACGCAGCCAACGTCGCTCCATCTCCGGGCATGATCCAGGGTTCGGAAGAGCTGATCGACGGTCTTCGGGCGAAACGCATTTCGGACTTCGGGTCGATTGAAGGCGATTCGTACGGTGCCTTGGTTCTTAGCCCGATGATACGTGATGTCGTCGAGGTCTTCGAACCCAGGAACAGGTTCCCAGGCGCTGGCATCGAATAGCGGGGAGATCGTCGTCATGATGCGCGGCATATCCTAGAATCCGCCGGCGTCCAGCTGCCTATGCCCCCTGCCTCGGGGAGTCGCTTTTCCCGAGAGACAGGTATAGTCCAGGTGTGAGAAGCGATTCAGAGACCTTCCGTGCGGTTGTGCAGAAGCTCCCGAAGCCGGGCGATGTGTTCGCGGGTAAGTACCGAGTCGACAGTTTGCTCGGCGTGGGCGGAATGGGTGGCGTCTTCCTCGCCCTCGATCTGACGCTCAATCGACTCGTTGCCATCAAGCTTGTTCTTCCACACTTGCTCGACCGGGAGGAATCGCGCCTTCGTTTCTTGTGTGAGGCCCAAGCGATGGCGGCTATCCGTCACGAAAACGTTGTTCCCATTTTCGACTTTGGGACCCACCAAGATTGCCCGTTCATCGTCATGGCCTACATCAAGGGCTCTACTCTTGACGAACGCATTGATTCCACCGGCATGCTCTCCATCGATGAAGCTGTCGGGCTCGTCGAGGGTATCTGTAAGGGTGTCGCAGCGATCCATCAGTGTGGGATCGTTCACGGTGACCTAAAGCCCGCCAACGTGCTCGTTGACGATCTCTTTCGGCCCTTTGTGACTGACTTCGGCGTGACTCTCGATGCCACGTCGACGAATGGCGACCAGGGCACCCCTGGCTATCTCGCGCCTGAGCGCCTCCCCGAACAGAAGGAGCTGGAACCGAGTCGGCGCTTCTTAGGCGACGTGTACAGCCTTGGAGTCATCGCCTTTGAGCTTCTCGCCGGGCGCCGGCCTTTCGAGGCCCCTGACTCCGCGCGGGTCTTGGTGCAGCAGCTTTACAAAGAGCCGCCATCTCTCACGACGTTTCGCCCAGATTTACCCACCGTCTTCGACGAGATCGTGCGTAAGGCCATGGCTCGTGACCCCGATCTCCGAACTCGTTCCGCACTCGCGTTTGCCCAAGATCTTGGCGAAGCGCGCGCGAACTTGCGGCGCGGCGCCCCGCGAGCTCTGCTTGTGGTCGACGATGACCCTGCGTTCGTGAGTCTTGTTCGCGCCGTCGTCGAGGAGGTGATGCCCGCCGTTCGCGTCGATTCCGCCGGAACTGGCGAGGAAGCGCTGATCGCGGCGCGAGCCACCCACTACAACGCCATCGCGATCGATCTACAGCTTCCAGATGTCAATGGACTGGAACTGACGGCGCTCCTATCGGCACGCGGCGAGAATACGCGACTTCTGGTCATCACGGGGACAGGTGCAGCCCGCGACTGGCAAGTTCTGTCCCGAATGGGCGCGACGGATTTTCTTCTGAAGCCAGTCGATCCCGAGAACCTTGGCGCAAGCCTACGAAGAGCCCTGTACCGCGACGATTCTTGAGCGCTTTCGAAAGTGCGATAAGGTCCCCGCATGAAGCGAAAGCCACAGAGCTGGACTGAACGGTTTGATGCATCGCTGGAGGTTCACCCGAGCCCCGCTCTTGAAGATTGGCGTTGGACACGTGAAGGAGAAGGCAAGCCGGACGAGCGCGCCATCGCCGCTGCGTGGGATCTCGTAACCCAGAACGCATCGGCGGAGACCGCAAAGATCCATCATATCCTGACGCTGCTCAACGATCCCATGGAGCGGACGCTTCTACCGGCCCTTGTGGTTGCTGGGGTTCGCTGGTCTGAGTTTGGGGCGTACCGTGTCGTCGATCCTGAAGGCAAAGATTACTGGCCACGGGATCTTGCCTTCATCCCGGGCCGCGAGCACATCACGCCTGAGCTGACGGTACGCTGTCACATGGACGTGGGCCGCGCAGTCGTGAACTTCTTTGTCACATACACCCACACGGATCACGTGGCGGTCGGTGACGCTGGAGAGAAGTTCGAAGCGATATCCGCTTCGCGAACCATGGCCATTCTGCTCGACAAGCGCTCCACGGGTCGGAAGGACGACGCGAAGCGCCGAGTTCTCGATATTGAGCTTCAACAAGAAGGTCACCTCGTGGTGCGCTACGAGCGTTCCGAGCTTTGGGGGGACGCGATCGGTTGCGCCACGGAAGCGCTGCGAACGCTGGTTCAATCGACGCGCTTCGACGTCGATCAGGTGATGGCTGAACGCCTTAGCGCCCAATGATACGGCGTTTGAACTGGGTCGCGACGGCCATGACCGTCGCGCTTCTCTTGGTGTCCGCGCCAGCGAGCGCGGACCTCCAAGTCGAGGGGCATTCGCAAGCGCTCCGAGGCATTCCCCACACCCTCGAGCTTGGCGGACTTCGCGGCCCGACGGCTCAGATTCGAGTCCTT